>CAVZVX010000095.1:0-19635 GCA_963778775.1 uncultured Spirochaetota bacterium | reverse complement strand
TCCGAGAAGCCCGACCTCGTATTCATGGATGTGAGACTGGCCGGCGAGATGGACGGGATGGAGGCGGCCAGACTCATCGATCGCGACAGGTCGACCCCGATCGTCATCATCTCCGGATACGCGCGGTCGGGAATCGACGAGTCGACTTTCAAACCTCGCGCCTATCTTTCCAAGCCGATCGATTTCGCAGCGATCGACGAGATATTGAAGGAATTCGCATAGCGTCGCGATTTTTTCCGCTTGACACTTAATTATAAATACAGTAGCTTCATTTTCAATGAAGTACCAGTTCGGGGAAAAACTGCGATCGGTGCGGGAGAAACGTGGCTTGACCCTCAAGCAGGTCGCGGCTGCGGTTGGGGTGACGGAAAGTCAAATCTCCCAGATCGAGCGCAGCAAGGTGATGCCTGCCGTCGATACCCTTCTCGATATCGCCGGATTCCTGAATCTGGACTTGGAGCACCTCTTCGAGGACTACAAGACCGAACACCCCGTCCATGTGATGAAGGCGGCGGATAGGCCTCGTTTCGAGGCCGAGGGACGCGTATACGAATTGCTGTCCCGATCCGATGAAGGAGAGCCGGGGATCGAGGCCTACCTTCTCACCGTGCCACCGGGTTCCCGGCAGAGGAGTTCGGCATACGGCCACATCGGCAGGGAGATGTGCATCATCCTGGAAGGCCGAGCCGAGCTGAGCTGCGGGGGCCATACCTACGCGCTGGAAGTCGGAGACAGCGGCAGTTTCCCTTCCGACATTCCGCATTTGCTGCAAAACGCCGGGGAAGTCCCCTTGAAGGCCTTCTGGGTAGTGACGCCGCCCAAGGGCTTTAACCTCGATGGAAAAGGAGAACTATGATGGGAAAGACCATCGCGCAGAAAATCTTCGACGCCCACGTGGTGGACCGTCCTTTCGGAGAGGCCTATGTCCTGAAGCTGGACGCCGTCTTCTGCCACGAGATCACCACGCCGACCGCCCTCGCCGACCTCATGGAGAAGGGAATGGACCGCGTCTTCGACCCCGCCAGGATCAAGGCGGTGATCGACCACGTGACGCCGGCCAAGGACTCCAAGACCGCCCTGCAAGGCAAGATGCTCCGCGATTGGGCGCATCGCCACGGAATCGCGGACTTCTTCGACATCGGCCGCAACGGAGTCTGCCATGCCCTCTTTCCCGAAAAGGGCTTCGCCAGACCGGGCTACACGATCATCATGGGCGACAGCCACACCTGCACCCACGGGGCCTTCGGCGCTTTCGCCGCCGGCGTCGGGACGACCGACCTGGAGGTCGGGATCCTGAAGGGCGTCTGCGCCTTCCGCGAGCCCGGGACCATCAAGATCGAGCTGAAAGGCAGCTTGAAGAAAGGCGTCTACGCCAAGGACGTCATCCTCCACGTCATCGCCCGGATCGGCGTGAACGGGGCCACGGACAAAGTAATCGAGTTTACGGGGCCGGTCGTCGACGCGATGTCCATGGAGGCTCGGATGACCCTCTGCAACATGGCCGTCGAGGCGGGCGGCACTTCGGGAATCTGCTACCCCGACATGAGCACCGTGGACTACCTCTGGCCCCACATCAAGAAGGAATTCGAGAGCAAGGCCGATGCCCTCGCGGCCTATCGCCAGTGGGTCTCCGATCCCGACGCGGAATACGACGAAGTCCTCGGCCTGGACATCTCGGGCCTGGAAAGCGTCGCGACTTTCGGCTTCAAGCCCGACCAGGTGAAGACGATACGCGAGCTGGCCGGATCCCGCGTGGATCAGGTCTACATAGGCAGCTGCACCAACGGACGCATCGAGGACCTTCGCCAGGCGGCCGCCATAGTCAAGGGCAAGCGCGTAGCCGACTCGGTACGCGGCGTCGTCAGCCCGGCCACGCCCGCCGTCTACCGGCAGGCTTTAAGGGAAGGCCTCATCGAGACCTTCATGGACGCGGGTTTCTGCGTCACCAATCCGACCTGTGGCGCCTGTCTCGGGATGTCCAACGGCGTCCTCGCCGAAGGCGAAGTCTGCGCCTCCACGACCAACCGCAACTTCTACGGCCGCATGGGCAAGGGCGGCATGGTCCACCTGATGAGCCCGGCGAGCGCCGCGGCCGCGGCCATCGCGGGTTGCATCAGCGCGTAGCGCCGTAAAAGGGAGAGACTAATGGATTCCGATCTGAGGCCCATGGCCTTCGTACACTCAAGTCGTACCGAACCAACGGATGACGGCTGGGACGCCGAGACCGTCTGGCTGGAGCTGGCCGATTGGCTGCCCGACGAGGCCCTCGACGGGATCGAGGGCTTCTCCCATATCGAGCTCATCCATCGATTCCATAAGGTGGACCGAGTGTTCATCGCGGAGATCCGGCTCATCGTCGCGGCGACCATCGAGGCATGGGCCGTGTTCCTGGTCCTACATAGCATGGTCTTCAAGGACCTGAACGCGCCCGATGTGCTGGTGAACCACATTTACCTCAACGGCATGGTCACGGTCATGCCCTTTATCGTCGCCGCCCAGATCATCGCTGCCCGCGGCCGGAACGGCGGCCCTGCCCGTAGCTCGGGGGCTCCGCATGCCTGATTGGAATCCTGCCTTATACTTGAAATTCGGCGCCGAGCGCACGCGCCCGGCCCTGGACCTGGCGTTGCGCGCGCGGGCCCTTCTCGCGGCGAGGTCGGAGGCGGCCGAGGCGGGAGGCCTCGCCGCCGGAGCCGAGCCTGCGCCCGCCGTAGTCGGCGCACCGAGGCTAGCCGCCCTCGACCTGGGCTGCGGCCCCGGCAACTCGACGGCCGTCCTCGCCACCGCATTCCCCGGCGCGGAGCTAATGGGCGTGGACAGTTCGCCCGAAATGATCGCGGAGGCGCGTCGCTCGTGGGTCGAGGCGGGCCGCGGCCTCGATGCCGAGTGGATCGTCGCCGACGGCGGAACCTGGGAACCGGGCCGCGGCTTCGACCTGGTTTTCTCCAATGCCGCCCTGCAATGGATACCCGACCAGGCGGCGCTGTTGCCGCGAATGTGGAGCTGGCTGGCGCCCGGCGGAGTCCTCGCAGTGCAGGTTCCGGGCAACGGAGAATCGGGCATACATCGAGCCTTGCGCCGTACGGCGCGGAGCGGTCCCTGGCGATCGAGATTCGCCGATATGGACGATCCCATCCGCTACTACGAGCCGGATTTCTATTACGAGGTCCTGGCTCCCTTGAGCGGATCCGTGGACGTCTGGGAGTCGAGCTACTGGCACCTCCTCGCCGGACAGAGCGCCTTGATCGACTGGTACTCCGGCACGGGCATGCGCCCCTGGCTCGATCGCCTGGCGGACGAAGCCGAGCAGCGGGCCTTCAAGGACGCCGTCCTCGAGGCCGCGAGAGCGGACTATCCGCCGAGAGCCGACGGCAGCGTATTCTTCCCCTTCCGCCGGATATTCTTCACGGCGACGAAAGCGCGATAAGGAGCGGAGACATGAAAGCGTTTACTGGAAAGGTCCTCTTCCTGGACCGGAGCGACATCAATACCGACGAGATCATCCCGGCCAAGTACCTCAGCGAAGTGAGCAAGGCGGCCTTGAAGCCCAACTGCATGGAGGACCTCAAGCTGGAGGGATTCGACCCGAAGCGGGACCTGAAGGACAAGACGGCCATCGTGAGCCGCGAGAATTTCGGCTGCGGCTCGAGCAGGGAGCACGCTCCCTGGGCCCTCGAGGTCAACGGCATCAACGTCGTGGTGGCCGCCTCCTTCGCCCGCATCTTCCGCGGGAACATGTTCAACGGCGGGATGCTGGCTCTCGCGCTGGACGCCGCCTCGATCGACGAGGTATTCGAGACATTCAACGGGAAGGAAACCGCGCTGAAGGTGGACTGGCCCGGGCAGAAGCTCAGCTTCCGGTCCGAAGGGGTCGACAAGAGCTATCCCATGGAGCTCGGGGACTTCGAGAAGGCCTTGGTGGAGGCGGGAGGCTGGTTGGAATACGCCTCCAAGCGATATTAGGCGGGATAGGCGCTCGGTCCAGGCATTTATTCTCTTTCTCGGCCCATGCCTCGAAGGTTATACTTCAACCGAGGGCCCGAGGAGGAGACAGCGATGAAAACGGTGCGCGAGGAGATGCTTCACGAGCGCGTAGCGGAGGCGATGGCCCTAGGCTATCCCGATATAGTCCAACGAATAAGCGAGTTCCTCATCGACGGGCGCGAGACCGAGCTCTATGCCGTCCGTCCCGAGAAATTCGCGCGGGAGCGGGGCCTGGGCCGCATGAGGACGGTCAAGGCCTTCCTCCTCCTTACGAAAACGGGGGTCTTCGACCTTCGCTGGACTGTGCACTGCCCCCATTGCAAGGGAGGATCGCAGGAATCCTCGAGCCTCGCCGACCTGGCCCGCGATTCCTTCTGCCCGCTGTGCAAGATGGGCTACGAAGCCGACTTCGACCGCAGCGTGGAGCTCAGCTTTCAGGTCAACCCCGCCGTCATAGCGCTGGAAGGGACCGATCCCTTCGACCTGAGCATGGCCTCGATGGATCTGGAGCCGGGAGTCGGCATCGAGATAGATCCCGCGGGGGAGCACTTCATCGAATACCGGATAGCTCAGGGCAACTATATCCTGGTCGACAAGGCCGATCGCGTCGTCGTCAACTTCGCGGTAGCCGCGGGCGAGGAGACCGCGCAGAAATACAGCTTCACCTTCGGCGAGGACTGTCCTCCCATTCAGGTCGTCTCACTGAAGCCCGGAACGCTGAGGCTGAGGATCGAGAACCGCAGGTCCAAGCCCGCGGACTTCCTCTTCGCGCGGATGGCCGATCCCGAATGGATCGATGCGGCCCTGGCTACGACGCTGCAGGAATTCCGGGACTTCTTCTCCAAGGAGATGCTGTCGCCGCAGGAGACCTTCTCGATCCGCAACCTCGCCGTGATCTTCACCGACATCAAGGGCTCGACCGAGATGTACGAGCGCCTCGGGGACTCCAAGGCCTTCTATCTGGTGAAGGAGCACTTCAAGATCATGGAGGACGTCGTGCGGCGGAACGACGGCGGCATCGTGAAGACGATAGGCGACGCCGTGATGGCGGTATTCCGCCGCCCCGACCAGGCCATCGACGCCGCTCGCGAGATGATCGACCGCTTCGACGCCTTCAACCTCGAGAACCGGACGAAGGACCAGATCGTGATCAAGGTGGGCGTCCACGCCGGGCCCTGCATTGCCGTGACCCTGAACGAGCGCATCGACTACTTCGGGACCTCGGTGAACACCGCCGCCCGAATACAGGGCCTCTCGGACGGCCGCGACGTCATGGTCTCGGAGCGATTCTTCAGGGAAAGCGGCGCCGCCCGGACGCTCAAGGAGGCTCGGCTGGACATGGGAGAGCTTCACCACGAGTCTCAAGGGCCTGAAGAGGAGCGCAGGAGGTCTACAAACTCGTCAAGGCCCCCGAGACTCGAGAACCGAAGGCGTTAAGAACCCGTTAAAATTCAGGCCGAGGACCCGCCGTCTCCTAGGCAGCATCGATGCCGCCGCATAGTATCCATCCGTCCAAGCGGAGGAAAGGTGAGCGAAGGCAAGGAAGGCGGCGAATCGAGCATTTCGGAAAGGATCAGGCTCAAGGTCTTCGGAGCCCCCCGCGACGTTCGCGATCCGCACATTTTCCACAAGATCGCCCTGATCCCCTTCTTCGCGTGGGTAGGCCTGGGGGCCGACCCCCTGTCCTCCTCGGCCTACGGCCCGGAGGAAGCCTTTCGCAATCTCGGGACGCACGCCTACCTGGCCGTATTCCTCGGCCTCGCCACCGCGCTCACGGTCTTCGTCATCGCCTATACCTATACGAAGATAATCGAGCATTTCCCGAACGGCGGCGGCGGCTACATCGTCGCGACGAAGACCCTCGGCCGGCCGGCCGGCCTGGTCTCGGGAAGCGCCCTCATCATCGACTATATCCTGACCATCACGGTCTCGATCGTCTCCTGCGCCGACGCCGTGTTCAGCTATCTCCCGGCCGCGTGGCAGCCGTTCAAGATCTGGGTGGCCGCCGTCCTGATCATCTTCATGATCGTCCTCAATATCCGCGGCGCCAAAGAGTCCATCGCCGTCCTCATGCCCATCTTCATGGTCTTCGTCGTCACCCACGTCATCATCCTCGTCTACGGCTTCGCGAGCAAGGCGGGGGTCGCGGCTGAGGTCGCGGGAAGCATCGGAAGCGGCCTACGCACGGACCTCAAGAGCATCGGCTTCCTCGCGCTAGCGGTCATCTTCCTCCGCGCCTACTCTCTCGGCGGCGGCACGTACACCGGAATCGAAGCCGTATCGAACGGCATGCAGATCATGCGCGAGCCGAGGGTCCACAACGGCAAGAAGACCATGGCGTACCTCGCGATCTCGCTCGCGATAACCGCGGCCGGCCTCCTCGTCTGCTATCTCCTCACGCGGATCGTCCCCGAAGAGGGAAGGACCCTGAACTCCACCCTTGCTGACGCCCTGTTCGGCGGCTTCGGCGTCGCGGGCAAGGGCTTCGCCCTCGTCGCCATCATGTCGGAGGGCGCCCTCCTCCTCGTGGCCTCCCAGGCGGGCTTCATCGACGCGCCGCGCGTGATGGCCAACATGGCCGTCGATTCCTGGATGCCTCGCCGCTTCGCCGACTTCTCCGGCCGGCTCACGATGCGCAACGGTATCGTGATGATCGGCGTGGCGGCCCTCGTGCTGCTCTTCTATACGAACGACTCGATAGACGCCCTCGTGGTCATGTACTCGATCAACGTCTTCCTGACCTTCGCCCTCTCCGAGTTCGGCATGGTCAAGCATTTCCTCCAGAATCGGAAGGCCGAGAAGATCCCCATCCACAGCATCGTGATCCAAGCCTTCGGATTCGTCCTCTGCGCCCTCATACTCATCCTGACCGTCTCGATAAAATTCATGGACGGCGGTTGGCTCACCCTCGTCATCACCGGTTTCCTGATCGCCGTCTGCGTGGCCGTCAGGCGCCATTACCGCAAGGTCGGAGCCGCCCTCAAGAAGCTCGACGCGCTCGTCGCGGCGGTGGAGCTCGAGACGGACCGGGTCGGGCCCTCGAAGGTCGATCCCGCGGCGATGACCGCCATCCAGCTCGTCTCGGGCTACAACGGCATCGGCGTCCACTCCTTCCTCCAGATCTGCTCTGCCTTTCCCGGGCTGTACGTCAACTTCATTTTCGTATCGGTCGGCATCGTCGACCAGGCGATGTTCAAGGACGGCGAAAGCGTGCCCGAGCTCATCGCCGACGTCGATACCTCGCTCGATCGCTACGTTGCCCTGGCCCGGAAGTACGGCTACGCGGCCGAGAGCCGCAGCGGCATCGGCACGAACGTCGTCGACGCCGCCGTCGAGCTCTGCCGCAAGATCCACGACGAATTCCCCAAGTCGACGATATTCTCGGGCAATCTCGTCTTCGAGCGCGAGAGCATCGTGCACCGGATACTCCATAACGAGACCGCCTTCGCCGTCCTTCGCCGCCTCCAATGGGAGGGGATCACGAATGTCGTCATGCCGATACGCGTAAGGTAGCCCCGAAGCCTCATCGGCCCTTGATAGCTCGGGGTCGGACAGGCTAGCATCACTCATAGATCGAGGCGTCGAAGGCGATATGCGCGCGGGAGTTCCCTTGGACATCAAGTCGCGACCAAAGAAGGAAGGCGAGCGCCTCGACAGGGACGCGGTGGTCTACGACTCGGCGAGCGAATCGTCCAATCGCGCCATCGCCACGATCGCCGCCGGGGCCCTCGCTTTCGGAGCGGCCGCCCACCTCGTCCTCGAGTATCTGATCGTCGGCGAGAAAGATCTTTGGCCGATCAGGAATGCCTCGGTCATGATCGGCGTCGCCGGCCTTCTTCTGGCCCTGCTCCGGGTCAAGTTGAGGCCGAGGATAGTCACCTACGCTCTCCAGGGTTTCTTCATCGTTTCCATACCGACCATCGCCGCTTTCCTCGGCGGCTCCGACGAATCGGCGGTATGGTCGGTGGCTTTCATCTTCCTGATCGGATCCCTCATCTACATCAGGCCCACTTTCATAATAATCACCGTCGCCACCTTGATCGCGACGCAGGCCGGATACTCCTTCCTGCACCGGACCTGGTCGAGTCCGGAAGGCTTCGTCGATATCCTGGTCAGGTTCTCGCTCCTCGCCATCGGCTCCGGAATCGCCCTGGTGGTCAACAAGAAATATTCCGAACCAGCTCCGTCTCAATTTCGAGGCCAACCGGCGGCTGACGCGGGAGCTCGAGCAATCCGGGGCGCGGATGGGCGTGCTCCGGCTCTATACGCGGAAGAGCCTGGTCCAGATAGTCGAATCGGGGAGGAACCCTTCCGAGATAGTGCCCGAGAGCAAGGAGCTCGCGGTCATGTTCTGCGACATACGCGATTTCGCGCGGCTGTCGCAGAAGATGGAGCCGAGGGCCCTCATCTCGATGCTCAACGATTTCTACGAGGCGATGGGACAGGTCATCGGCCGGAACGGAGGCGAGATCGACAAGCTGATAGGCGACTGCATCATGGCCACCTTCCCCGACGCCGACTCGTCCCTGAGGGCCGCTATCGAGATGAAGGAGGCCCTCTTCGACCTGAACGACTGCAACCGCGTCGGCGGCCTGCCCGCCCTGCGCACGGGAATAGGCATACACTTCGGCACGGTAATAGCGGGGAATCTCGGATCGCGCGAGAAGATGGACCTCACCATAATCGGGGACACCGTCAACGTCGCGAGCCGCATCGAGGCGCTCACCAAATCCTACATAACCGACGTCCTCGTCTCCGAGGACTTCAAGATCGGATTGAGGGTCGACATGAAAATGCGCTACATCGATACCGTCCGGGTCAAAGGCAGGGAGGACCCGGTGCGCCTCTACGAGGTCTACCATCACCATCGCCCGGATACCATCGCCGCCAAGGAAGGGAACGCCGATCGGCTCGATTCCGCCCAGCGCTTCTACGCCGAGGGGCATTTCAGCGAGGCCATATCCCTGTTGCTGCAAATTGGCGAGAGGGCGGGCGACCACGGCACCCTCATCGGCTTCTACAAGGATCCCTTCATAAATGTGCTGCTCGATCGCTGCATCGTCCTTTTCCAGCGACAGAAGACCGGCGACCTTCCCGATTGGGACGGGATATTCCGATTCCAGGAAAAATAGGCCGGGGCGCCCCCCATCCGTCGCGCATCCCTTTTGCCTTTCATAACCTTTTCCATATATTCTAAGGATGGACAAATCTGACGAGGGGAAGACGGCTCTACCGCCGCCGCAAATCGTAAGCGACTATCGACTTGCCTATACCTCCCGCCGCGCGTCCATCGCGGGGCGCAGAGAGGTGCTTACCGGAAAGGCCAAATTCGGAATATTCGGCGACGGCAAGGAGGTCGCCCAATTGGCGCTCGCGCGAGCCTTCGAGAGAGGAGACTGGAGATCGGGCTATTACCGGGACCAGACCTGGATGCTCGCCCTCGGGATCATAGACCTCGGCGGCTTCTTCGCCCAGCTCTACGGCCATGCCGACCTCCGCTACGAGAGCTCGACCGGCGGCCGCTCCATGAACGGTCACTTCGCCTCGCGGCTCCTGGACGGCGACGGCGCCTGGCTCGACCAGACGGCCATGTACAACTCGTCGGCGGACACATCGCCCACCGCGTCGCAGATGCCCCGGACGGTCGGTCTCGCCTATGCCTCCGTGCTGTATCGCCGTCTCGAGGGATTGGCAGGCCCCTCGAAATTTTCCCGCGGAGGCTCCGAGGTCGCCTGGGCCAGCATCGGCAACGGCTCCACGGCCGAGGGTATGTTCTGGGAGTCGGTCAACGCGATAGGCGTCCTCCACGCCCCGGCGGTGATCAGCGTCTACGACGACGGCTACGGGATCTCGGTGCCCAACGCGATGCAGATGGTGAAGGAAGACATCGGCGCCCTGCTCAAGGGCTTCGAGAGGATCGAATGCCCCGCCGAGCTTTGCGATCGCGGCTTCGACCTCTACTCGGCGCGGGCCTGGGACTACCCCGCCCTCCTCGAAGCCTACGCCGAGGCGGGCGCGAATGCGCGCGCGCACCACGTGCCCTCCATCGTGCACGTAACCGACGCCACCCAACCCCTCGGCCATTCGACCTCGGGGTCGCACGAGAAGTACAAGAGCGCGGAGCGGCTCGCATGGGAGGCCGAGAACGATTGCCTCCCCAAATTCCGCTCCTGGATACTCGAGCGAGGGATCGCCGCGGAGGCCGAGCTCGCCGCCCTGGAGGCCCGAGCCGAGGAGGAAGTCGAGGCGGCACGCAAGGCGGCCTACGACGCGTACCGCGCCCCCCTGCTCGAGGAGCGCTCGCGAACGGCCGCTCTCGTCGAGGCCCTGTCCGCGACGAGCTCCAAGGGCGGGGAGCTGCGCCGGTCGGCGCTCGAGCTCGAGGGATCTGAGCCTTCCCTTGAGGCGCGACTGCGCGGCCGCCGCCCATGCGGCGCTCGCCGCGACGCTCGGGGAGGACTCCCCGGAGCGCGATCGCGTCGGATCCTTCCTCGAATCGCTTCGATCGGAGGGCGAGGAGCGATACGGCTCCCATCTCTTCGCGTCCCCGCCGGGATCGGCTCTCGCGATCGAGGGGATTCCTCCGGCATACTCGGCGTCTTCCCCGGAGCTGATGGGCTACGAAATCGTCAACGCGGCCTTCGACGCCGCCCTTGCCCGCGAGCCGAGACTCGTGGCCTTCGGCGAGGACCTCGGGAAGTTAGGCGACGTCAATCAGGGCTTCCGCGGCCTCCAGGAGAAATACGGGGAGCTGCGGGTATCCGACATCGGGATCCGCGAGGTCACCATCCTCGGCCAGGCCATCGGCATGGCCTTGCGCGGCCTGAGGCCGATAGCCGAGATCCAGTACCTCGACTACCTCCTCTATGCCCTCCAGATAATGGCCGACGACCTCGCCAACCTGCGTTGGCGCAGCGTCGGGGGCCAGGCGGCCCCGGTGATCGTGCGCACCCGAGGGCACCGCCTCGAGGGCATCTGGCACTCGGGCTCTCCGATGTCGGGCATCATCGGCCTCGTGAGGGGAATGCACGTCCTCGTGCCCCGCGACCTCACCAGGGCGGCCGGCTTCTACAACACTCTCCTCGAGTCCGAGGATCCGGCGATCCTGATCGAGCCCTTGAGCGGCTATCGCCGCAAGGAGATCCTGCCCGACAACATAGGGGAGTTCCGCCTTCGCCTCGGCCTGCCCGAAGTCCTCAGACGGGGCGAGGACGCGACGGTGGTCACCTACGGCTCCACTACGCGCATAGTCCTCGACGCGGCCGAGCGGCTCGCGGCGGCGGGCGTCGAAACGGAGGTCGTGGACGCCCAGACCCTCCTGCCCTTCGACATCGAAGGCAGGATCTGCGAATCGCTGAAGAAGACCTCCCGCGTCCTCTTCGTCGACGAGGATGTCCCGGGAGGGGCGAGCGCCTACATGATGCGCGAGGTCCTGGAGCGGCAGGGAGGCTTCGCCTGGCTCGACGCGCCCCCTCGGACCCTCGCGGGAGCCGAGCATCGGCCGGCCTACGGCTCGGACGGCGACTACTGGTCCAAGCCCAACGCCGAGTCGATCTTCGACTCGGTATACGCCCTCGTCAAGGAAAGGAGACTCTGGTGAGCGTAAAAGTGATCGCGCCCCTGATAGGCGAGGGAGTCGAGGAGCTGAGCCTCGTAGCCTGGAAGAAGAAGCCGGGCGAGAGCGTCGCCGAGGGAGAGGCCCTCGTCGAGCTCGAGTCGGACAAGGTAGTCACCGAGATCCCCAGCCCCGCGTCGGGGAGGGTCGCCGAGCTCCTGGCCGCCGAGGGCGACAAAGTACGCGCGGGGGCGGTCATCGCCGTAATAGAAGATGCCTCGACGGAGGAGACCGGTTCACCGGCTTCCGTCGCGGCGATGCCCGGCTTCCTCTCGCCCCTCGTCCGCAAGATCGCCGCCGAGCGCGGGGTCGACCCCTCCGCCGTCGTCGGCACGGGCGCGGGCGGCCGCGTCACCAAGGAGGACATCCTCGCCTTCGTCGCCGCGCGCGAGGCCGGGCCCGCGGCTCTAGCCGAGGCTGGAGCCGCGGCCGTCATCGCGGCCGCCGCGGCCAAGGGCGCGCCGACCTCCGAGCGCCGTCCCCACAGCAGCCTTCGCAGGAGGATCGCCGAGCGGATGATCGATTCGCAGCGGACTTCGGCCCACGTCCTGACGGTCGCAGAAGCCGACATGAGCGCCATCGTCGCGCATCGCGCGGCGAACCGGGACGGCTTTGCGGGCGAGGGCGTCAAGCTCACCCTGAGCGCCTACTTCGTCTCGGTCCTGGCCCGGTCCCTGAGACGATTCCCGGGGATGAATTCCTCATGGACCGAGGACGGCATGCTCATCCATCCCGAGGTCAATATCGGGGTCGCGGTATCCCTCGGGGACGGCGGCCTGATCGTTCCCGTGGTGAGGAAGGCCGACGAGCTCGGACTGATCGAGACCGCGAGGGAAATCGACAGGCTGGCCGCGGCGGCCCGCGCTGGCGAGCTGAACGGCGAGGAGGTGCGGGGGGGGACCTTCACCCTGACCAATTACGGCACCACCGGTTCCCTCGTCGCCGCGCCCATCATCAATCAGCCCCAGATCGGCATACTCGGAACGGGGACGCTGCAAAAGCGTCCCGTCGTGATAACGAGCGACGCGGGAGTCGATTCCATCGCGATACGGCCGATGGTCTACCTCTCGCTGGTCTTCGACCACCGCGCGCTCGACGGCGAGGCGGCCTCGGGCTTCCTCCGATCTATGAAGGAGGGCCTGGAAGGCTGGGCCTGAAAGGACCTCCCATCGCGCGGCGAGCGGACGACTCTCGGTGTCGCCGCAAGGCAGTTCATGCAACTTTCGCTTTGAACCTGGACGTTGTATACTCTCGCCCCGAGGGATCGGTTCCGTGGAGCAAGTTCTCGCACTGGATCTCGGCGGCACGAAGACCGCCGCCGGCGTCGTCGACGCGGAAGGCAGGCTTCTCTGCAAGGAGAGCGCGGCCACGCCCCTAGGCGACCCGGAAGCCGCGCTCGCCACGATGGTCGCTCTCGGGACGAAAGTCCTCGAAAAGGCGGGTCCCGCGGAGGCGCTCGGGCTCGCCCTCCCCGGCATTGTGGACCGCTCGTCCGGCATGCTTCGCCATTCCGCCTCTTCGGGCTGGCGTAACGTGCCCTTTTCGTCGATGCTCGAGGATGCATTCTCCCTCCCCGTGACGGCGGCCAACGACGTCAACGCCTGCGCTTGGGCCGAGGCGCTTTTCGGGGCCGGAGTCGGGCTCGGGAGCTTCTTTTGGATGACCGTGAGCACGGGGATCGGGGGCGCGGTAGTGTCTAGCGGGCGCGTGCTCGAAGGGGCCTCCGGCATGGCCGGAGAGATAGGCCACCTGGTCGTGAACCCGGGAGGGGCGCCCTGTGGCTGCGGCAACCATGGATGCCTGGAGGCCGAGGCCGCGGGGCCCGCCTGGCGGAGGTGCGCGCTTCGTCTTCTCGGGGAAAGTCCCGCGGGGAAACTTGCGACCGTCCCGGCCGACTCGATCGACGCCCGGACGATAGCCCGCTTCGCGCGCTCCGGCGATGGGCTGTGTCTCCAGGTTGTGGACGAAATGGGGACCATGCTCGCGAGAGGCCTGGCCGCCGTCGTGAACATTCTCGACCCTGATACCATTGTCATGGGAGGAGGCGTCGCCGCGGCCCTCGATCTGCTCTTGCCCTCGATAGTCGGAACGGCTCCCGGCCTCATGCTGTCGGGCGGGGAGCGGGCCTTTCGCGTGCGGCAAAGCTCCCTCGGGTACGACGCCGCCCTGATCGGGGCAGCGGCCCTGGCTCTGAAGCCGTATTGAATGGAACCATAATCGCGACGAAAGGATGGGCGCATGAGCAGGGAGAACTCCCGCCACGCGGCGGACTTCGAAAGCTGAAGCCGCCGCGCCCCGACTTACGGGAGCGCGCTCATGCCAAGAACAAGCCATAACATGACTATTAAATTAAACTATATACCCGCCCGCGCCGCAACTTCTCCTGCTCGCCAGGCTCGAACTAAGGCTACCTAGGAGGTCGAGCATGAATAGCGCAATCGACGGGCCGGCGTTTACGAAGCTCTTGAGGCCCTACGCGCGGCCGAATACGAGGAAGGCCGTCATACAGCTTCTGGATACCTTGCTGCCCTACGGGGCGATCCTCTCCTTGATGTACGGGACGATACGCTGGGGGGCCCCCGTATGGGTAACTTTCCTGCTCGGCATCCCCGCGGGGGCCCTGATGGTGCGGACCTTCATCCTGTTCCACGATTGCGCCCACGGCTCCTTCGTGGAGTCGCGAGCGGCGCGGGATTGGATCGGCAGGTTCCTCGGCCTCCTGACCTTCACGCCTTTCGGCGAATGGCGCTACGCCCATGGACTTCATCATTCGACCTCGGGCAACCTCGATCGCCGAGGCGTCGGCGACGTGTGGACGATGACGGTCGACGAATATAGGCGATGCCCCTTCCTCAAGCGCCTCCAGTATCGGGCCTACCGTAATCCGATAGTCCTCTTCGTGCTCGGCCCGCTCTTCCTCTTCCTCGTGATGAACCGCCTCCCGCCGAGCAATCACCGGAAGGCCTTGCGGATCAGGAGCGTGCTGCTCAACGACCTGGCCCTCGCGATCTCCATCGCCTTCTTCGGACTGACGATCGGACTGAAAGCCTACTTCACCATCCTCATCCCGACGCAACTCGTCGCCGGCTTCGTAGGGATATGGCTCTTCTACGTCCAGCACCAGTTCGATCCGTCCTACTGGGCGCGAAGCGACGATTGGGACTCGGCCGAGGCCGCGCTTACCGGCAGTTCCTACTACAAGCTTCCTCCCTGGCTGCAGTGGATCTCGGGCAATATCGGCCTCCACCATGTCCATCACCTGCTTCCCCGGATCCCTAACTACAATCTGGAAGCCTGCCTGTCGGCAGTTCCGGAGCTCCGCCTGAAGGACCCGCTGACGATCGCGCGCAGCGTCAGGTCCGTTCGCCTCAATCTCTGGGACGAGGCCGCCGAGCGGCTCATCGCGTTCAGGGAGCTGCGGCCGAGGTCCGCGTTCGCGCTGCAATGAGGGCATCGGCGCCCTCCCAGGGGCGCACCCTCATGGAGCCGAGGCTTGCGGGTTCGATAGGGCGCGGGCGAATTCCCGAACCGCCTCGTCGATATCGGGCACCGCCTCCCGCGGGATCCTGAAGCCCACGGCGCCCGGATGCCCTCCTCCGTTGGTCAGCTTCAGCTTGATCAGGGCCTCGCGAAGGTCGAGGGCCGTGAAGCCCTGGGCGCGGCGCAGCCTGAACTGAGCGAAGGGCGAGATCGCGGGATCGTCGTAGTAGCCGACGAGGCCGAGGCGTCCGCTCTCCTCGGCCAGCCTGTCGACGAGGGTCTTCGCGACGGCGACGGCCGTATCGTTCCCGTAGGTGGCGAAAAGGAAGCGGGAAGCCTCGGGGTCCAGGACCGCGAACCGAAGGCCGTCGATCTCCCGAGCCGCCCTCGACATGAAGCGGTAGCAGGCTTCCTCGTCCTTGGAAAGCGCGGCCATGGCCTCGAACACCTGCTCCTTGCTCGAGAAGTTGCCGCTTCCCGAACGCGTCTTGGTCGCGAGCATGCGCTCGAAGGAGGCGCTGAAGCGCGTGTAGAAATAGCCCTCCCGGCGGGACTTGAGGAATCGCCCCATCTGCGAGTCCCCGATCATTCCCGATAGGATGGCCAGAACCAGGTTGCGGCTGAGGAATTCGTCGGTCTGATGCCTCGCCTTAAGCTCGGCGTCCTCCTCCATCTTGATCGCCATGCGGCCGATGATCTCGCAGGTACTGGAGGCCTCGTAGACCAGGCGGAAGTCGGGATCGCCGAAATAGCGGCTGTCGGCTTCGAGATGGTGGTCCAGCTCGATCTTGAGGACGGACTCGTCCTTCATCGCGGCTTCGTAGAGCTCCGCGCGGTCGATCATCCCGGGCTTGGGCGTGTCGAGGAGGACGAGGACCGGGGCGGTCGCGATGCGCTCCTTGAGCTCGTCGTCGCCTCGCAGTATCTCGATGGAGTTGTAGCGGCAGATATTCAGCAGGTACTCGAAGCTGCCCGTCGTGGAGCCGATGACTATTGCCGCTCTCTTGTTGAGCTTGCTTGCCAGGAGGGCGAAGGCGACCATGGAGGAGATGCAGTCCTCGTCGGGATCCTTGTGCCCGAATATGAGGAAGGGATCGTTCTCCTCCAAGATCCGCACGACGTTGGCGATGACGCGGTTCTTCCGGGCTATCGTCGGGATATCGCGCTTCGGCTCCGCCGCGGCCGCTGCCGCGGTTGCCGAGGGCTCTTCGATCCCGCCGGTCCAGGCGACGCACCTGTCCCGCCCGGCCTCCTTGGCCTGGTACAGAGCCTTGTCGGCCTTTTCCTTGAGCTCCTCCGTGCTCGAGGCCGAGGAGGGGAAATGGGCGAGGCCGATGGAGCAGCTTATCCTGAGCTCGGGATGCTCGGGGAAGGCGAGGGAGCGCAGCGCGGCGCAGACGCCTTCGCATTTCGACTCGGCTTCCGCGGGCGGGGCGGGGATGAGGAAGCAGAACTCGTCGCCGCCGTAACGGACGAGGATATCCTCCTCCCCGAAGGTCCCGCGGAAGGCTTGGGCGGCCTCGAGGATCACGTGATCGCAGAACTCGGATCCGTAGGCCGCGTTCATCTTGCCGAATCGATCCAGGTCGAACATCGCGAAGGAGAGACTCCGGCCCTCGCGCTTCATGCTCGCGAGGATCGTCTCGAAGGAGTCTTCCAGGTAGCGGCGATTGAAGAGGCCGGTGGCGGAATCGGTGATCGCGCGCTTCCTCGCGTCATCGCCCCACTGGACCATCTGCGACAGGAAGGAACCCGTCTTGACGAGGCGCCCGGCGGCTATGGCCAGCATGCGCTCGAGGACGCCGACCGCGGCGCTCGGCGCCTCCGTCAGCAGGGCCTCGAAATCGGCGGCCTCGAGAACGAGGCATTCGGTCCTCTCCAGCGCGGTGCAGGTGGCCGACCGCGGCGCCCGCTCCAGTATGGCCATCTCGCCGAAGAAGGCTCCCCTGCCCACGCGCGAGAGCTCGATGTTCTCGCCGTCCTGGGTCGCGACGCTGATCGAGACCATGCCCGAGGCGACGACGAAGAGCTCGGCGCCGTCCTCGTTCTCGCGGAACACCGTCTGGCCGGGAAGGAAGGCGCAGGCGCGCATCTTGGCGCCGAGCGCCGCGAGGTCGGCCTCCGATAGGCCCGAGAAGATATCGATGCCTCGAAGGACCGACTCGTCGGTTTCGCGACATTCCTTGTCGTTCATCGGGCGTCCTCCGGGAACAGGATGAGGGAGCCCCCCCGCGAGCGGGCGGTCAGGGGGAGCCCCGCGGAAGCCTTGATCATGGCCTCGGCGTCGGGACCGTGCTCGGGATAGAGGGCGATGCCCAGGCTCACGCTGAGCCGAAGCTCGGGATCCCCGGTATGGGCCGAAAGGTCGAGACCTGAGAGGAGGCTTTGGATCCCGCGCGCCGCTTCGAGAGCGGCCGCCCTGTCCTTGCCCGGATACAGCACCGCGAGCTCGTTTCCCATATAGCGGACCGCCGTGCCTTCCTTCCGCACCGCGCGCTCGAGGGCGCCCGCCATCAGGACGAGGACCGAGTCGCCGGCCTCGTGGCCGAAGCGGTCGTTGATCTCCTTGAAGTTGTCGGGCTTGAGCATGACGAGGGCCATCGGCCCCGTGAGGGATTTGGGCAGGTTTTCCTCTAGATAGGCCTTGTTGAGGAGACCCGTGAGCTTGTCCCCGTAGACCTGGCGCCTGAGCTCCCGCACCCAGGGCGAATTCTCCTTGACCAGGGCGTTGGACTTGCGCGTCCGCCCCGCGATGACGAGGAGAAAGGAGCGAAGGATGCGCGCCGCCAGCTCGGGCCTCTCGGAAAGGGCGGCCCGGAGGCTCGCGCCGCCGGAGGGAAAGGCGAGGAGGACCGTAGGAAGCTCGGCACGGGCTCCGGCGTTGTGCCTGGCGCCGGTGAGCAGCTCCAATTCCCCGAAGGAGTCCCCCGCGACGAACTCGGCCAGCACCGAGCCGTCCTGGGGCGAAAGGATGACGACCGAGCCCGAGGCGACGATGTAGAGCCTGTCGCTCGAGTCTTCGGCCTTGAAGATGTCCTGCCCTTTGTCGATCGAGAGGAACTCGGACTTCTTAGCCAGGAAGTCCAGCTCCTTCCTGTCGAAAGTCGAAAAGAGCGGGGCGGAGACGAGGACATCGGCCGCGCGAGGAAGCGGGTCCTCGGCCCGGCCTTGGTCGACTTTTTTTTCCACAGAGCGATTGTAGCACGGATATCGCCGGAGGACACCATAGACGATGCGCGAGCGAGGCCGGGCTTGACAGACATCTCGGAAAGATCAAGAATGTCCTTATGCCATCGATGGCACAACCAGGACAACTCACTATCAAGGATATCGCTCGCGAAGCCGAGTGCTCCATCCGAACGGTCTCGCGCGTCCTCAACGACGCCAGCAACGTGAAGGAGGAGACCCGCGCCCGCGTGCTCGCGATTACCAGGAACCGGAATTACTCGCCCGATCCCCAGGCCCAATCCCTCAAGACCAAGCGAAAGCGCACGATAGGCGTCATCGTCAACTCCGTCGCGAGCGACGTGAACCGGCAAAGGATCGAGACCTTGGCCCGGCTCTTCAACACCGCGGGCTATGCAATCCTGATAAGCTACGCCGACGACCTCGCGGTCGAAGAGGAGATCCTGCGGCGCTTCGCCGCGCGTACCGACGCCCTGGTGGTGTTCACGAACCTCCAGGCTCCTCGCTCCGCCGTCCTCGACGATTTCGCCCGGCGCGGCTTTCCCTTCATCCTCGTGGATCCGCCGGTCCAGGGTCCCTACCCCTCGGTCGGCATCGATCGCGCGGCGGGCTACCGCGAGGCGGTCCGGTATCTCCTTTCACGGGGCCGTCGCGCCATATCCCTCGTCGTCGAGGAATTCCGCGTCGCGAGCAGGCTCGAAGGCTACCGCGCCGGTCTCGCCGACGCGGGTCTCCCCTTCGACGAGAGTCTCGTCATCCCTTCGGAGAAGGGCTTCCGCGGCGGGCTCGGGGCGGCAGGCAAGCTCCTGGCCCTCCACGAGTCGCGCGGGGTGGACGCCGCGCTCTGCCACAACGACAAGGTCGCGACGGGGATCCTCTCGTTCCTGGAGGGCGAGGCGCGAGGATACCCGAGGAGATCGCCCTCGTCGGCTTCGACGACGACGATTACTCGGCCTATCTCCGCCCTCCGCTCACCACCATCTCGCAGGGCGGATCCGAGGTCGGCGTCCACATCTACGAGCAGCTCTTCAATCGGCTCGAGCTGGGGATTCCGATCGCCAGCAGGACCTTCCGCACCATTCTGGTGTCCAGGCGTTCGGCCTGAGGGCCGGGCAGGAGGAAGGAAGTGGAAATAATCAAGGGCGGGGCCTCGCCCCTTTCGCGGGAGGAGGCCTTCGCGGTCTTCGAGGAGGCCCTGGCCCACGAAGACTTGATGGGCAAGTCCGTCCTATTCATCATCCCCGACTCGACGAGGTCCTTCCCCTCCAATCTCGTCTTCACGTCGATCCATAGGCTCCTCTCCGGCAAGGCCCGCAGGCTCGACTTCCTCATCGCCCTCGGAACCCATCGCCCGATGAGCCAAGAGGCGA
>CAVZVX010000094.1:0-35619 GCA_963778775.1 uncultured Spirochaetota bacterium | reverse complement strand
GTATTGCTGGCGGGACTCAAAGGAAAGAAAGTCGACTCCTCGAAGAAGAGGTGAAGCTCTATGAAGTCGAACTATTTTTACGGATCCGTTCAGGTCCTAAAAGCAACCGGTCAAGGAGGAACGATGGCAACTACAAAAGCGGAGGAGCAGGCACGGCTCTGGACCCGCGAAAACATCATGTCCGTGGAGAACCGGATTCTCCAGCAGGTCATGTCGTCCCGAACGCCCGAGGCCGTCGAGTCGGCGATCGCCTATACGAGGTTCCTGAGGCTCTCCGGGCTGACATCCGATAACTACCCGCTATTCCTCAAGATGCTCGAGATCGAGAACCATTGGGTGCTCGACGCCCTCATCGGGGACGAGGATCCCTTCCTTTTCCTCTCGACGATCCAGCCCAACCGCTACGTGATCTCCAAGTGCTTCACGCTGCTTACGCGCTGGCATCCGGGCGGGATATACCCGAAGACGCTGTCCATCGCCCTGGGGGTCCTGCAGAACGCCTTCAGCTCGCCCAAGGACGGCTACAAGATCTACCCGCTCACGATCGCCGACGTCGACAACCTCGGCAAGCACCTCGAGAAGGAGAAAGGCCAGAATTTCCCGCTCAACCGCTGCATCCTCGACATCCTCGACCGCATCGGGTCCCTCCAGGGCCTCGGATGGGACGAGAGCATGGAGGAAGTGTCGCGGCAAGCCATCCGCATCCGCAGCTTCTTCTTCGACAGCTCGAAGAAGCTCGAGGATTGCATCCCCCAGGTCCTCATGGTCCGCGGCGACTACCTCAAGGACGAGGTTAACCCGAGGACGCTCTTCGCCGAGGACATCGACATGGCCCTGCGCCACGACTGACGGCAACGAGCCTAAAGGAGAAACCATGGACGAAGTCATAGTCAACGACAGCTGGTCCGAGGACCAGATCAACGGGATCGAGAACAGGCTCCTGCAGGGCATCATCGGGTGCCGCACCTACGAGGCCGTCGAGGCGGCGATCACCTACGCCTCCTTCCTCAACACCGTCGGCCTCACGCCCGAGAACTATCCGGTGTTCCTGCGAATGCTCGAGATCGAGAACCACTGGGTCATCGACAGCCTCATCGGCGATACCGATCCCTTCCTCCTCCTCTCGCCGGTCCAGCCCAACAGGTACATCATCGGGAAGATCTTCGCGATGATGACCAAGTGGCACAAGGGCGGCATCTACCCGAAGAATCTCTCGGTCATCCTCGGCGTGCTGCAGTCCAATTACAGTTCGCCCCGCGACGGCTATCGCATCTACCCGCTGTCCATCGCGGATATCAACGGGCTCGCCAAGCACCTCGACAAGGAGAAGGGCCAGGAGGATCCCCTCAACAGGACGATCCTCAACATCCTCGATCGCGTGGGCCAGCTCGAGGGCGTCGGCACCGACGCCGACATGGAAGAGACCGCGATCCACGCCTCGGGCGTGCGCAACGCCTTCTTCGACGACCGCAAGCGCATGGAAGACGTCATCCCGCCCGTGCTCCTCGTCAAGGCGAGCTACCACGAGAAGGAAGTGGCGCCCCGCAAGCGCGTCGCGCTCAAGGAGATCGAGAAGAAAGAGAAGGAGAAGGGGAAATAAGTGGAACGGATTGAGCGCATCGCGGAGGCATTGCGCTCCCTCGACGTGGGCGCGGGCGTGACGGTCGAAGGGCGCACGTTCGTGGGTCCCGCGGATGCTCTCGCGCGCCTGCGCGACCTCGAGAGCATCGCCTCCGGCCTCGCCGGCCGCGACCTCTTCGCCCTCTACGAGCGGAGCGTCGCCCACGACGGCGTGTTCGAGGAGGACATAGCCGGGTCGGGGCGCTATTACGCCTATCTCCTCTACGAGCTCAAGGGGACGACGCCCGAAGACCGCGAGGCCAGGCTCGCGGCCGCCCTCGAGGACCTCGTCTCGGAGTTCGGCAAGGACGCCGTCGTCTCCCGCATCCCGGCGAGGATAGCCGGTCGCCAGGTCACCGAGTCGCTGACGTTGCGTCCCGAGCCCGACGACTACCCCGCCTACTATTCCAAGACGCGCATGGCCTATGCCGAGAAAATGGCCCTGGACGAGCTGCCCAAGGCCGTCCTCGCGGGCATCAGGGCCGACCAGGAGCGCCTCCTCGACTCCTTCGGCTGGACGACCGTGCGGGTACGCGATCGGGACGGCGAGCTCGCGGACATCTGCGGTGACGCCTACCTCCTCTCCAAGGAGGCCCTCGCCCTGGTCGAACCCTACCGCGCGATCTGGGCGACCGCGGTCGCGGGCGGCGGCGACGCGTTCTACGATTTCGAAGTGCGGACCGACGGCGAATACCCGGCCGACGTCGATAACGAGCTGGGCCGGTATTACGCCTACGTCCGGGCCGCCCTCAAGGGCCAGGCCTCGGGCGAACGGCGCGACCGGCTCCTCGCCGCGCTTCCGGATGCGGCCGTCAAGGCGATCGGGCCCGAGGCCGCGGCCGCCCTCTTCAAGGAATACGTCGACGGCGACCAGGTCACCGCGTCGTTGACCATCAGGCCCGAGAGCGAGGAGTTCCCCTCGTACTTCAGCTCGAAGAGGATCGAGACGGGCGAGGCGCGCCTTCGCAAGCAGATACTGATCAACGTCCAGGCCGAGGTGATCGCCGCCGTCGAGCGCGCCCTCGGCGGGGTTCAGAAGTACGTTATTCTCGATTGAATCGGAGGGACTATGGACATCGAGCTCGACAAGAAGGGCGACTCCTTGAGGATCGTGATCGACGGCAACATCGATACGGACGGCGGGCACAAGCTCGCGGTCTCCCTGCAGGAGGCGATGGAGATGATCGGGATCAGGTCGGTAGTATTCGATCTGACGACGGTCCGGACCATCACGTCCTCGGGCATCGGCAAGATAATGAATTTCTTCAAGTTCATGGACGGGAAGCAAGGCTCCATGTCGGTCAAGGGCATCTCGGACCAGCTGTACCGGCAGTTCATGGAGATACACCTCGATCGCATATTCCCGATCAGCAAATGACGTGAGGCGGCGAAAGGGGTTTGCGTCGTGAACCATCTCAGTTCCTTCTTCCCCGATCCCAAGGGGGCGCGTCTCCATTACCAGTATTGGGAGGACTCGTCCAAGGGTTACGACAAGGTGGCCCTCCTGCTCCACGGCCTCGGCTACCATTCGGGCGCCTATCCCGCCCTCGTTCCCGCCTTCGTGGGCGCGCGCTATAAAGTCGTCGCCCCGGACTTCGCCGGCTTCGGGGCGAGCCCGGGCGAGCGCGGGGCCGGCGGCACCCTTGCGATGGCCGACGCCATCGAGACCCTCTGCCGCCGCATCGAGGCGGCGGAGGGTACCAGGGAGATCTCCATCGTCGCCCATTCCATGGGCGCCGTCGCGGCCCTCTTGTTCCTCAAGCGCTATCCCGCGCGCCGGATCAGATTCGCCGCGGTCTCTCCTCTCCTCTTCGGAGTGCCGGTAGACGCTTCGCCCGAAGCTCTCGCAGAGGACGAGGAGCACAAGAAGAAGATAGCGGAGGATCCCCGCTACGCGGCCTCCATGCCCAACTCCCTCGCGGCGGACCTGGACAGGACCGCCAAGGAGCTGCTGGGCGATCCCTCCTTCCTGGAAGGCCGTAAGGCCGCGTTCTTCGTCGGCGAGGACGATCCTCTGGTGCCCATTCAACGCCTCAAGGAGGCCGTCGCCGCGCTGCCGCTGAAGGAGGCTCGCGTGACGGGCTTCCCGCGAGAGCGCCACGACCCCATCGGGGGCAGGCGAGGAGACCAAGTGGCCGCGGCGATCCTGTCCTGGCTCGACGAGACCAAGTTCGAGTACCGCTAGCAAGGAGGAGATGACATGGACATCGATATAAATATCGAGCAGGATCGGGTGCGCGTGACCATCATGGGCCCGATCGACACGGCGGGCGGCTCGGAGCTGAGCGCCAAGTTCTCCGAGCTCGCCAAGGACCCGGGCCTGCGCCACGCGGACTTCGACCTCGCCGAGGTTCCTTCCATCACGAGCGCGGGCATCGGCAAGCTCCTGGCCTTTTACAAGCATTTCGACCAGGCCGGAGGCGGTATGCGGATCACCGAGGTATCCCCCCAGCTCGCCAAGCAATTCAAGGAAATCCACCTGGATCAGATCATACCGATAGGCGCCTGAGCGGCTCGACGAGCCTTCGGGGCCTACTTCCCTCGATCCGGAGGCGCGGTCGCCGACCGCGCCCCTTTTGTCCTATTTCAGCATCTCCGTTCCGACGAACTCGCGATAGGGCGACAGCTCTTCGAGAATGGAACCGTAGCTGCCGCCCCGGGCAGGGGACCCTTCGGTCATGACCTCGGCCAATATCTTGCCCAGGCCCGGACCCAGCATGAAACCCTGGCCGCACATGCCCACCGCGAATAGGAGATTCCCGATCCCGCGCGCGTAGCCGACTATGGGTTGGCCGTCGGGGGTCATGGGATACATGCCGCGCCAGGTCCGCCTGACCTTGAGGTCGCCAAGCCTGGGGTAAAGCTCCAGCATTCGCCTCGCGCAGAGGGGGAGGAAGCTCGAGGTGTTGTCGATGTCGGTACCCCAGAGCTGAGGGCTCGGCGTAATGCAGAACACGACTTGACCGGTATTGGTCTGGTAGAAATAATAGTTGCCCGAGCGCTCGTCGGAGCGAATGTCCACCAGCATGGGCTCCATGAAGCGCGCCACGGGCTCGGTGACTCCCGCCTCGTGGCAGTCGGGGCGGACGGGCAGGTCCACGCCGGCCATCGCCGCTATCTCGGCCCCCTGGGCTCCCGCCGCGTCCACGAAGAGGCCGCCCGCATAGACGCCCTTCGTCGTCTCGAGGCGCCGGACGCGGCCTTTCTCGACGTCCAATCCGACTATCTCCTCGCCGAAACGGAACTCGACCCCTGCTTCGGAGGCGAGCTTATGGTAGGCGACGGCGGTCTTGAGCGGGGAGGCGTAGCCGTCGCCGGGACTGAAGGTGCCGCCGCGAAGACCCTCGGAATTGATGCCCGGAGCCAGCTCGGCCACTCTCTCGGGACCTATCCAGTCGATATCTAGTCCAGCGGCGCGTTGGAGGACGAGGAGATCGCGGAAGGCCTTCTCTCGCGCCTCGTCGTAGGCCACGAAAAGATAGCCGCCCCGTCGCCATTCGATCCCGAGGCCATGCTCTTCCTCGAATCGCGCGGCGATCGCGAGGGACTCCGTGCAGATGCGGATTTTCGCCGAATCGGAAAAGGTGGCCCGGATCCCGCCTATCGCGGCGCGGTTCTGCCCTCGTCCCCAGGAAGGCTCCCTGTCCACGACGAGGACCTTGAGGCCCCGCTCGGCGCAGTAGTAGGCGAGAGGAAGGCCGACGGATCCCGCTCCCGCTACGACGACATCGTAGGCGTTTACGCCAGCGCTCATGCCGACCCCGACCCTCGCGCCTCGGGCGCCTCGGCCTTGCGCTCGGCCAGAGTCCCAAGGGGGACCTCGAGGGACAGAGGCCTCAGCCTGGCCTCGGCCACGCCCGACGGATCCACCCCCGCGGCCCGGAATACGGAAGCGTAGAGCGGCGCGCAAGTCTTGGAACCGCAGGCTCCCATGCCGGCGCGGATGGCCTTGAGCTGGTTCACGTCGCGGATGTCGTTCTCGCGGATGAATCGAAGGATCTCGCCATAGCTCACGCGCTCGCAGCGACAGACTATGGCCTCGTCCGGCGCATGGGAAAAACGCGCTTCGGGCAGGGCGGCGGTCGCCTCGCGGCTCTGGACGCGGAGGCCTATGGCCCTGGTCGCGTTGGCCGAGCTTACCTTGAAGCGGAGGGCCCAGGTCCTGTACTTCCCGTTGAACGTCTTCTTGACGAGCTCGGCATCTTCGAGAAACTCGCCGTTCCTGTCCAAGAGCCCTCGGCGCTCGCCGACCTCGAAATCGACCTTGAACTCGAAGGGAATCACCACCTCGCACCACTCGTCGTCCAGGCTTCGGACGAGGGATATGGCCAGCCCGGGACAGGCCGCCACGCAGGCGGAGCAAGCCCTGCAGTCGGTGCCCCTGAAATAGGGGATGTCGAGCAGATTGCCCCTGCGCTCGCGCAAGGCGATCGAGCCCGTCGGACAGACAGTCGCGCAGGGATTGCAGGGTATCTCCTCGTCGCAGAAGAAGACCGGCTTCCAACTCGGCGAGGGCTCGACTCGCTCGCGCGCCAACCGCTCTCCCGGCTTCGATTTGAGC
The DNA here is from genome assembly GCA_963778775.1 of uncultured Spirochaetota bacterium. Taxonomy (GTDB): domain Bacteria; phylum Spirochaetota; class Spirochaetia; order Treponematales; family Rectinemataceae; genus UBA1306. The sequence continues at coordinate 29,438 of CAVZVX010000094.1, read as the reverse complement.
AGGTCGCGCTTGGCCGTCCAGGCCTCGTCGATCTCGACCTTCATTCCCATCCTGCGAGCCAGGTCCAGGGCGGCTATCCGACCGCCGAAGATGGCGCTCGAGGCCTCGGCGATCTCGTCGGCGTCGCCCGCCTTGACGGCGAGGATGCCGAAGGACCTCGCCTGCCTGAACAGCTCGTCGCAGGGAGAGAGTCCCGTGGCCACGAGGACGGTATCCACCTCGTAGGTCCGCGCGGTATCGAGCAGGGGCTTCCAGTCGATTCCTACGCGGGCGACGGTCGCGCGTCGGACCCGGCCCTCGCCTTCGGCGGACAGGATGGTCGTGGAAAGGCAGAGAGGCACGCCCATCCGTACGATCTTGTCCGCGTGCACCCTGTAGCCGCCGATCCTGTCGGCGGCCTCGACGATGCACGCGACCTCGATTCCGGCCTGGAGGGCGTGGTAGGCCCCGATGAGCCCCACGTTGCCCGATCCGACGACGAGGACCCGATCCGCCGCCTTGACGCGATCGCGATTGACGAGGGTTTGGAAGGCCCCCGCCCCGTATACGCCGGGCAGGTCGTTGCCCGGGAAGACGATCGATCTTTCGCGGGCGCCCGCCGCCACGACGAGGGCCTTGAAATCCGCGAGGAGATAGGTCGAGCGATTCTCGTAGATGCCAGCCTTCCCGTCCTTGAAGATCCCGACGACGGGGGAATTCGTAAGGATGCGCACCCGCGAGTCGGCCCGCAGCTCGGCCTCGAGCCGGGCGGCGATTTCGAAGCCCCGCGCGCCGGCGTAGCAATCGGCCTCCGAGCCGAAGAACTTGTGCGTCTGCAGGAGGAGCTTGCCGCCGAGACTCTCCTTGTCGTCGGCGACGAGGACCGAAAGCCCGAGGGCCGCGAGTTCCTTGGCGGCGCCGAGTCCGGCGGGGCCGCCTCCCACGACGAGGACATCCGTTTCGATCCTGCGCGCTCCAATCGCCGCGACGGAGGCCGGCCGCGAAGCCAGGACCGGCAGCCCCCGGAGCGTACTCAGTTCCATTCCCTGGGCCAGGGCCGTCACGCAGGACTTGCGCGGCGAGCCGTCGACGAGGACCGTGCATTGGCTGCACTGGCCGTTGGCGCAAAAAATGCCCTGAGGCGCGTCGCCCTTGGGGTGAACCGAAAAGCGAGTGATCCCGTTCGCGAACAGGGCCGAGGAGATCATCTCCCCTTCATAGCCGACCATGTCCGCTCCATCGAAACTAAAGTTGATCTCCCGTCTTCCCTCGGGGAAATTCAGCACGGGATGGTCGATGATTCGTCGCATTGTCTTCCCCTGAAATACATCTAGTATATCAGTTCGAGCAAAGGATGCCATTTCAGGTACTTTCTGTCAAGAAAGAATATGTGGACTTGGGTCATTGCAATGCACTATACCGTTCGGTATAGTACTTGTATGGATGAAGCAGGCGGAAACCGATCGGGTATCCTCGCGACTGCCCTGCGCCTTTTTTCGGACCGGGGCTATGAGGCCGTCGGCATAGCCGAACTCTGCGAAGCCTCGAGCGTAGCCAAGCCGACCCTCTATCACTATTTCGGATCCAAGCGCGGCCTTCTCGATGCCGTGGTCGCCCAAAAGGGCGGGCCCTTCGCGGCGAGCGTGCGCGAGGCCGCCGTCTATAGGGCCGGCGACAAGGCCCGCGGCGTGCCCGACGGTCTCGAGCGGATCGCCTCGGCTTTCGCCCGCTTCGCCCGAGCGGAACCCGACTTCGCCAGGCTCCGCTTGGCCCTCGCTTTCGCGCCGCCCTCCAGCGAGGGCTGGCGGGCCGCCTCTTCCCTCAATCAGGCCATTTTCGGCATGGTCGAAGCCTTTTTCCGGGAGGCCGCGGAGGACCACGGCAACATGAAGGGACGATCGCGACCCTATGCGGCGGCCTTCATAGGCACGATCGATACCTACGCCGGTCTCTTCCTGGCCGGACAAATCGAATTGACGGACGAAGTGGTCAGGGGCGCGGTGCGCCAATTCATGTACGGAATCTTCTCGTAAAGGAAGGCAGAATGGACGGATGGGCTCGAGACGCGATCTTCTATCACGTTTATCCGCTGGGATTCTGCGGCGCCCCGCGACGCAACGATCTCTCGTCGGCGCCCGTTCCGCGGCTCGACAGGCTCACCGCCGACCTCGGTCGCATAGCCTCGCTCGGCTTCAACGCCCTTTACCTCGGCCCCCTGTTCGAATCGGTGGCGCACGGCTACGACCCCGTGGATCTCCGCAGGGTCGACAGGCGCCTCGGCGACGGCGATTCGCTCAGGCGGCTTTGCGACGAGGCGAGGCGCCTCGGCATGCGGATCGTCTTCGACGGGGTGTTCAATCACGTGGGTCGAGAGCATCCTTGGTTCCGCAAGCTCCGCGAGGAAGGGCCGGAATCGCCGATCGCGGCGCGCTTCGCCGGCCTTCGCGCCGGCAGGAGTTCCTATGGGGATCTCTTCGAATACGAGGGCTGGGCGGGCAACTACGATCTCGTCAAATTGAACCTGCGCAACGAGGCGACGAAGGCCGAGCTCATCGATGCCGCCGTCTCTTGGATCGGCGACTATGGAATCGATGGCATGCGACTCGACGCCGCCGACTGCCTCGACATGGGCTTCCTCGCCGAGCTCGCCGCGGCCTGCCGGACTCGCAAGCCCGGCTTTTGGCTCCTGGGCGAGGTAGTCGGAGGCGATTACCGGAAATGGGCCGGGAAGGATTGCGCCGCCGGGGAAGGGCCCCTCGATTCGGTGACTAACTATGAGTGCTACAAGGGACTCTGGTCGAGCCAGGTCGACGGGAACTACTTCGAGATCGCCTGGTCCTTGAAGCGGCAATTCGGCGAGGACGGCATCTACCGCGATCTCAACCTCTATGTCTTCGCGGACAACCACGACGTCGACCGGGTGGCGAGCAAGCTCGAGAATCAGGCCCAGGTCTATCCGCTCTATTGCCTCCTCTTCACGATGCCGGGCGCGCCCTCGGTCTACTACGGCTCCGAGCGGGGAGCGAAGGCCGAAAAAGGCCCGGATTCGGATTGGCCGCTCAGGCCGAGCATCGAGGAGGCGCTCGCGTCCGGTTCGCAGCCCGAGCTCGAGGCGGCGATCGCTCGGCTCGCTGCCCTCAGGCTGTCCTCCCGCGCGCTCAGGCGCGGCGGCTATCGGGAGATCTCCGTCTCGAGCGGGAGCCTGGTCTTCGAGCGTAAGGCCGAGAACGAGCGCGTCATCGTCGCCGTGAACGGCTCTCCTTCGGCGATGGCGCTCGAGGCGCCCGTAGGAGGGCCCGATCGTTCGTGGCGGGACGGGCTGAACTGTGATGCCGCCTATCGCGCCCAGGGAGGGAGGCTTCGGTTCGACGTGCCGCCGACCTGGGCGCGAGTGCTATTCCCGCGCTGAGGCTCCTGTCCTCCCCTGCCCGCCCGGTTCGGGCTATGCGCCGGCCGCGGCCGGCGCGGTCTCGATATACTCCAGGCTCTGGTGGCGGAAGTAGCTGCGATAGAGCTCCGCGTAATTCCCTCCGCGATCGAGGAGGCCTTCGTGGCTGCCTTCCTCGAGGATGCGTCCCTTGTCCAGCACGACGATCCTGTCGGCCGACCTGACGGTGGAAAGGCGATGGGCGATCACTATCGCCGTACGCCCGCTCATGACCGCCTCGAGTCCCTCCTGGATTTGAGCCTCGGTAAAGGGGTCGACGCTGGACGTGGCCTCGTCGAGTATGAAGACGCGGGGGTCGCGCAGGAGGACCCGCGCCAGGACGACGAGCTGGCGTTGCCCCATCGATAGCGAGGAGCCCCGATGCCCCGTCTCGGTCGCGAGCCCCGACGGGAGGTCGTCCACCCAGTCGCCGCGACCCAGCGAGCGCGCGGCTTCCTCGATTCTCGAGTCCGGGGCGCCGGGCAGGCCGTAGCGAATATTGTCGGCGACGGTCCCGGAAAAGAGGAAAGGGTCCTGGGACACGAGACCGATGGCCCCGCGCAGGGCGTCGAGGGAGTAGCTCCTTATGTCGCGGCCGTCCACGAGAAGAGAGCCCGACTGGAACTCGTAGGCGCGGGAGATCAGCTTGGCTATGGTGGACTTGCCCGCCCCGGTCCGGCCGACTATCGCGAGCTTCTCGCCGGCGGCCACCTTCAGCGAGAAGTCCGCCAGCACCGTCTCCTTCTCCGAGTACGAGAAGCCGAGCCCCCTGAACTCGATCTCGCCCTCGATCCGCGCGGGGGCGAAATCCCCGGTCTGCCGAACGCGGCTCTCGCGGTCGATGAGGGAGAAGACGCGTTCGGCGGCGGCGAGGCCGTCCTGAAGCTGGCTCCAGAAGGAGGCTATGTTGAGCATCGGCCACCAGAAGAAACCCACCGCCTGCATGAAGATGAACCACTCGCCCATCGAGAGGGCGCCGCCGCGGGCGGCCATGCCGCCGGCGAAGGCGATTATGCCGTTGCCCACGCCCGCGGCGAGGGAGACGATGGGGAAGATGAGCTGCAGCACGACGCCGCGGCGCAGCCCGAAGCGGTACGCGAGGGCGTTCTCGGTCTTGAAGGAGCCCCAGAGCGAGCGCTCGCGCCTGAATCCCTTGGCCACGCCGATGCCCGCCACCGACTCCTGTATCTCGGCGTTGACCTCGGCCGTGACCCGCTTGGCGTTGCTCGTGACGAAGCGGGCGATGCGCCTGAAGGCCAGCGCCACCCCCATCGCCACCGGCGCCATCGCGACGAGGAGGAGGGTGAGTCTCGGGCTGAGCGAGATGAGATAGGCGAGGAACACGCTCACGAGCACGATCTGGGACAGGAAGTCCACGACGAGGCCGATGACGTTGGCGAAGTCCTCCGTGTCCGTCGTGATCCTCGATACGACCTTGCCCGACGAGTGCTCGTCGTAGAAGGAGAGATCGTGGCGGACCGACTTGGAGAAGGCCTCCGAACGAAGGCGGAAGATCGTGTCGCCGACGACTTTGCTCGAGAGGATGTATCGAAGGTAGTTGAAGAGCCACTCGATCGAGCCGAAGCCGATCACCGCCATGGCTATGAGGAAGACTATGGATCCGTCGCCGGCGTTCGCGCCCGAAGCGGCAGCCTTGGCGCGCGACACCGCGTCGAGGGACTTGGACACGACCACCTGGGCCGCGAACTCGGAGAGCGAGGCGAGAGCGAGCACGGCGCCGACGGCCGCCATCCTTCCGCGCCAGGGCAGGAAGTAGGCCGCGATGCGCGACAGGAGCTGCCTGTCGGAGTATTGCCTGTCGTAGGCCTCGGTCTCGAGGCCGTCCATCACGAAGCCCATGTCATACTCTCGCGAAGAGCCGGCGATAGTCCTCGCAGCGCTCGAGGAGCTCCTCATGGCTTCCCGAATCGGCGAGGCTCCCTCCCTCGAGGAGGAGGATCCTGTCCGCCCAGCGGATCTGCGACAGGCGGTGGGTTATGAGAAAGGTCGTGCGTCCCCTGCTCGCGAGGCGCATCGCCTTCTGTATCTCGTCCTCGGTGCGGGAGTCGATGGCCGACGTGGAATCGTCCAGGATGAGGATCCTCGGATCCACGAGGAAGGCCCGCGCTATGGCGACTCGCTGCTTCTGCCCGCCGGAGAGCGTGACTCCCCGCTCGCCGACCTCCGTGTCGTAGCCCTTGTCGAAGCCCATGATGAACTCGTGGGCCTGGGCCGCCTTCGCGGCCTCGACGATGTCGCCCCGCTCGGCCCCCTCGACGCCGAAGCCGATGTTCTCGGCTATCGTGCGCGAGAAGAGGAAGACGTCCTGCTCGATCGTCGCGACCTGGGCGCGCAGGCTCTCGAGGCTCCAGTCCCGCACGTCGATGCCGTCGACGAGGACGGTCCCGGAGCTGACGTCGAAAATGCGGTTCACGAGCCGGACGAGGCTCGTCTTGCCCGAGCCGGTGCGGCCGACTATGGCTACCGTCTGCCCCGGATCCACGGCGAAGGAGACGCATTTGAGCACCGCGGCCCCTTTTCTCGAGGGACCGTCGCCGCAATAGGCGGTCCCGTCGCCGGCGGCGTCGGGGCCTCCGAAGGAGAAGCTCACGTCCCTGAACTCGACTCGGCCCTCCACGCGCGCCGCGCGACCGCTCGGATTCTCGTCGAGGTTGCTCTTGGCGTTGATGGTCTCGAGGACTCGCGCCCCGCTCGAGAGTCCCATCTGGAAAAGATTGAAGGACCAGAGGGAGATGAAGGTCGCGAAGCGCAGGCCGTTGTACAGGAGCATGTAGCTCACGACCTGCCCGAGCGTTATGTCTCCGGCGCGCCAGAGGAGGAGGGCGTGGAGGAAGCCGAGGCCCCAGCATACGGCGAAGACGAGCAGCGGCCAATACCTGGCCTGGATCCTGGCTATCCTGACGTAGAGGTCCCTCAGGGCGCCCGCGCCGGCGACGAAGCGGCCTATCTCCCTCGCCTCGCCGAGGTTGGCCTTTACCGTCTCTATGCCTTCGAGGGCGTCGGCCAGGACGGCGTTGAGCTTGCCGAAGGTCTCGCGCTGCGCGTCCGTGGCGGGATTGAGGCGGCGGTTGTATTCCCATACCGTGACGACGAGGAGGCCGATGAAGACGCAGGGGACCAGAAGCAGTCGCGGATCGATGAGGGCGACCATGACGAGGGGTATCACCGCCGTCAGGCAGGAATCCATGATGATGGAAAGGCCCGGCGAGAACATCAGGTTGAGGAAGTGGACGTCGTTCGTGGCCCTGGCCATGATGTCGCCGACGCGCTGGCGCGAATGGAAGGTCTGGCTCTTTCCGAGCAGGTTCGTGAAGAGCTCGGCCCTCGAGTCGCGCTCGATGCGCTGGGCGAGGACCTCGAAGGAGACGTTGCGGCCTATCCCCGCGATTCCCTGAACGGCGGCCGCCCCGGCGATGAGGAAGGCGACCGCGGCGAGCTGGGCGACCTTCCAGCCGGGCTTGGCGAGCACGTCGAAGCCCTTGCCGACGAGGACCTGGAGCCCCGAATAGCCGATATTGTTCGCGATCGAGAAGAGGGCCGCCATGGCGGGAAGCCATGGATAGCGCAGGAGATGCGAGACGATCCATCGGCCGGGGCTGCGGAGATCGTAGCGAATCTCCTCGCCCGAGCGGAATTCGGCGACGTTTGCGTGACTCATTGCCGACAAATGTACTCGGACGAAGCGACCGGCGGCTAGAAGCTATACTCGAATTTGCCCTCGACGGCATTGCCCGTCTTATTGAAGAAGGAAGCCTGCCGGAAGCCGTAGATGACCGCCTGGTCGATCTCGCTCGAGCCGGAGGAGGAGGCGAGCTGCAGGTCGACGAGCTCCACCCTGCCGTTGACCAAGGGACCTACCGCGAAACGGATGACCACGGGCGAAAGCTTGGTCGCCGTCCTGAAGTCCGCCGTGGACGCGTCGTATCCCGCGGCTTCGAGCATGGTCCAGAAATCGCCGCGCTGCGGCAAGGGCGCCTGCCTCTTGAGGACCCACTGGGAACCCGACTCCTCGTAAAACGAGCGGAAAGTCTCCTTGGCCTGGATATTGCGGTAGATGGACTCTTCGATCTTGGACGGCAGAGGCATATAAAGGTAGATGGGGACGTAGATATTGCGTCCCACCATTCCCGAGGATGCGCCGAATGTCGTAGCGAGAGAGCTGCCCATCTCGGACCCGCGGAAGGTGACGCTGCCGGTTCCGGCGGCGACTCCCGGCTCGGAGCCCGTTCCAGTCGTCGTCACCGGGGCGGTCCCCGCCGACGATGGACTTGAGCCGAAGGTACGGGTCTGGGGCGGGGCCGGCGGCGCCGTCGCGGAGGCCGCCGCGGCGCGCAGGGCCGCATTGGTTTCGGCTGCGCGTTCCTGCGCCGCCAGGGCGGCCGCGATATCCGCCTCTGAAGGAGCCTTGGCCGGCTTCGCGGAGCTCGGAGCCTGTTTGACGATAGGACTGGCGGCGGCCGCGGAAGAGGGAGCGGCCCCCGACGGGGATTGGGCCGTCCTGTCGGGCGCGTTAGGGAGACCCAGAGGCGTCCCGCCCGGGGGCCCTACGTTCCCCGCCAGATCGACGATGACCATAGCCGGGGCCGATGCCAAACTAGCGGGCGCGAGACTCCCGATGAGCCAGGCGCCGACGAAGGCGAGCAGATACAGACAGGCCGTGGAAGCGACCGCGATCAGGTTTCGCCTGCGGTCCTGCGCCTTCATCCAGCTCGCGTTCATGGGTTTCCCGTTTCCACCCTCGTCCTGAGGCCGATGGAATCGATCCCGCCGCGGCGCAGCGCGTCGAGGACGGAGATCATCAGCTGATAGGTCGCGTTCCGGTCTCCCTCGACCGTGGCCTTGATCCCGGAGGAGTCGCCCGGGCCGGCCCTCTTGCCCAGGAGAGCGGGAAGGCCCGCGAGATTGGTCCGGGTCTGGTCGACGTAGATTTCGCTCTCCGATACCGCGACCACCCGCATGACCGAGCTCTTCACGTTGTGCGACGTCGTCGACGAGGGAAGCTGGAGGGCGATCCCGGGCGCGAGCTTGAAGGTCGTCGTCACCATGAAGAAGATGATGATCAGGAGGAGGACGTCGATGAGCGGTATGAGGTTGATGCTCGTCACCGGCTGGAGACGCTGCCGCCTGATCACGGCTTGGCTCCCCGCTCGAGGACCGCCTGCCTCTCCTCGCCCGTCCAGGCCTGCCGGTTCTTGTTGATCATGAGGATGAGGCCGTTGACCTGCCCTTCGAGCTTGAGCATGTAGTTGTTGGCCTTGGTCGCGAGGTAATTATGGAAGATGAAGGCCACTACGGCCACGACGATGCCCGATACGGTGTTGATGAGGGCCTCGGAAAGGCCGCCCGCGAGGATCGACGGGTCGCTGACGGCGCCGAAGCGGCCGAGGACGCCCAGGGACTTCATCGTGCCGGTAACCGTGCCCAATAGGCCGATGAGGGGAGCGATGTTGGCGATGGTGCCTATCGCGACGATGTTCTTCTCGAGGAGGGGCGCCTCCTGCGCAGCCGAGTCCTCGAGCATCTCCTTCTGGATCGACCGCGGATAATCCCGGTTCTCGATCCCCGTGCGCATGAGAGCGGCGAAGGGCGAGAGGTTCTGGTCGCAGATGGCGAGCGCCTCGTCGATATGGCCTTTCTCGACCGTGACCTTGATCCGATCGTAGAGCTTTTTCTCGTCGACGGTTATGCGCTTGAAATAGAGGAGCCGCTCGATGATGAGGGCGATGACGAAGGCCGAAAGCGCGACGAGGATCCAGACGACGACTCCGCCCTTTTGCAGGAAATCGAGCATGCTCCCTCCCGAAGGCGTTCAATTGGCGACGATGGCTGCGCCGCCTTATAAAGTACCTCGCCCCCGATCGCAAGACAAGGGCGTCGCGGCGGTGGCCGCGATCGCCCTTGTTCCTTTCGCGGATTCCGGGCAATATAAAGGGGATCGGAGGTTCGAAGCCCATGCGCCGTCACCACGCCGTCATCGCTCTCGTCCTCGCGTCCGCAAGCCTGGCCGCGGCGGGCCAGACCGCGCCCCAAGCGGCAGCATCGACCCCTGCAGCCGCGGCGGCTCCGGTCGACCAGAGCCCGGCATCCGGCGCGAGCTCGGCATCGGGCGCAGGATCGGAAACGAACGCGAGCCCGTCAACGAGCGAAAGCTCGGAAACGAGCGCAAGCTCGGAAACGAGCGCAAGCTCGGAAACGAGCGCAAGCTCGTTAAAGCCCAAGCTCGATGCCCTGCTCTTGTACCGCCAGGGCAGGGACCTGGAAACCGCGGGCAGTCAAGGCGAGGCGCAGGCGAAATACACCCAGGCCGTTTCGGTTTGCAATCAGGAGCTTTCCGCCGATCCAAGCCGCATCGAAGCCTACGTGGTCAAGTCCTGGTGCCTATTCCGGCTCGGCAAATACTCCGATGTCATCGCCACGGGGCAGGCGGGAATGAAAGTCTCCTTCGACGCGCGCCTCTCCGAGGTGATGGGTGAAGCCTATTATTTCCTCGGCCAGATGGACGAATGCCTGACTTCGCTCCAGAAATACCTCGAGATCGCCGGGGATTCGGGCGATCGGGGCCCGACGGCGCTCTTCTTCATGGGCGAAGCCTACCTTAGGCTCAGGAAATATGCCCACGCCGATATCGCCTATTCTACTGCCGTCCTCAAGGAGCCGAGCATGCCTCGCTGGTGGTTCCGCCTCGGAAACGCCTGCGAGGCCAACGGAGACTGGAAGCGAGCCTTCGACGCCTACGGCAAGGCCCTAGCCCTCAATCCCGGATATCCCGATGCCCTGGCGGCCCAGGCCAGGGTGAAAGCCAAGGTGCCCCAATGAAGCGCGTAAAGCTCGTGGATCTTATCGTGGCGCTGGCGGGCGTCCTCGCGACCGGCCTCGCCGCGCAGGCCGTCCAGCCCGTCAACTCGCCCCTCAACCAGCAGATGGAGAAGATCTTTCCCGAGATCGCCTCCGGCTACATCGACCTCAACGGCAACGGCAAGATGGATCAGAGCGCCGATCTCGACGAAGTCATCCCCGAGTCGAGGGTAAAGGACGGCCAGCTCCAAGCCCAGGAGATACTCGATTTCATCGTCGCCAACTGGCGCTTCATCTCCCTCGACAAGCTCCGCGCCGTGCAAGCCGCCGTAAAGACCACGCCGGGCGCCATCAACGAGCTCATAGCGATCGATTTCTCCGCCTCCCTCGACGACGCCATCGCGCAGCGGGCGGCGATGGGCGATACCCTCTACCTCACTCCTTCCGCCTACAAAGAGGCCATGGACAAACTCGGCGGGATCATCACGGCGATGACCACGGCCTACAAGACCGAGGGGGCGAAGAGCGAAGCCGATTTCGTCGCGAGCCGCGACGAGCTCTTCGGCATGATCGAGAAGGGCTATCCCCTTCCGAAGGACATACCCGACGACGAGAGGGCCACCCTGGCTACGGCCATGCTCAACACCGCGATGAAGGAGCAGAAGAGCGATCCCGCCAGGGTGCGGACGGCTATAAAGACCTTGGGCCGCCTCGGCGCCGGCCAGGCGGGAAGCGGCTTCAACCCATCCGGGCTCGAGCTGGCGGCGCCCTACCTCGCGACCCTCGCCAGCGGGGGCCAAGGCTCGGACTTCCAGATCGAGGCCGTCAAGGCCTTAGGCGACATGGGCTACAAGCCCGCCGTGCCCTCGCTCGCCAAGCTGGTCAAATCCGCTCAGGCGCCCGACCTTCGCGAGGCGGCCTTGCGGGCGCTCGGCGAGATAGGAGGAGGCGACGGCATCGACGCAATCCTCGATCTGCTCAAGCCCGCCAATCGCGCCGCCCTGCCCAAGGACTTCATGGAGCCCATCGCCCAGGCCCTCGCCGGCATCGCCCAGAAGGGCAACGCCGACTCGCGCGTGCAGGCCGCCCTCAGGGACCTATCCGGCTCGGACGACGCCGTGGTGCGCCGGGCCGCGACCGCGGGCATAGGCGCCTTCGCGACGCCCGCCTCGGCGGACGCCCTCGTCGCCGTCCTCGGAACCGACAAGGACCCGGCTGTGCGCACGCAGGCGGTCAAGGCCCTCGGCAAGCAGAAGAGCGACGCCATCACGCCGGCCCTCATGAAGGTCCTCCGCGAGAAGGACCTCGATCCCGACCTGGAAATCGCCGTCGTCGACGCATTGGGCGACACCCCCACCGGCTCCCTGGCCATCGCCATGATCGTCGACGATCTCGGGGACAAGAGCCCCGGAGTGCGGGCGGCCTCGTCCTCGGCCCTCCAGAAGCTCTACCCCGCGAACCAGCCCATCGTCACGAGCGCCCTCACCAGAAGCCTCCTCGCGAGCCAGGACGAATCCTTCCTCGTCGACGGGACGGGACTCCTCGCCGTCCTCGCCGATCCGACCAGCATCCCCGCCCTCCTCACCCTCCTTCAGAAACCCCAGCCCGAGGTGAGGGCCAATGTCGCCTGGGCCTTCTACAAGATCCGCAGCGCCTCCAATCCCCGGGTCGTCGACGAAATGGAGAAGCTCATCACCAACGAGAACGAGGCGATCACCGTGCGGGTCAACGCGGTTCGCGCGGTCGGCGCAATCGCCTTCGACAGCCCCCAGCTCAATCTCTGGCAGACCCTCGTCACCACGGCGCAGATGCGCGGCGACAAGTACGCCTCCCTCCGGTCCTACGCGGTATGGGCCCTGGGCCGAATCGGCGCCGGCAAGAGCCAGGTCATCGCCCCCCTCGCGCGGATCGCCTTGCGCGATCCCGACACCGAGCTCAGGAAGCAGGCGGTCTCGGCCCTCCGGTATATCGCCGCCCCCGACCCGGGCGCGATAGACGCGCTCGCGGCCTCGTACTCCCAGACCGACGACCCGGAGCTCAAGGTCCTGGTGCTCGAGGCCCTCGCCGACATGGGCTCGGACAAGCCGGCCTCCCTCGCGGGCGACCTCATCGCCGGGAAGGCCCCGAAGGCGCTCAAGCTCAGGGCGCTCTCCGCCCTGGCCGAGTCGCCCGACGAGGCCTCGGCCACGGCCCTTCTCGACGCGTCGCGGGACGTCCAGCTGCAGGACTTCGTCGAGTCCCTCCTCGAAGGTTACCCTTCGTCCTTGATGACCTCCCTGGTCGCGCGCAGGCTCCGCACCGAGACCGACAAGAACGCCGTCTCGGTCCTCGAGACCCTCGACGCGCGGTTCTCGCAATAAGGGGACCAGGCCATGTCGAACAGATACATACTCAAGGTCGTCTGCCCCGATCAGAGCGGCCTCATCGCGTCCGTCACCAGGGCGATCGCCGAATCCGGCGGCAACGTGCTCCACCTGAGCCAGTACACGGCCGTGGACATCGAGGCTTTCTTCATGAAGACGCAATTCGAGACCGCGGCCGGCTTCGACGTCGCGGCCTTCGAGACCGCCTTCGCGAGCCTGGCTGGGCGCTTCGGCATGGAGTGGAGCCTTTTCGACCGCGAGCGCAGGCGGCGGGTCGCAATATTCGTCAGCAAGACCAGCCACTGCCTCTACGAGCTCCTGCTCAAGCACCAGGACGGCGAGCTCGACTGCGAGATACCGATCGTCGTCTCCAACCACCCCGACCTGGCGGCCGTCGCGACCCAGTTCCACGTCCCCTTCTTCAAGGTGGATCCCGAGAAGGGCAAGGTCGCCTATGAAGAAGACCTCGAGGCGATATTGAAGGACTATCGCATCGACCTCGTCGTCCTCGCGCGCTACATGCAGGTCCTGTCCGGCGAATTCACGGCCCGGTGGGAGCGTAGGGTCATCAACATCCACCACGGCTTCCTGCCCGCCTTTCAGGGAGCCAAGCCCTATCATCAGGCCTGGGCCAAGGGCGTCAAGATCATCGGCGCCACGGCCCACTTCGTAAGCGAGGTCCTCGACGAGGGGCCCATCATCGCGCAGGACGTGCTCAGGGTCGCGGATACCCGCTCGGTCTCGGAGTTCATCCGCCTCGGGAAGGATATCGAGCGCAAGGTCCTCTACGAGGCCCTGAGACTTTATCTCGACGATTCCGTCTTCGTCCGCGAGGGACGAACCTTCATAATCCCCTAGCCTGGGAATCGGGACGGGCATCCTCTCCTCCGAATTGGAGGAATGAACTATAATGTAGTTTATGAAGCTTTGCGGATGTATCGGCGCCGCGAGAAGGTCGAGTCGGGCCTGGGCCGCTTCGGCGATCCTGCTTGCCGCCTTGGCGGGCCTCGGCATTTCCTGCTCCGCCGGACGACCCATCGTGATCGGTCTCGCAGGGAGCTTTTCCGGGAGGAATTCGGCCTTGGCGGTTTCCGGGAGCAAGGCGGCAGAACTCTTCGTGCAGAAGATAAATGACTCCGGCGGCATTCGCGGAAGGAAGCTCGCGTTGGCGACGAGCGATTTCGCGAGCGATCCCGCCATGGTCGTTCCGTCGGACTCGAAGCTGTTATCCCTCGGGGCGGTCGTAATCGTCGGGCATTTCATCAGCGCGGAGGCCGCGGAGGCCCTCGATTTCGCGAACCGCAAGCGCATCGCGCTGGTCAGCCCCACCGCAAGCGCCGAAAGCTTCAGCGGCAAAGACGATTTCTTCTTCAGGACCGTGATGAGCTCCGGTCGCGACCCGCTGGCCATCGCGGCGGACATGGCCTCCAAGGGCAGGAAGAGACTCCTCGTCATCGAGGTGAACCAGAATAAGCCCTACGAAGAAACCTATACGGGGCCTTTGGCCGAGTCCGTCACGATTACGGACGACATTTCCGGCGACTCGCTCGGCGACATCGATTACGCTCGCGCCCTCCGGTCCATGGCGGACGCCGCGCTCATCATCGCCAATTCGATCGACGCGGGCAGCATCGCCCAGGAGCTGCGGCTCAGGGGCTTCGCGAAGCCTCTCTACCTGAGCGGATTCGCGGCCACCAACGGCGAGGGCGTCATCGCCAGCGGAGGATCCGCCGTGGAAGGCGCATGGTTCGTTCACCAGATAGACGAAAGCCAGCCTGCCTTGGCCCCGCTCATCGCGGAATTCCACGCGGTCTACGGGATCGACCCCGATTATGCCGCTCTCGAGACCTGGGACGCCATGTGCCTGGTCAAGACGGTCTTGGAGGCAGGCGGACTCGACCGCCGCTCCTTCTACCGGATCCTTCACGAGACGCGCAGCTTCCAGGGAGCGGCCAACGTCATATACTTGGACAAATTCGGGGACGCCCACCGCTCCCTATTCATCCGCGTGATCAAAGACCATAAGATTGTCACCTTGGGCCGATTCGAATGAGGGCAGGCGGCAAGAAGGCGAAAGACGATATCCTCGCGACTTCGGCGCGGCACGGAAGCATCGGTGGCCCCTCTCTCGTCCTGCTGCTCGTCTGCTTCGCCGCGGCCGTCATCGGCCTGCCTCTAGCGGGCACGATCGTGCGGACGGTGTCCGCCGTCACGCAACGCTTTCGGGCCGAACTCGACGAGAAGAACGTGTTCCTCGCGCGCTCGATCGCGAACGAAGCGGGCGTCTTCCTGGAGAGCTACTTCTCCGCCTTGGCCGCGCTGGCGGCGGAGCCCGGCGAGGAGGCGACGCGGAGCCTGATATCGGCCTTTCCGGCTTCATGAACCTCATGGTCGTCGATCGGACCGGCCGGATCGAGTTCGCGGCCGGAAGCGGCAAGGAGACGGGCTACGACGTCTCGCAGCGGGACTACTTCAAGGCCGCCTTCCTCGGCCGATCCTATCTCTCGCTCTCCACCCTCTCCCAGGGAAGCTACCATCCCACCGTCTACCTCTCGCTGCCCTACCCCGGGGGGATCGCGGTAGGAGAGCTCGACCTCAAGCTGCTTTCGGACAATATCGCGCGCCTTTCGCTCCGAAGCGAGGACATCGTGGCCATCGCCGATGCGGGGGGGACGCTGGTGGCCCACAGCGACAGCGCGCGGGTCGAACGCAGCGAGAATATCGCGCTGATGTCCGCATTCAAGGATTCCCTCCATTCGGAAAGCGTCGCGACGCAGGCCGTGGAATTCGAGGGACGGAGAGTCCTCCTATCGGCGGCGCGCGTGCCCGCCTTCGACTGGGTGGCGATCGTGGCCGAACCGGCCGCGAAGCTCGATCTCGAGATCGCCCGGTTCCGGGTTCCCCTTCTCTTCGAGACGATCGGGACGGCAAGCCTCGTTTTCCTCGCGGCCCTGTTGGCCCTGACCTATATAGGGAAGGATTTTACCAGCCTCCACGTGCGGCTGCACGCGATCGCCCTGGGCGACTACAGCCTGCCGGGAAAGGAACCGATTTTTCGCGAGTTCCGCGTCATCGCCCTGGATTTCGGGAACATGGCCAACGCCGTGGAAGACAGGGAAAGGCGGCTTTCCGCAAGCCTCGGACAGAAAGAGGTCCTGATCAAGGAGGTGCACCACAGAGTGAAAAACAATTTACAATTAGTCGAAAGCCTTCTCTCCCTGGAGATGCATCGCCGTGACGATCCCGAGCCCGGCGGCTCCCTGGATCGGGCGCGCGCGCGAATCCAGGCCCTGGCCTCCGTCCACGAGATGCTCTATCTCTCGGAGGACATGGCCCGGCTCCGCTTCGACGAATACCTGCGCGCCTTGGCGAGGGACCTCGTCAATCTGCCCACGCTCCGCATCGAGACCGAGGAGCTCGACCTGGACATCGATCGGGCGATACCCTGCGGACTCATCGCGAACGAGCTCATCACCAACGCCCTGAAATACGCGGGCCGCGGGGAAGGGAGGCCCCTCGAGATCGGCATCAGCCTGAGCGTCGCGGGAGGCCTCGCGAAGCTGGAAATCTCCGACAACGGTCCGGGCTTCCCGCCCGGCTTCGATCCCGCCTCGAGCCCATCGCTCGGCATGCACCTCGTCCTTTCTCTCGTCCAGCAGATCGAGGGGAGTTGGCATCTCGCCGGCGAGGCCGGAGCGCGATGGACGATCAGCTTCCCGATCTGACCTCTTTCCCCTGGGGAGAGACGGGAGGAGGCGGGTATCCGGAGCAGCTCGATCGCCCGAGACGGGATCGGCCCGGCGTTGTTGCGATAGTGAAAGCGCTTCAAGCCCCTGATGCTCGTCAGCCCGGTTCAATTCCGAGTCTGGACGGGGAATTCCAATAAGGATTCGGCACTCCCTTTAGCGGTCTTGGCCACGGCAAGCGTCACGCGATCGATGCCGTTGGGAATGAGAAGAGACAATCCGAATTTCCCATCACTTCCGGCACTGCCCATAGGCAGGAGTTTGCCGTTGACTAGAAGGTAGGGGAATGAATTCTTAGGCAATCTGACCCAGAACGTCGTAACCTTTCCGGGAACAAGAGCCGCCCCCAAGGGTGAGATAAGCTCATCTCCTTTGACGAAGCCGGAGTAGGTAAATGGGAACCGTGCCTGACTCTCTTTATCAGCAATCAATCCGATTTCGCCACAACCGGTGAAATCGGATCCGAAGTCCCCTTCCCCGTGCTTAAAAATGCGAAGAAGATAGCGCCCCGGTTTGGGAAGGGCCACGTTGACCGTGACGACATCTCCGCTTTGCTGCCTAAAGGCGGCGCCTCGGACTTCCTTCCCGTCTTTTGCATCGTAAACGGCGGCCATCATGTCTATGTCATCGGGAATCTTGAACTGGAGTGAAAACTCGTTACCGAGGCTGTTGATTTTATCAAGCTTGGAAAGAAGAACGATTCCCGATGAGTAGAAATAACAATTCAGATTTGACAAGTGAGAGAACCCTTGGACATCCAAGGGATTCTTGAGCAATTGGTACTGTGGATTTTCCGGGAAGTGGGAATGGATAAAAGCCTTCGGGTCGGCAAAAAGATAACCCGCGCTGTAGGAACGGACGAAGCGGTCGTTCTCCAAATATCCGGCGTCCCACGTCGTGTCCACCAGATAATCGCTGCCATTGATTTTTACGACGTTCCAGGCGTGGTTGGACGAAGTCGCATTTTCCGCCGAAAAAACCGAGCTTCCATAGCCCCTGCTGTAACCAGAAACCAGGACGCAAGAAATTCCTTTGATATCGCAAAGCTTTTTGAACAGCGTCGCATAACCCTCGCAGACGGCCAGCCTCGTGGCAAGGACAGCTTTATAGCTCTGGTCCGGAATTTTCCCGGAGAGGAACGATGGGGTGTCGTATGATATGTTGTCGGCCACCCAGTCGTGGAGCCTCTTAACCGTGACAAAATCATTGGGACTCCCTTGACTCAGGAATGCCACTAGCGCCGATAGCGTCCCATCCGGGTCCGTAATTTGCCCACTCAAAATAGACGGTGGGATCTGCCTGACCTTTTTATCCAGGGGAGCGTTTCTGAAGTCCGCGGGCGCAGACTTCGGCGTCTCGTCTACCGGCGAAACCGCGAAATCGAAATCGATGTGGGAAGTAACCTTGAAGGATATCCAGTCCTGGGCCAGCCATTTCGACTTTTGGTAGATAGCGATAAAGCGATTTTTTACACCGTCGTACTGTTCCTCGGGCGTTACCGTCGAATCCCCATCCCCGTTGGCATACCAGACGATCTTTCCCAAATTGGAAACCTTTCCTTCCGGCAAAACGAATTTTGCGGATGCCGAAGGATCGATGTAAATGGTGAATGTATTGCTCGAGGTTACCCCGCCCATGGCGGTGACAGTTGAAAGCTCCAAAAGAATCTTCGAAATGAAGTAGTCTCCCGCCGGCAGGGCCGCAGAACAGAAAAACCCGGCCTTGTCTGCTTTAAGCACGGTGATAGCTTTCGACTGATAGTTGGTCAACATCAAAGTCACGCCATCGGTCCTGGTTCCATTGATGTTGATCCCGCCTCCCTCATCTGAAGCGAAGTTTTTGGCCTCCACGGCGACTTCGCCGACTAATAGTGTTTTGACGGTCTGGGAGGGGTCGGGTAAAGTGGTGCAAGAAGCCAACACGAGGGCACCACCCAAAATCAGCCACACGAGGACTCGAGGACACTGGCGGGAGCAAAATCGAGTCATCGACTTATCCATTCGTACATCCTTATTCAGAGACATGGGTAAATGGTCCACCCCGTGCCTAGTTTCAGCTGCCGGCCAGTATAACAGGCGCAGGACGCAAGGCAAGACAGCAAAACCGTCTCACCGCAAGGCGGTGGATATGGGTTTCGCCCTCCCTAAAAGCCCGATAATCTTATCTTAGCCGGCTGTCCTACCGGATTTCCCTCAACTTTATAGCAAGGATTCAAATAAATAGCTTCGATACATGACACTCCAGAAATCGAGCTGCTCAAGTCCGCCTAGCTATAAAAGGCATGGGATTTCAGGTAGCAAAGCCACACGTTAATCCGTTTACTCCTGCTTTTGAAGCTGAATAAGCAACGCCACCACCTGCACTTCCACCTGTAAAGGCTCCTATGGAGCTGATATTCACGATTCTTCCTCCGGGTCTCTTCAGAAGAGGTGCAGTGTGAATACTCATCAGAAATGCACCAGTTAGATTTGTAGCGATTATGGAATTCCAATTGCCAATAGAATCGTTTATCTTCAATTGAGATCCTATTGGTTTGAAAAATCCAGCGGCATTGACCAAGACATCGATCACTTTGTATTTATCATTTATACTCTGAAATAGACCCGCTACGTCTCTTTCTGAAGAAACATCCGCACTATAGATGTCGCAGTGATCTTTAAGTTGATCTTTTACAGTCTCAAGTTTTATTTTGTCGAGACCAATGACAACAACTTTATAATTATTGGAAGTGAATTTTTCAACAATTGATTTCCCAATCCCACTGGTACCACCAGTAACAATGGCAATTAGTTTCATTTTCTCCTCCTCAAAGATTCCTCACAAATTTCCGTGCGGTAGGCGTCGACCTAACGCTGATTTAACATGCAATCGGGCTTGTCCCGATTGTCGTGGTCGAAATCAATGTCAGCTTTCACGCGTTTCAATACTTTTCTTTTTCTTCGTCCTTCTTTATCTTTCTTACTCCAATGGTTTCGGAAAATCTTAGCAGATAACCATCCGGATCTTGGACGAGAAATTCCATTTCTCCGATTTCCCTCTTTCCAACTCTTCGCCATTTTTCGCGTATTCCCAAATATATTTCATAACCTTCATCTTCAATTGATTTCAAGATTCTTTCAGTGTTATTGATTTCAATTTGGAAGTTCACGCCTCTTCCTCTCGGGTATGCTAAGTCGGACGTTATCCACTTTTCTTTGTTTTTCTTGGTTTGTCCGTTTACATCTTGAAACAGCATGATTTGACATTTTTTCAATGAAAGAAAATAAAAGTGATTCTCTGGCCTGGAATATTCGATTCTAAAGCCGACCACTTTGACATAAAAACTCAAAGACTTATCGATATCAGAGACTAAGAGTTCGGGAATTATCTGGTTAAACTTCATTTCCTATATCTCCATCAGGCTCGTGACATTGACCTAAATTCTTTTGACTTTCTCGCCGTTACCTTCTTTGGAACAACCACTCTTTCCACTCCGCGCCCGCAAGGTTAAGCTAACGCCCAGTTGACCCGCAAGCGGCTTGTCCGCGCAGTCGGGTCGAACTGGATTTTAGCCGAAATACAGTTTTGCAATTTGATTCAATTCTCTCGCAAGCGATTCGGCGTTACTGATCATGACAAGATGGTCACTGTCAATTCGACGAATGTCGGAAATACTTAAATTCGAAGCTAGATATTCTTGTTGCTTCTCTGTGAGAGTTTTATCGCTTGTACAAATTATGTATGTCTTACCCAATTCAGGGTAATTTTCCCAAGCCATCTTTTCGTTTAGAACACAAAGCGGTTCAGGAATATAATCTTGGCCCAACACATATTCTATCTGCTCAAGAGAACAACGGTTACCAAATACATTAACAAACATATTCTCAAGATTTTTTATCGGAATTCTATCAAATTCGACCTGAGCGTTCAAACCATCTATATTTTGCTTTTGAACTTCAGGCGGCAATACTTGAATCGCTGTTGTTCCATCCCTCGGAATATTGGCGGCGATAAAAACGACGTGACAAACTTTCTTCGAGACTTTCCCCAGTGTGCCGGCAAGAAGGCCTGCGCCGGAGTGTCCGACTAATATGATTTTTTCAAAATCTGATTGATCGATCAATTCTAAGTGATAATTGACAATATCGGAAAAAGAGGCATTCAGTCTGGCTTTTTGGGTATTCTCACGAAGACGAGGCGAAATTGAAATCCCAGGAAGTTCCAGCAGGGGTAGCAGATATTTCCAAAGCCAGTTCGACATTCCTGCTCCTGGCAATAATACGAATCCGATTTTCATTATAATCTCCTCCTCCGCCCGAAGGGTCCATCTGGTTAGGCCATTCAAAGCAAATTCATAAAATTCGGATTTTCATTATCACTATAAATTTCCCGAATTTCTGGTACACTCTTCTTTTCTCCCTTACACGCCTAAAAGTATGTGATCGATCTGCCTTCATAATCGGGAGCTTATTCGGCCCCCCGATAAACCCCCGCGTCTCAGAATAGGTCCATCGGGCTCCTCACTCACTCCGGAAGTTCCTCGGTTGAGCATGTGCGTATAGATCATGGTGGTCTTCGCGTCGCTGTGGCCGAGAAGCTCCTCGACGGTCCTGATGTCGTAGCCGCTTTCGATGAGGTGGGTCGCGAAGGAGTGGCGGAAGGTGCGGAAGCTCGCGCGTTTGGCGTTGCCGGCCTTGAGGACGGGGGAGGCGTATCGGCTTCTTGGCGCGGATGACCTCGCCCAGCTCTCCGACCGGGGTTTCCAAGATCTGCTTGAAAAAGAAGAGGAGGGAGGCGAGTGCCTGGTTTTGGATAGAGTAGCTGCCCTTCCCGTCGACGGCGAGCTGGCTAAGGAAGGCGTTGATATCCTTTTCGCCGAGGGAGGCGAAGGCTCGGTTGAGGGCTTGCAGAATCTCGTTTAAAAAACGGCGGAGCTGGCGTCGCATGAATCGAAAAGGCCGGACATGCACGTATCATAAAGAGTATTGAGCAGCCTTTCCCCCTCCACCCTGCCGTTCGGAAGGAGCCGGGCTTGGGCGCCGCCTGACCATCTTCGGCCTGGGACTGCACGCATCGCGTCGACGACCATGACGGCGAGCTCCTCGTGTTTTGGTATCGATAAATGGGTCGAAAATCAGATTATTGCCGCCCTTGTGGGCTGTCAATCTGAATTTTCGGTTTCCGCTCTCCAGGGGAGGCTCGTTCAAAATGCGGATGCATTAGGAGAGGAAGCTCATTGTTTTACGTCATATGTAGCGCCCACTGGTCGAGGTTGGCGTTTTCACTGTTCCCTGGCTTCAGAAAGACTGATTTTCCCAAATTATCAGCTGGATACGATTCGTATTTAGCTAGATACGGATGGAATCTAGCTAGATAACACCTGTATATAGCTAGATATGCCCTGTATCTTGCTAGATATTGTCCAAGATTCAGTGGTCATTGCCTCCTTTTCCAGTGGTCCCAAATCCTTTTTTGACTGATGCAGGCCTCATTTTTATCGGGATTCCCGTTTCGGCTTCACGCGGTCTTCATCTTGGCTTCTTACGTTGAAGACAGGAACGAATAGAGGAGGTTCCATGAAATATCTGATCCAAAGCGTTTTCGCAGTCGCCTTAGTCTCGGGGACATTGGTGATCGCGGGACCGGCCCGCTTGAGCCTTTTTCGTCGCGGGAACCGGCCCCGTGCCCATCACCGCCGGATCGACGCCCGCCACGGCGGTCGCCACCACGCGCACCAGCAGCTTGAGGCCCGGCGCAGTTGGCCCCTTTCTCGCTCATCATCAGCAAGGCCACCGCGCCGTCGTTGAGCGAAGCTTTGTTTCCGGCGGTCACCGTGCCCATGCCTGGCATGAAGGCGGGCTTGGCGCGGCGAACTGGCCCGCCAGGCTCGTATCGGGGCGGACGCATTGATCGTGGTCGACCAGGAATCGCCGACCGTCGGCGTCTCGTTCCCAGACGGGAACCATCTCGCCGATAAAGAGCCCTTCGGCCTGGGCCCGCAGCTTTTTGATGGCTGCCGAGGGCGAAGGCGTCTTGGTCTTCGCGCGAGATGCCCTGCGTTTTGCGCGAGGAACTCGGCGGTCACACCCATCATCAGCACGCTTTGCTCGTGACGGTGAACAGCTTGGGATTGAGATCGATGCCGGCGTCCATCGGCAGATGCTGCATGTGTTCCAGGCCACCGACGATCTGGCAGGTCTTCGCCGCCGGCGATGATGGCGTGGCTGGCCTGATTGATGGCTTGCAAGCTCGATCCGCAAAGGCGATTGATCGTGGCGCCGCCAGCGAGGGTCGAAACGCCGGCCGTCGAGCAAGGCATCCGCAGACGTTCAGCCCCTGTTCGCCTTGCTGCTGGGTATTGCCGAGCACGACGTCTTCGATCTCGGCCGGATCGACGCCGAGCGCTGGATCAGCGCAGCGACGGCTGCGACGGCCAAATCGTCGCTGCGCACGTCGCGGAAGTAACCTTTGTCTTTATCGGCACCCGATGGGAGTGCGGACGCCGGCGATAATGACTGCGTTTTTCATGATTGCACTGTAAGGCGGGGAGAAGAGGAACGTCCAGATTTGCTCCGAAGACTGCGCAAAAGTGGGACAGTCCCGGCCGTATTCGGATCGGCTCATGGCTAGGCTCGCGCCGCGTCGTAAAATTTTCGGCCGGTGCTTGGCCATCTCGACAGCATCGGCGTCGGCCGCATTCGATCGCCGAGGGTGCCAGGGCTCGAGCATTTCGATGATCTTCGCCGCGCCCAGCATTCGGCCCAGAAAAGCAGTCCGCCGCGGAATGGCGGGAAACCCAGGCCGAAAATCACGCCCAGATCCACGTCGCGCACGTCGCGCACCAGGTTTGCTTCGAGAATCCGGGTGGCTTCGAGCACCATCGGCAAGAACATACGATGCTGATTTCATCCTGTGCGTAAACTGACGCGTCGCCGCGAATGATACGCTTCGATGAGTCTTATCCAGGCCGGGTCGGATTCGCCGCGGCCCTGCGTATCCTTGTACGCGAAGAAGCCCGCGCCCGACTTTTGACCCAAGCGGCCGGCTTTCATCAGCCGGCAAAATCGGCGAGGCCGTAATGCGATCCGGAAACGCTTCCCACATCACGCGGCCCGCGTAAAACGAGGTGTCGATGCCCGACCATGTCATACAGGCCAACGGACCCATCGGCATGCCGAATCTCTCGAGGCCTTTTCGATCAGCTTGATCGGCGCCCCGTCGGAGATCAATTCCACGCCTCGTTCAAAAACGGCAACAGCAACCGGTTGACCAAGAAAGCCCGGCCCGTCGTTGACCACGATCGGCGACTTGCCGATCCGCTTGGCGTAGGCCACGGCCGTGGCCACGGTTTCGTCGCTGGTCTTGCCGCCGCGAATGACTTCGACCAGCGGCATCTTCCGCACAGGATTGAAGAAGTGGATGCCGCAGAACTGCTCGGGCCGATCGAGCCTGCCGGCCAACTTGGTGATCGGAATCGTCGACGTTTTTGAGGCCAGGATCGCGTGCCGGCGTCAACAGCGGTTCGAGCCGGCATAGACCAGTTTTTTGATCTCCGCGTTTTCGATGACCGCTTCGATGACCAAATCGCTCGGCCGCCAGATCGGCGTCGCTCGTGGTCGATGCAAGCACGGGCGCAACTTCACGGCCCGCTCGCACGTCGGGGCCTTTGCGCTCCTTGTTGTAGGCCACTTCTTCGAGCGTCTGTCGACGCCGCGGGCCAGCGCCTCGGCGCCGCGTCGGCCAGCGCCACCCGCACCTCGCGACTCAAGTTGGCGGCGGCGATGCCTGCTCCCATGATGCCGGCCCCAATCACGCGATCGAGCGGATCGGCTTCGGGGAGTAATGTCGGTCCGATCAACGCCGGTGTCTTTCTTGTTGCGATCGGTGAGGAAGAAGACGTTGATCAGGGCCCGGTTGACGGCGAACCGAACAGGCCGGCCATGCCCTCGGCTTCCAGCTGGCAGGCGGCGTCGACATCGAGCCCGGCGGCGCCTGAGCATCATTTCCAGCGCGCCACCGGCGCGGATACTGCCCGTGGTCTGCTGCTGGATGTAGCCCGAGGCGGTGGCGCCGAGAAACGAGCTCCGTTTCGTCGATCGGGATCGGGCTATTCCACAATTCTGGCGGTCCCGCCGGAAATCTCCGATGTTTTTCGGCACCGGGCCACATCGACGGCGGCCGACCATTCGATCGCGCGACACGAAGTCGGCCATCAACCCCATTGCCGCGGCCGCCTTGGCGCCGATCGATTCTCCGCTGGTGACCATTTCCAGAGCGTTGGCCAGGCCCTACGATCGGGCGGTGCGGGCCGTTCCGCCCCAACCGGGGAATAGCCCGAGCTTGACTTCCGGGAAGCCGAACTGAGCTTTGCCGTCATTGGACATCATCCGCCTGTCGCACCAGACGGCAAGCTCGGCCCCGCCGCCGACACACAGACCATCGATGGCCGCGATGGTGACAAACGGTAGTTTCGAGAGCCGCTGAAACAAGGTCCGCCCGCGATGGCACATTGCGACGATCTGGCCGCGCGGCGCATCGAGCGAAGCCGCGAACTCGCGCAATCGGCGCCCGCGATGAACGAACCGGGTTTGCCGGAACGAATCATCAGTCCGGCCAGATCGGTGCGGCCGGCCAGCAATTCAGGTGCCGTTCGAATTCCGCCAAGCATGCGGCGACAGGACGTTGGCGCTTTTTTGGGGTCGTTGATGGTCAGGACGGCCAGGTCGGACGAGTCGAAGCTCAGTGTGACCACGGCCGATCGTTCGGCGTTGGCGCCACAGCCGGGGTCGACGAGGCCGGAGGAGGACGCCGTGGAGTTTGAAGTCCGAGACATGATGCTTGCTTAGCGAGTTTCGAAGCGGAGGGGAGGGGCGAGGGCCGGGCGGCGGCGAACTGGCTCGCCCTCGACCTGCGCAATTGTATCGGCCGGGGGCCCGGAAAGGCGAGGCGTCGCCAGCGACGCGCGACGGCGAAAGCCTTTGCGGGGCGAGAAGTTCGGCGGCTGGCCGCTCGCGATCGACCGGCTTGACGCTTACGCGGGCCGTGCTATTCTCGGCGGCGCGGCGAATCGCCCCGGCAACGGGCTGGCCGGCCGATGAGGTTTCAGAAGTCCGAGTGCGACGAGGTTCCGATGCACGATCGAGAAGATTCCGTTTTCCGCGGCCGACGACGTTCGCTCGGGGGGCTCGCGCTGCGCCGGTTTGGCGATCGTAGCGGCCGGACTTGGCGGCCCGTGGAACGATTGCGCGCGGCGGCGGAACCCACTGCCACGGTCTCGCTGCTGGTCGACTTCGGCGACGGCGTCGAAGTCCATTTTACACGCTTGGCGTGGAAGAAAGGACTCACCGTGACCGACGCGATCGCCCTGGCCGGCGCTCGGGGGCATGGCGTGAAGTTCACCGTGATCGGCTCTGGCGAAACGGCCCTGGTCACGCAGATCGGCGATGTGAAGAACGAAGGCGCCGGGCGCAATCGTCGCAACTGGCTTTATTCGCTCAACGGTCAGCTCTCCGACAACGGCGCCGGCGCCCAAACGCTCGCCGCCGGCGACCGCGTCTTGTGGAAGTTCGAACGGGTCCGACTACAATCCTACGGACGGCAAATGAGCGGCGGCTCGCGGTCCGGAATCGGTTCGCCGAGCGATTTTGCAACGCGCCAGAGTACTTCCATGGCGGTCGAAGCTTTCCATTTCAACTTGCTGGGGAACGATCACCGTGTCTCGACGATGGCTTGCGGATGCTGCGGTTTGTGGAACGTTGATCGGGCTCGCAGTGGCTAGCCGCGTGGTGAAGGAATGGCTGGGCTATTCGCTCCCCAATGTGCATGCCGTGGCCGCGGTGAGCCTGTTGCCGGCTGCTATTTTGCCGGGCACGCGGCGAACGCCGGCGATGGCGCCAGCCGCGCGGCCGCCAAAGGCTGGGCCTTCGCGACGCCACTCGTGGCGATGCTGCTCAGCGACTGGGTGATCGGCGGCTATACGCCGCTGGTGATGGCCGCCGTGTACGCCGGCCTGGTCTTGCCGGCGGGCTTGGGGCTTGCCTTCAAAAGAGCGACCCCCTGGCTATGTCTGCCGCTGGCCCTGGCGTCGACCCTGGCGTTCTTCTTGCTCAGCAATGCGGCCGTGTGGTGGTCGTGGAACACGCACGACTTGGCCGGACTGGCCCGCTGCTTCACCCGGGGCAGTACCTTCTTGAAGTATTCGCTGGCCGGCGATCTCTTCTACACGGCGGCGATCTTCGGCGTTTACGCGGGCGTCACTTCACGTGGCAAAGCCGCGACTCGCGTGGCTGCGACGCAGGGCGAGGCTGAGCTATGGAGCGCCGCCCTCGTGGCTGGCGTGATCTCAACTGCCGCCTAAGCGTGTTGCGTTCGATCAATGCTAGCATTTCGGGATACGTCGTTTCTTTTGATCGTTGTCGACGCATCTAGTGCTTCCGCGCAAAACGTTATTGCTAGGCGTCAAATACTTCGAAACGCCAGCGATTCCGCCGCTTGCGCGATGCGATGAATTCCCGCCTTTAGGTGGCCGTCGGGCAATTGCGCCTGGCATGACCAAAGCGCGAGCGTCAATCGCTGACCATCATGGTCGATGTGGATCCAATTCGGAATCGTTTTCATGAGCTCTCGAACTCCCTTGATTCGACAACCGGTAACATCGCCCGTATCGAGCAATAGAAACAGCGTGACGTGATCCGTCAGTCGCTCTGAATAATCCGCATCGGGAGCCATCTTGAAAGTAATCGAGTCCGACTCTGGGTTTTGCAGCAAATACGGAGTGAAATCGGTGGCCGGCGGATGGTCTGCGAGCAGAGCGTTTAGATCGTCGTAGGCTTGGGCCATATCACACTCCCCTTCATATCCTTTGGAACGCCAGGATCATCGTCGCTTTTGATGCACAAGTCCAGAGATCGAGCGTTCCGTCGGAAAGGACAAATACGAGAAACAGAAATCGCCGATCGGCGGGCACTTCGATCTCTGGTTTGCGAAGATCGATGTTCGGAAATCCAACGTACACGAATCCGTCGGGTTGTTCGCGGCCCCATCCTTGATAAATGGAGTCGGGCTGTTCAAGGACATCCCGCGCCAATCGCAGCCGAGCGAGCGAGACGAGATCGCCCTTGGATTGGAGCAGCTTAAAGTGACGTTCGGAGAGGCCGACCGTCCACGCCCCGTTGCCGCTCGGATGCAAGGCGTCGATATTGTAAAACCATCGACCCATGCAAACTGCGCGACCACCCAAAAGTGCGGAGACGTAAAGAATCGTAGCTACTGGACTCCCCAAAGGAAAGACGTGGATGGGACCACGGGACGCTTGTAACCCGGCCAACGAGTGGCTCACCGGGCGCGCATGAATACGCTTCCGAATCCCGCTCGTCGTAGCGGTCGTCGTATTCCACCTCGTCGTAGGTCACTTCCGGGCGAGTGGTCTCTTCGTGGAAGAAGAGCCCGGCGGCTGGGTGGTCGGAGCGGCCGTTGCCGGGGACGATCAGCTGCGGGCCGATGATCTCATCGTACGTGACGCCGTTGGTCACGCGATCGGCCAATTCCCCTTCGAACTCTTCACCGCTCCATCGCTCGGGGCGGGTGATGATCGTGCGGCGCACGCACGTGGGGGCGGGCATCGCTCGACGCGGCGGCTTGACGCGCGGCCGCGGCGCAACCCCGCACGATCCGACGAGCGCGAGGCGGCTTCGCGCTCGAACGCCCCCGGCATCGGCGCCGGCGGCTCGGGGAGCGAAATGGCTTGCTTGAGCGGCGGCTCCACGACCACCGGACTCGACGGCTCGGGCTCAGGCGCCGGTGTCGCCAGCTTGAAATGCAGCGGCCGGGAATCGGCTCTGGCTCGGGATCGGGTGTGACATCGACCCAATCGGCGGACTACTTCGCATTGCGATCGGGCAGCTCGCGGACGTCGGCCTTCAGCCAGCGGAACATCTCGCGATGTGCTCGTGGCAGGTGAAGACCAACACCTGATGGCTTTCCGGGCGAATTCGCGCAGCATGATCGCCGCCGCCTTGGCCCGCTTGGATCGAAATTCACCAGCACGTCGTCCAGCACCAGCGGCAAACGGATGCCCTGCTCGGCATAAGCCCGAATGATCGCCAGCCGCAGGCTGAGGAACAATTGCTCTCGCGTGCCGCGGCTGAGCACTTCGACGGGCAGCAGCCCCCGGCGTCGTCAACCCGCAGCACGCGGTGGCCGAGCGGCGTCCACACGCGGCGATAGCGTCCGCCGGTCAGCGCGAGATAGGTCGACGCCTCCCGCAGGGCGGCCGGCTGACGTTCGCGTTCGTATATTTCGCGCACTGTCTCCAGCACTTCGAGCATAGGCCACATGCGCCAGCGTCGATCGCCCGTTCCTGCCGCGTCTCGACGGTGGCCAGCTCGACTTGCTTTTCGGCCAGGCGGCGTGTCGCCGGCCAGGCTCTTGAGCTGTTCGCGCACTGGGCCGCGCCGCTCGAAGAGTTGTTCCAGCCGGGCGCCGGCCTGTCCGCTCTTCTCGGCGATCTCTTTTTCGAGATGGCCGGATCGATGTCGCCGTCGAGGATCGTCTTTCAAGTCGCTTTCAGGGCGCGGCCGTGCAAGGCTGCGGCGATGTCGGCGGTGAGAGCGACGACTTCGCCGCGCAGGCGATCGACCTCTTTGAGCTGCTCGACGGCGCCATTCAGTTCCGCGGCGTTTTCCAAACGAGATCGGCCAGGTGGCGCTCGCCGAGGCCGTGCGCCACGCGTCCAACCGTCGCACGCGCGGCCCAGCGGCGATGGGCGGCGCTTGCCTCGGCCAGCAAGCTTCGCGGCGCTCGAACTTCGTGCGCTGGCCGTTCAACTCGGCCAACAGCTCGCGCAATCGAGCACGGGATCGGCCGTGGGCTTTTCCAACCCACTTCGGCGGCGAGCTGCGATGCGGTACGAGGGCGTCGTGGGCCTTGCCGGGCATCTTCGAGTTGAGCCCGTAGTTCATCGGCCTTTTTGCTGGCAGCTTGGCTGTGCTTCACATGCCGACGATAGTGCTGCACTTGGCGCGGCTTGATCTTGTCCGGGAGATTGGCTTCTTTGAGCACCGCCAGACGCCAGCGTTGACGCGCTTCTTGATGCAAGGTGCGGGCGCTGTGTCGCTGCTTGGCGTCGGC
>CAVZVX010000093.1:0-52644 GCA_963778775.1 uncultured Spirochaetota bacterium | reverse complement strand
GCGGGAGCGATCGTGGAGCTTACGCCCCAGGGGCGCGTGTCGGTACGCACGGGCGCCGCCGACATGGGCCAAGGCTCGGACACGGTGGCCGCCCAGATCGCGGCCGAATGCCTCGGCCTCCCCTACGAGCTCGTCGACGTGGTCGCCTGCGACACCCGGACCTGCCCGGACGGCGGCATGACCACGGCCTCCCGGCAAACCTTCGTGACGGGCAACGCCGTCAAGATGGCGGCCCAGGAGCTCCGGGAGCGCCTGGCGGCCTTCCTTCCCGCTGGCGGAGCGAGCGGCGATCCCGTCGCGGCCGCCGCCGAGCTCCGGGGGCTCCGGGAGCGCGCCCTGGCCGCGGGGCTCCCGGTCCTTGCCGAGGCGAGGTACCTGCCCCCCGCTACCAGGGCCCACAGGACCGAGGCCGCGCCCTCTCCGGGAGAGGGCGGCTCGGATCTCGGCATACATTACGCGTATTGCTTCGCGAGCTCCGCGGTGGCCGTCGAGGTCGACCTGGATACCGGAGCCGTCAGGCCCCTGCGCCTCTTCATCGCCCAGGACGTGGGCAGGGCCATAAACCCCATGAGCGTTGTCGGTCAGATCGAGGGCGCCGCCGCAATGGGCCTGGGCTATGCCCTTTCCGAGAGCTTCGTCGCCGACGAGCGCGGCGTCCTCACGGATACGCTACGGAAGCTGGGCGTTCCGCGCATCGTCGACGTCCCGCCCATCGAGGTCGCCATCGTCGAGAGGCCGCAGCCGGGAGGGCCCTTCGGCGCCAAGGGCATGGGCGAGGTAGGTCTCAACCCGGTCGCCCCCGCCTTGTCGAACGCGATATTCGACGCCGTGGGCGTAAGGCTGCGATCCCTGCCGATGACTCGCGACAAGCTCCTGGCCGCCATGGGACGAAAAACAAGAGGGGCCACCTAAAACGGATGGACTCGCTGATAGTTCGAAAATCTACCAGCGAGTCCCCTGCCCCATACCGCCTCGCCCCATATCCCGGCCTCCGCCCATAGGCCCGAAATCACGATTCCCCAGGTTGCCGAAGTTGTAGTCCTTGCCGCCGATGGAGAGCTTGACAATCTCGAGGACCGAATAATCGGATTGGGTGGGGATGGCGAAAGCCTCGCCCTCAACCGTCACCGTAGCCCCTTCCTGGATCTCTTTGACGAAGCCGACCAGCCGCTCGAGCCGAGGCAGAATGTAGTTCGTCCCATTGGCGACGAGCCCGATCTGGCCGTCGACTACTTGAAGGATTCCGGTCAGCTTCACGGCCTGGCCAGCGAATTGGTCCTGCGCCGGCGCGTCCCCTTGCGGGACGGGCGCGTCTTGGGCGATGGCGGCTTCCGCGAGCGCGGTAACGGCTATGCAGACGATCAGCAATCTCCTCATGATGCTACTCCTCGAAGAACTGAATTTGGGCGTGCCTACGCACGACGATCGAGTGTCATCGATCGTCTGTCGATATGCAGGATCCATGCCAAATTTCCCGGATGAATTTTACTCGATTCCGAGGGTAAATCCCGGATCGGACGCGAGGGACCGGGTAAGATTTGCACAGGCCGAGGGCTGTGGATGAGAAAAAACTACCTGCCGCCCGAGGAGGACTGACGCGCCGACGCTCGGGCCGGCACGACGGAGGGTCAGAGTTTGAAGAGGAAGAGGATGCCCAGAGCCGTCAAGGCGAGCCCATACCAGCGTTCCAGCTTGCGCGCATCCATCTTGATCGCCACTTTGGCCCCCAGGTACGAAAAGGGAACAGAGCCCATAGCCACGAACAAGGCGATCAGCCAGTCGATGTGGCCGAGCAATGCATGGACGATCGTCGCGGGCAAGGCGAGGAAGATCGATACGGCGAG
Source organism: uncultured Spirochaetota bacterium (assembly GCA_963778775.1). GTDB lineage: Bacteria > Spirochaetota > Spirochaetia > Treponematales > Rectinemataceae > UBA1306. Next base: position 50,800 of record CAVZVX010000093.1, on the reverse strand, counting down.
CGAGCAGGCGAAGGCCTTCTTGATCGGTTGGCGCAGAAAACGGGTGAAGCTCGGCGCCAGGAGAAAGCCCCCCGAATTCGCCAGGAGCCCCGAGACGAGTCCCACGAAGCAGGCTATGACCGCGAGCCGAAGCCGCCCGAAGCGAAGCTCGGCGATCGCCACTGAAGCTTCGGTCGAGGACTCTCGTTTCCTCTCCTTTGGAAAGAGGAGAAAGCTCAGGCCGAAGGCGAGCACCATGACGCCCGTGGCGATCAGGAGAGGACCGGCGCCCGTGAACTTGGTGAGATAGGACCCGAGGAGGGAAGCGGGGATGCCGACGAAGATGCTCCATCGAACGATCTGCCAATCCAGGAGCTTGAGCTTCCAGTATTGCAGGGAGGCGATGAAAGTGCCCGGCACGGTCGCCGGCAAGGGGGCGCTTACCGCGACGAATCCAGGAATGCCGATGAGGCTGAGCATGGGAGTGGCGATCGCGCTGCCTCCCTTGCCGAAAAGGCCGCCGAGAAAGCCGATGATCATGCCGACGAGAAGGACCTCGGAATAATGCACGAGCAATTCACCCTCCGCTTCGCTCGCCGAGCCTTGAGCCAATTCGTATTAAGGATTGATCCACTTTCAAAACACGGTTAGTTTTGAAAGTGGCTTCGCATTTGCTCCGGTTTCTTCGAAACCGTGCGCAAATGCCGCATTCCAAGGTGGCAATTTCAAAATGCTTCAGCATTTTGAAATTGCCTCGATTACTTGGGACAAACCAAGAGTGCCAGGGAAGTATCCATCGCTGACCGGCTGGAATGGATCCCAGGGAAGACCTGCTTCGGCTAGGCCCTATTCTTTCCGAGCTGCTTGCAGCCTTCGTCGAAGGTCTTCTTGGGCACGACGATGTATAAGAAGGCCTCGCGATTGAAGTAGAAGTCCTTGCCGTCCTCGTCGGCGACGGCGAAAAAGAGGCCGGCGTCCTCGGCGAAATCGGTCTCCAGGGCCTCGCGGACGCGGTCGTAGAATTCCACGGCCGTGGAAGGCGAGTCGACGGCGAGGTATTCTGGATCGCTACGCCCGAGGAGGCGGTATTTGACGACGCAATCCGCATCCTTGATGTTCTCGAGAGGGGGGAACTCTTCGAGGCTCGACTCGAAGACGAAGTGGAGGGTCTCGACGCTCTTGCAGGCGATTATCGCCGCCGAGCCGTCGCTCATCTTGAAGGAGATCGCCTCCTCGGGCCGGGAGACTGCGAGATAGCGCTCCTTGAGACGCGAGAATTCCTTCTCGTCGACCTCGAAGAAGAGCTCGTTCTCGATCCCCGCGAACTTGGCCTTGAGGCAATACTTCGTGATCATCCCGCCCACCTCCATACAACCCTGATTTTCCCCTCAATGGCCCGGCCCTGTCAACGTGCCTGCGCCAGTCTCGGGCGAGCTCGACCGAGACGAGCTCAGGCTCAGGCTCAGGCTCAAGCGAAGTATAGGCGAAGGACGATCGCCTGGTCGTAGTTTCCGAAGCCGCGGCCGAAGACGTTGATGCCGCCCACGTGCTCGGCCTCGTCCTTGATGCCTATTCTCACCTTTATCGAGTGGTGGTCGGGAAGCGCGAGGTCCGCGAGGCGGACGTCGGAAACGCGAACGCCGTCGACGAAGCTGCCCTCGTCGGAAACGCTCCAGTTCTTGAGCAGGCCGTATTGCGACCCCTCGAGCTTCCACCATTCCGGCGTCAAGGTGCCGCGTTTGTCGCCGAAGTCCCCGGGAGAGGTCCATCGTCCGACCTCGACGGAATTGAGCCAGAGCGAGATATCGGAAAGCCAATTCTTATTGGTGCCGGGCGTCTCGGAGGAAAGCTCGACGCTGATCTCGAGTTTGCGTATGGGCTTTTCCTTGTAAAGACTGTTGTTGGGGAACTTGTACTCGACCCAGCCGCGCTCGAACCAGAGGAGTCCTGCCTTCATTCTATCCGGATTGAGGAAGGAATCGGGCACGTCCAGATATCCGATGATGCCATCCGACGAGCAAAGCCCGCAGGGGGCCGATACCTCGTAGCTGGTGAAGAGCCCGATGGGCATCTCGACCTCGATGAGATCGTCGCTCATTCTCTTCTCGTCTCCGTTGAAGCGGATGACGAGCTCTTCGTAGACCGCTCGACAGATCTTTTGGTTGCCTTTCTTGGCTTTGACTATATCGGACATGACGAGTCCCGCCCTTTCGAGAGTGGCGACGTTCGTCGCGACGGTGGATTGGGGCAGGGAAAGCTCTTCGGCGATTTCGTTTATATTGGCCGATTTCGTATGAAGCAGGCCCAATATGCTCAGACGAACGTCCGATGCGAGGCCGAGGATTATTTCCTGGTCTTCGCGAGGATCGATGACTAGTATCTTTGGACTGCCGTGCATAACGCATATATATCCTGTTTATTGATATAATACAAGAGAATTGTTCCAGTTATTTGTCGATATCAATACCATTTTTCGGATAATAATCATATTTTATATTTGACATACCGTTAAACTTGCTTTATGCTCCCAAATTAATGACGGAACTCTAAAAAAGACTTTAACTTCCATGGTTTCGTCTATCACTATCAATTTTGGCGATACAAATCGCCAATAAGAGGAGGAAAGATGAAGAAGTCAATCGTGGCCGTCCTAGTCCTCGCCCTCATTCCTTTCACGCTAGTCTTCTCTCAGGCGAAGACGGACATCTCGCTTTGGACGTTTCAGGAGGTACACCTGAAATTCTATCAGAGCATGGCTGAGAAATGGAACGCCGAGCACCCGAGTCAGCAGATCAATCTCAAGGGCGAGGTCTTCCCCTACGACGACATGCACAACAAGCTTCTGGTGTCCCTCCAGTCCGGATCAGGGGCGCCCGACATCAGCGATATCGAGATATCGAAGTTCGCGAACTATCTCCAGGGCGACATCCAGCTCGCCCCGCTCAACGACCTCATCGATCCGGAGAAGAAGCAGTTCGTCCAGTCGCGCCTCGCGCTCTATCAAAAGGACGGCAAGTACTACGGCCTCGATTTCCACGTCGGCGCCGAAGTCATGTACTACAACAACGAGATCTGCAAGGCCGCGGGAGTCGACATCGACAAGATCAAGACCTGGAGCGACTACATCAAGGCGGGCCAGCAGGTCGTCGCCAAGACCGGCAAGCCCATGACCACGATCGAGGTCACCGAGCACTGGTCCTTCTACCCCCTGCTCAATATGGCGGGCTCCGACGTCATAGACTCCAACAACAAGGTCATCCTCGACAGCGACATCAATATCAAAGTACTCAAGCTGCTCTACGACATGATCTACAAGTACAAGATAGCCATTCCGACTCCCGGCGGATTCCACCACTCCGAGGGCTACTACGGCTTCATGAACGACGGCGGCGCCGCCTCGGTCTGGATGCCGATGTGGTACATGGGCCGCTTCACCGACTACATGGCCGACCTCAAGGGCAAAATGGCCGTGCGCCCGATGCCCGTATTCGACGGCTCTCCCGAAGTCTACGGGATCAAGTCCAAGTTCACCTCGGCTGGCATGGGCGGCACCGGCACCGCCGTCGTGAAGACGAGCAAGAACCTCGCGCTGGCGAAGCAGTTCCTCTTCTATTGCAAGGGCACGAAGGCGGGGACCATCGAGATATGGAAGCAGCTCGGCTTCGATCCGCTCCGCTGGGATGTCTGGGGAGACAAAGCCATGACGGAGCCCAATAAATTCACGGAATTCTTCCAGAACGGGACGGCCGTCTTCGGCATGCTCCTCAAGGTCAAAGACGGCTTCAATACGACGAACGTCGGCGGCAACTACCCGGCCATAATCGACTCCGTCAAGCACAACGTCATGTTCCAGGCCCTCTCGGATAAATCCAAGACGCCGGAACAGGCGCTCAAGGACGCGGCGGCGGACCTCCGCAAGTAATCCCGCTAGAATAGGTGCCTAGAGGATACCCGCCTCGCCGGAAGGCCCCGCGGGTATCTTCCTATGGAGGAGCCGTGAAGACCGCTTCGTATTTTCGATCCTATAGGCTGGTTCCCTACGTCTTCGTCCTGCCTTTCCTCCTGTCCTTCTGCGCCTTCTACCTATATCCGCTGATCGGAACGACGGTCATGAGCTTTCAGAAGGTAATCCCCGGCCAAACGCATTATATCGGCCTGGAAAATTACCGGAAAATGTTCTCGCCGGACTTCGCCCAGGCCCTCGGCGTCAGCTTTCAATATACGGTCTATACCATCCTGCTCCTCGTTCCCGTCCCGGTGATCCTCGCGGTGCTGCTTGAATTCCGGGCTCAAGCGGCTCAACTCGGTCTATCGGGCGGCCTTCTTCATCCCGTCCCTGGTGTCGGTCGTGGTCGCCGGAACCGTGTTCCGACTCATGTTCGCGGCGAGCGGCAGGGCGGTCGTCAACTCGATGCTGGGTCTCCTCGGGGCGAAGCCGGTGGATTGGATCCTCGGCGGCGCCTGGCAGGCCATGGCCCTCATGGTCCTCGTAGCCGTCTGGCGATGGACGGGCGTCAATATCGTATATTTCATGTCGGGCCTTCAGGCCATCCCCGCCGATCTCTACGAGGCGGCGGAGATCGACGGCGCGGGCGCGGGCAGGAGGCTCGTTTCCATCACCCTCCCCCTTCTCAGGCCCACGATCGTCTTCGTGACGACGATCAGCATATTCGGCGGATTCTCCATGTTCGAGGAGAGCTACATCTTCTGGCAGGGCGTGTCGCCGAACAATGTCGGCCTGACGATGGTGGGGCTCATCTACCAGAAGGGCTTCCAGCTCGGCGACCTGGGAATCGCCTCCTCGATCGGGCTGGTCCTGATGCTGATCGTGTTCGCCCTCGCGATCGCTCAACTGAAGCTTTTCGGCTTTTTCGGGAAGGAGGACCGATGATGGGCCCAGCCTCGCGAGGGGGCGCGTATCGCGCCGCGGGAAAATACTTCCTCCTGGGAGCGCTCGTGATCGTCGCCGTCTTCCCCATCTTCGCCCTCATCATGGCGAGCTTCCGTCCCGGGCGCGACCTGATGCGCTACGGGATAGCGTTCGGGACCCTGGTCCCGAGCGCCATCGACCCCAAGAATTTCATCGAGCTCGCGACAAGCAGGGACGGAGTCTATCTCACCTGGTTCAAAAATAGCGCGATACTCACCATCCTGCAGGCCGGGCTCTCCCTGATCCTCTCATCCTTCGTCGGCTACGGGCTCGGAGTCTATCGCTTCAGGGGACGCAGCCTCGTGTTCATGCTCGTGCTCGCGGTCATGCTCGTGCCTTTGCAGATCCTCATACTCCCCCTGTACAAGCTGATGTCCGCGATCGGCATCATGAACAGCTACGCCGGCGTCGTGGCGCCCTTCATCGTCTCGCCTTTCGCCATCTTCTTCTTCAGGCAATACTCGCTCGGGATACCCAAGGACTACCTCGACGCGGGGCGGATCGACGGGCTCGGCGAATTCCGGATCTTCTTCCTCCTCACCGCCCCCCTCATGGCCCCGGCCTTCGGGGCGATGGCCATCCTGATGTCGCAGCAGGCCTGGAACAGCTTCCTGTGGCCGCTCATCGTGATGCGCACCGGCGATATGTTCCCGCTGACCATCGGGCTCAACAGCCTCCTCACTCCCTACGGGAACAATTACGACATGCTCATAGCGGGCTCCTGCGCGGCGTCCGTACCCATCATCATCGTATTCTTCTTCTTCCAGCGCTTCTTCATCTCCGGCCTCAGCGCCGGCGGCATCAAGGGATAGGCTCCATAAGGAAAGCGGAATGAAGGCAAGGCTTCGCATCGACAGGGAATTCGTGATCGGAAAGATCGACAGGCGCCTCTACGGTTCCTTCATCGAGCATCTCGGGCGCGCCGTCTACGGCGGCATCTACGAGCCCGGCCACCCGGCCGCCGACGCCCGGGGCTTCAGGCGCGACGTACTCGAGCTCGTCCGCGCGCTCGACGTGCCCATCGTGCGCTATCCGGGCGGCAACTACGTCTCGTCGTTCAACTGGGAGGACTCGGTCGGCCCCGTCTCGCAGAGGCCGCGCCGCCTCGACCTCGCCTGGAAGTCCCTCGAGCCCAACGAATTCGGCCTCCGCGAATTCGTCGATTGGGCGAAGGAGGCGAGGACCGAGCCCATGATGGCCATCAACCTGGGCACGCGCGGCATCGACGCCGCCCGCGATCTGGTCGAGTACTGCAACCATCCGGGCGGCTCCTACTGGAGCGACCTGCGCAAAGAGCAGGGATCGGCGGAGCCCTTCGGCATCAAGCTCTGGTGCCTCGGCAACGAGATGGACGGCCCCTGGCAGGTCGGGCAAAAGACCCCCGACGAGTACGGCCGCATCGCCTACGAGACGGCCAAGGCGATCAAGCTCTTCGACCCCGCGCTCGAGCTCGTCGCCTGCGGCAGCTCGACGGGGACCATGCCCACCTTCCCGCTCTGGGAGGCGACCGTCCTCGACCATTGCTACGACTCGGTCGACTATCTCTCCCTCCATCAATACTTCGGCAACCCGAACGACGACCTCGCCACCTTCCTGGCGGCCTCGCGCGGGATGGACAGATTCATCGAATCGGTCGTCGCGACCTGCGACCACGTGAAGGCGAAGAAGCGGAGCAAGAGGGAGATGAAGCTTTCCTTCGACGAATGGAACGTCTGGTTCCATTCGCGCGAGGCGGACGCGAAGGCCGAGTCCTGGCAGGTCGGGCCCCGCCTCCTCGAGGACGTCTACACCTTCGAGGACGCCCTCGTCGTGGGCTGCATGCTCAACAGCCTCATCCGCCACGCGGATCGCGTGTCCATCGCCTGCCTCGCCCAGCTCGTCAACGTCATCGCGCCCATCATGACCGACAACGGCGGAGCCTCCTGGCGGCAGACGATCTACTGGCCCTTCCTCTACGCGTCGAGATTCGGCCGCGGCACGTCGATGGACCTGCGGATCGATTGCCCTTCCTACGACAACAGGACGTACGGGGAGGTGCCTTACCTCGACGCCTCGGCCGTGCTTTCCGAGGACGGCCGCTCGCTCCGCCTCTTCTGCGTGAACAGGGGCGGGGAGGCGATGGAGCTGGACCTCCAGGCGGCCGGCCTCGACGACCTGCGCGTCGCCGAAAGGGTGGAGCTCAGGCACGAGGACCTCAAGGCGACGAATACCGCCGCCGCCCCGGACAGGGTGGTCCCTCGAAGCTCGCCCGTAGAGGGGGCCGGCGCGATCGTCCTGGCTCCGTTCAGCTGGAACATGATCCTGTTGAATCAGCCCGGCTCGAGCGCGCCATCGACCGCGACGCCGACGGCCTAGCCGCCGAGCTCGGCTTTCACGGCCTCGTTCAAGGTCGGATCGTCCGGATAGTTCCTGGGGCCGAGCGACTCCCGCGAAGCCTCGAGGGTCTCGGAGGGCAGGGCTCCGGCGGCATCGGCGATCCACGAAGCCGCCCTGTCCACGCCGATCTTGCTCGTGTCCATCACGAGGTCGAAACGCTCCATCGAATCCCAGCGCAGCCCATAGATCGAGGACACGAAGGAGGAGCGGACCTTGTCCCCCTCGCGGACGACCGCCTCGGCCCGCGAGCGGTCCTCGAGGCCCTCCTCACCCATGACCCTGGAGACCCGCCACTCGAAGGGGGCGCGGAGCCTGACGTTGAGGACCCCCGGATGACCCGCCAGGACGACATAGCTCCCCCTCCCCAGGATGACCGCCTGTCCGTGCCGCGCGACGGCGAAGGCGAGGCGCTCGAGCATGGATATCATGGTTCGGTGCCTCGCGTCGAAGACCGACCAGATGCTGGACTCGGATTCGTAGATGGCGTTGAAATCCGTGAGTCCGTAGCCGGCGAAAATCCTGCCGATGACGGCTTTGTCCACGTAGCGATAGCCGAGAAGCTCCGCCGTCCTGCGCGCGACCTGACTGCCGGCGCTGCCGTATTCTCGCGAGATCGTGATTACTGCCATGGCCTTGCTCCGCCCCTCGGGGCGCGAGGAGGGTTGGCGGGAGCCAGGGATCAGGCGGTTGCTGGACGCGGGGGCGCCCCTCCTCGCCCTTAATTATAGTGCAATCACCCCGGAGTCAAGGCCCGCGCCCGAGCTCGCGGGGCGCTCGCGGAACCGTTCCGGTTCATTCGTAGCGCAGGGCCTCGATCGGATCGAGCGCCGCCGCCCGCTGCGCCGGGTAGTAGCCGAAGACCACGCCGGTACCGGCGGCCGACAGGAGGCCGAGAAAGACTGAGAAGACCGTGATGACCGTCGGCCAATGACCTATCAGAGAGGTGAGATCGGAGACTCCGACTCCCATCGCCACGCCGATGATTCCCCCGGCGATCGCCATCGAGAGAGCCTCGATGAGGAATTGCAGCTGGATGTCGCGGCCCTTGGCCCCGACCGCCATGCGGAGGCCTATCTCGCGCGTCCGCTCGCTCACGGACACCAGCATTATGTTCATGATGCCGATTCCGCCTACCACGAGGGAGACGATCGCGACCGCGGCGAGGAGGAGGGACTGCGTCTGGGTAGTCGCTATCCGCACCTGCTGGACGTTCGCGATGTTCCTGATGGTGAAATCGTCCTGCTGGCGCGGGGAGAGGTGATGCTGAAGCCGAAGCAGCCGCTCAGTCGAGTCTACGACGCCGTCGACCACGTCGGGGGAGGAGGCGGAGATCTGTATGCTGTTGACCCACGTTTGACCCGACAGCCGCTGCTGATGGGTGGTGATCGGGACCATCACGATGTCGTCCTGGTCCCTGCCGAAGCCGGTCTGCCCCTTCGATCCCCAATATGCCGATGACCTTGAAGGGCACGCTCTTGATGGTGATCTCGCTGCCCACCGCGTTTCCGGTCGGAAAGAGATTGGCGGCGACGGTGGTCCCGAGGACGGCCACCTTCGCGACCTTGGCCACCTCGTCGTCGGAAAAGAACCGACCTTGAGAGAGAGTCCAATTCCCCACCTCGGGATACTTCGTATTCGTTCCGGCGATCATCGTGGACCAATTCAAGCCGGCGGCGATGACCTGCGAGGAGATCTGGGAGTAAGGGGAGACTCCCGCCACCTCCGGCACGTTTTCCGCGATGGCGGCGACGTCGCTCGGCAATAACGTCGTACGAGTACCCGAGCCCATCTGTACCCCTCCCGTCGAGATGCTGCCGGGAGTGATCACTACGAGGTTGGCCCCCAGGGTCTCGATCTGCTTGAGCACCGCCGCCTGGGCCCCTGAGCCGATCGCCATGGACGCGATGACGGCGCCGACACCTATAATGATGCCTAGCATGGTCAATAGCGAACGGCTGATGTTTCGCCTCAAGGCCTTCCAGGCCGTCCGTATGAGGACGACGAGACTTATGCCCGAGCCTCTCGGCGCCTGTGCGAGAGTCGCCGTCGCCTCGCAGGCCCCCTCGGGCGCCTTCTCCGAAGCAGGCTTGTCGCTGACGATCAGTCCGTCCTTGAAGGTGATGATGCGGTCCGACCAGGCGGCTATCTCGGTCGAATGGGTCACGACTATGACCGTTATGCCGGACTCGCGGTTGAGCCTGCGGAAGAGGTTCATGATCTCGACGCTGCTCGCGCTGTCCAGGTTGCCCGTCGGCTCGTCGGCCATGAGGAGGGGAACCCCGTTCGCGAGCGAGCGGGCGATGGCGACGCGCTGCTGCTGGCCTCCCGAGAGCTCGTTAGGCTTATGATCCATGCGCGAGCTGAGGCCCACCTCTTCGATGAGGACCTTGGCGCGACTTTCCCTGTCCTCCCGGGGGGTCCCGGCGTAGAGCATCGGAAGCTCTACGTTCTCGAGGGCGCTGGTCCTTGCGAGGAGGTTGAAGCTCTGGAAGACGAAGCCGATCTGCTTGGAACGTACGGCGGCCAGCTGATCGCGAGAAAGGCCGGCGACTTCCTGGCCGGAGAGGCGGTAGGACCCGGAAGTCGGCCTGTCGAGGCAGCCGAGCAGATGCATGAGCGTCGACTTGCCCGATCCCGACTGCCCCATTATGGCGACGAACTCGCCTCGACACACCGAGAAGCTGACCCCCGCGAGCGCCCGAACCTCGGATTCCCCCTCTCCGTACACCTTGGTCAGGTTTTGGACCTCGATAAGCGGGCTATGATCTTCCGATTCCCCTAGGTTAGTCATGCTCACTGTCCCGCCGGGGCATTCGCGCCGGTTCCCGGCGCGCCGCCGGTTCCCGGCGCGCCGCCCGTTCCCGGCGCGCCGCCGGCAGTCGGCGCATTGCCGGTCGTTGCGGCCCCGCCCGTCTGCGGAACGGCGTTCTGCGTTTCCGCTCCCGATGCCGCATCGGCGCGCTTTTTCCAATCCTTGTTCCTTTTCGGGTGCGCATCTGAGGTAGCGCCCTGGTCCGAGGCCGATGCCGCCGGGCGCTTACCGACGGTCGAGCCGCCGTCGACGTTCGCGGGTCTCGCGCCGGGCAGTACCGAAGCCGGTTGAGCCGACGAAGCTTGGCCGGCGCCTGCGCCTGAGTCGGGTGAAGTCCTTCTCCCGGTCTGCAGGGCCGCATTCGGAGAGCCGTTCGCGGACGGAGAAGCGGAGCTAGGAGCGCCGCTTCCGTTGGCCGATGGCCTGCCGGCTCCGTTCCGCGCAGCTCCGCGATACTGGGCGACGATCACCTGATCGCCCTCGACCAGGCTTCCGCTCGTTATCTCTATGTTCTTGCCGTCCGAAAGACCTATCACCACCTGGGTCGGCATAGGATGCCCGTCCCGCAGCAGCCACAGCGTCACTTGGGAACCCGGCGCGCCGGCTACCGCCTGTCCCGCGGGGGGAGCTCCGGACGATTGCGAGATGCCTGCCCCGAATCCGCCGCCGAAGGCCCCGCCCTGCGACGGGGTCGGCGCGGCCAGAGGCCTATAAAGCACGGCGGCGATGGGCACGGCGAGGACGTGGGGCCGCTTCCCGACTTCGATGTTCACCTGGGCCGTCATGCCCGGCAGGAGCTTACCCGAGGTATCATGGACCGAGACCACCGCGTCGTAAGTGACGACGTTCTGGACGGTCGTGGGATTGACCCTGACCTGGCTCACGGTCCCCGCGAAGGGATGATTCGGGAAAGCGGTGACGGTGAGAATGGCGGCCTCTCCCGTCTGCACGCTCCCGACGTCGGCCTCGTCCACCGAAGTGTCCACTTGCATATCCGTCAGGTTGGTAGCCAAGGTGAAGAGCGTGGGAGTCTGCAGCGACGAGGCGACGGTCTGCCCGATGCTGATGTTGCGCGCCATGACGATACCGGCGAAGGGGCTCGTGATGACGGTCTTGGATAGATTGAATTTAGCCTGCTCGAGCTGTCCCTGGGCCACCGAGACCTGGGCCTCGGCGACCTTGACCGCGGACTGCGCGGCGAGGTAATCCTGCCCGGCGGTCAAGGCGGCGGTTCTCTCGCTCTGAATCTGGCTTTCCTGGATGAGGCCCTGCTTGGCGAGCGGCTCGTCCTGCTGGAGCGTCAGGTTCGCGAGATCGAGGAGGTCCTTCATCTTCCCGACGTTGACTTTCGCGCTCTCGAGCGTGGCTTGGGTGAGGCTGAGGTTGGCCTGCGCCGAATCGACGGAGGCTTGAAAAGTCGTCGGATCGAGAGTCGCCAGGACCTGATCCTTGCGGACGATCGAGTTGTAGTCGACCAGGAGCGTCAGGATCGTTCCCGACACCTCGCTCCCCACCTGGACCTGAGTGACGGGATTGACGGTGCCAGTCTCGCTTACGGTGGCGGAGATATCGGCGTAGCCGACGGGACGCGAGACGTAATGGAGGCTCGCGCCGTTGCTCGCGTGCTGCTTCAGCAAGAGCCAAGCCCCTGCGATTACCGCCGCGGCGACGACAAGCGCGATGATCGTCTTCGATCGCTTATTCATGCAGTTTCTCCCTTATTGTCCCATGTCATTGTCAAGCGCCAGGATAGCGAGGTTATATGTCGATTTCGCCGTTTCGAGCCCCACTTGAGCCGCCGCGAGGTTGGAGAAAGCAGTCATGACATCAACGGAGGATGCCGTGCCGGCCCTGAACTTGGCCCTTTGCAAATCGTAGAGGCCTTGGTCCTCGGCAAGGGTCTCCTGGGCGAGCTCGAGGCGATCGCTCGCGTCTTTTACGGAAAAGAGATCATTCTGCACGGCTATCGTAATACTCTGGCGCTCCTGCTCTCGCTGCACGCCGTAAGTCTCGAGAGCATTGGCCTTCTCGCGCACCAGCGAGGCTTGTTGCTTACCGTCGTAGATCGGCGGTAGATTGATTGTCGCCCCTAGGGAGATCGTGCCCCCGTTGAGCGTATCCGGGGTGAGGTCCTGCGCGAAACTAAGACCGCCGTCTATCGACACCGCAGGGGCGAAATAGCTCTTTTGCAACAAGAGGTCGATACCGGCATTCGCGACTTCGAGATCGTAGGTCCTGAGCTCGGGCCTGTCCGCGTACGCCGTGTCGAGAGCCTGTTTCTGGTCCAATGAGGGAAGGGCGGGACTCGGAACGTCCTGAACGCCATAGGCCTTGTCGAGCGTCCATCCGACGTCGAGGGACAATTTCTTCCTGTCCGTTTCGATCGTATTCTGCTGCGTGCGCAGATCCAGCTGAGCCTGCTTCAGCGCCACCTGAAACTGGAGGACATCGAGGTTTGTGGCCCGTCCGGCGGCGAGATATCCTTGCATCTGCGATAGTTCTATTTCGGCCTGCTGGACGGTGGCGTCCTTGGCGATCAGGCTCTTCTGATCTCCGAGCAAGGTGTAATAGTCTTTCTTTACCTGGTAGGCGAGAGCCTCTAGCTGAGCGTCGTAGGTCACCTGGGCGATCTGAAAGCCATAGCGTGCCTGCTTTACCAGGCCTGTCGGCCGCCCACCAGGATAGCCGTCATAGACGACCTGGCTTCCTTTTACTCCCAATATAGTCGATACCCCGCCGGTAGTCGGGAATTCCGGCTGGACCGAGAGGTCGACGCTCGTCGTTGGGTTCGCCGAAGGGCCTCCCGTAAGCGATACCCCTGCCGTAACGTTATTCCCGTTCACCCCGGACGAGCTCGAGGAAATCGTAGCTGGCGATGCCGAGCTGATGGGCCATTGGTAGGAATATCCGGCAGACTCTCCCAGAGTCAATCCGTTGCTTCCGATCGCGTCCGTGAGCTGGGCCGAGGCGGTATCGAGGCTCACCTTCGCCGTCCTGAGGCCGGGCGCGCCCGAAAGCGAGGCCGAAAGACAGTCGTCCAGGCTTACCTGCGGGAGGACTTGCGCCGTCGGGACCGCGGTCGACGGGCCGACGGACGATGGGGCCTCGACGGTCGCCGCGGCTCCCGGCGTCTGCGGCTCCCCGGCCTGCTGCGCGAGTCCCCTAGCGGCGAAGGCGGCGCAGAGCAGCGCCGACGCAAAGAGGCGTTCCCACCTTGAACCCAGCCTAGATGCCATAATCGCCTCGCGCCTTCGCGTCTATTTTGGACCGCCGCGTCATCGAGCTTCCTCCGAATGATTTAATCGAGATCAAGCCGAAGGATATTATGCGGCGATTACGGGAGTCTATCGGAAAGATTACATTATTCTAAATATCGCGGGTTTCGCCGCCTCCGGGCCGACGAAGTAAGCGGGAAATAACACGGCCCTGGAAATCCCGGCCCCACCGAGCGATAATTGTCGCCGGGAGGAATCATGCCCAAGACCTTCACGCAATCCATTCTCTTCGCCGCGCCGCCAGCGACCGTCTATGCCCTCTACGCCGACCAGAAGCTGCACGTCGAGACCACCGGCTCCGCGGCCACCATCAAAGCCAAGGCCGGCGCCCCGTTCACGGCCTGGGATGGCTATATCAAGGGGACGACCCTTTACGCCGAGCAGGGCCGGATGATCGTCCAGACATGGAGGGCCGAAGATTGGCCCGAGGACGCGCCGGATTCCGTGTTCATTCTCCTCTTCCTGCCCGAGGAAGAGGGCACCCGCCTTCTGGCAACCCATGCGAACGTGCCCGACGACCAGGTCGAGGATCTCAAGAAGGGCTGGACCGAATATTACTGGAAACCCTGGAAGACCTGGATCAAGGGAAATGCCGCGAAGAGGGACCAGTGAAAACGCCTTGTTTTTCTACTTATTCCGGGACACGGGACCAGAGGTAAATGCCACCTCGCAAACTTGGAGGAGGCAATTACCCAAGTTGGGCACATCGACCGACCAAGTTGGTCACGGCATTTGACGAACTTGGGCACGGGGATCGGCCAAGTTGGCCACGATGAGTGACCAACTTAGGCACTGCCCTTGACCAACTTGGTCACGGCGATTAAATGAACGATACCTCGCGGCAAGCCGAGTGGTATCGTTCGCTCGGCGGAGTATGAGTCCCCCTCCGACTTAGACGCTTTGGTCCTTCCACCCGCCCGTCCCGAGCATATCATCGAGGGACTTGGGGAAGCAGGCGCCGAGCTCCTCGAGATCGGCTGCGGTGACCACCGACTCCCGCTGGGCGGCCAGCTCGCGGCTCGTCGAGCCGAGACGCCTCAAAAGGCTGTAGATGACGAAGCCGAATATCTTGAGGCCGGCGCGGGGGTTGCGCTCGCAGTAGGCGAAGAGTCGGTCCCGACTCACGGCCACGACGAGGCAGGGGCCTCGGGCGATCGCGCTCGCGGTGCGCGGCAGGTCCATGAAGATGGAGGCCTCGCCGAAGACGTCGCCCTTGCGCACTTCGCTGACGCGGATGTCCTCTCCGGCCTTTCCGCGGACTGAAATGTCCAATGCTCCCTCGAGCAGTATATGGAGGTCGGAGCCGATCGCATCCTGCTCGACGAGGCGCTCGCCCGCGTCGTAATCCCTCGGTTCGCATATCTTGGTGAAGCGCCGCAGCTCGCGACTGGTGAGGCTCTGGAGGATGATCGCGTTCCGCAGCTCGCGGAACAGCCTATCGAGGCGCATGGTCCTGGTTCTCAACGGATATTCCCCTGGATGAAAGATGCATTGTCGGCCGAGGTCGGCGAAGCCCCGGCGGCAGGCCACTATAAAATACCGCTTCGGCCCCGAGGATACAAAAGGAAGCGTCCGGATTCGCCTCGGCTCACCTTTCCGCGTCGATCAACCGGTAGTATCTTTCCCACTTCGCGCCGAAGCGCGCCTCCACGAGCCTTCTGGTATTGGCACGGAAGGCTTCGATGTCGAGGCCCTCGGCGGGACCGATGACCTTCATGCCCTCGGCTTTCAGCGCGGCCAGGTCGCCCGCTTCCCTATCCAGGGTAAGCTTGGTGGCGTAGGCGCTCGCCTCGGCACCAGCGCGCGCGACGGCGTCGCGCTGGGCTCTCGTGAGCCGGCGCCACGCGGCTTCGTTCACGACCACGCTGTCGGCCGCCAGGATATGGTTCGTCAGCATGAGGTAGGGCTGCGTCTCGTAGAGCCTCGAGTCGAGGATGATGTCGAAGGGGTTCTCTTCCCCGTTCACGACCTTCGCCTTGAGGGCCGTCGGGGTCAGGACCCAATCGATCGGGGCGGCCACGGCGCCGAGCCCTTCCACCGCGGTCGTATAGATCGGGGAGGGAATGGAGCGTACCTTCAGCGACTTCAGGTCTTCCGGCCTCCTGACGGGACGATCGCAGGTGAGCTCGCGGGCGCCGAAGTAGAAGGTGTAGAGGAGTCGCACACCGCTCTTCTTGAGGAGTCCCTCCCCCAGCCTGACCATGAGGGGCGACCTCGGATCGGTGACCCTGAGGAGCTGCGCGACGTCGCGGTAGATATAGGGCGTATCGAGTACGGCATAGTCCTCGAAGAGCTTCCCCATCGTGCCGGCGGTGTCGTGGTGGAAGGCGACGACGCCGGAGGACACCTCGTCGGCCATTTCCTCGAGCGTCCCGAGCTGGGAGTCCGGATAGACCTCGACCTTTATCGAGCCTCCGCTGTAGAGGCCGACCCGATCCGCGAAGAAAGCCGCCTGCATCCCCGGGACGCTCTCCCTCGTGTTCATGTGCGCGTAGCGCAGAGTGACGATGCTCGGCTGGGCCGCGGCCCTCGAGGACGGGTTCGGGACGAGGGCCAAGGCCAGACAGAGCGCGGCGAGCGAAGCACCCTTTCTCACGGCATTCCCCCTTTCTCGCGTCTTTGTACGGTCGAGGGGAAGCGAAGCTCCGCGCGCGCGCCCGTTCCGCCGGGACCGGCTCCCCAGGAGATCGTGCCTTCGAGCTGCGCGGAGAGCGCGGAAATCAGGGATAGGCCGATCGATCCGGTCTTCCCTTCGGCCTCGAAGGCATCGGTCGGCATGCCTGGCCCGGAGTCCTCCACGACGAAGACCGCGGAGTCTCCATCGCCGCTCGGCCCGAAGGCTATCCGCATCGGCCGGGCGCAGGACGGCTTCGCGTACTTGAAGGCGTTGGACACGAGCTCGTTCAATACGAGCCCGAAGGGAATGGCGCGCTCCAGCTCGAGCTTCATCGGGCGAAGCTCGGAGGCGACCGATCCCGCCGGGACGGCGTAGGCCGCCTGCAGGTTCGTTATGAGCTGCCCCGCGTAATCCGAGGCTTCGATTTGGGCGAGGTCCGGTACCTGATAGACGAGCTCGTGGGCGAGCGACATGGCGTAGACGCGATCCTGGGCCAATCTGAGCGCGCGAAGCGCGGCCGCCTCCTCGAGTCCCTCGGTCTGGAGGCTGAGGAGACTCGAGACGATCTGGAGGTTGTTCTTGACTCGATGGTATACCTCGCGGAGGAGGAGAGTCCGCTCCCTGAGGGCCTTGGCCATCCTCTCCTCGGCAAGCCTGCGTCGAGTGACGTCGAAGACGATGCAGTACAGGTCTGCCTCGCCCTGGAGCTCGACGGGACTCATGTACAGCTCGACGTCGCGAAGCTTTCCCGAACGCAGACGGTGCCGCGAGAGGATATGGTCTTCCCCTCCGCCGATAGCCTCGCGGATCTTGGCCCGGAGCGCGTCCTCGGGTAGCTGATCTATATCCCCGAGCGTGAGAGCCTCGAGCTCCTCCTTGGAGTATCCATAGTACGAGAGGGCCGCGTCGTTGACGTCGCGAATCGCGCCGGCGGCGGGCTCGACGATCAGGGCCGGCACCCTGTTGCGATGGAAGAGGAGCCGATAGCGCTCCTCGCTGCGCTGGAGCTCTCGGTCCCGCTTGCCGATGGAGTCGGCCATCTGATTGAAGGCTCGGCCTATCTCCCGGAACTCGGGGGAAGACTCGCCCTCGATGCGCTCGGCGTAATGTCCCTCCGCGATCCGATCGATGCGGCTCACGAGGGAGGATAGGGGCGTCGAGATGTTCCTCCATGCGAAGAAGGCGATGAAGCCCGTACAGACGAGAGCCGATGCGAGAGTGCCGAGGATGCTGTCGATGAAGGCGGTCATGGGGGCGTCGGCATCGGCGGCGGAGCGAAGGTAAAGGACGCGCCAAGTTGTCCCCAGGAGCGCCATCGAGGAGGCATAGTATTCGTGGCCCTCCGACCTCACTCTCGCCGGCCCCGGTACGAGGCTCGAGCCGTCCACGCGCTCGAGTCTCTGCGCGCGCGAGGGATCGCTGCAGGCCAGGTAGCGGCCCCTGCCATCCACGATGCCGAGCCGATCCGAGGGAGATTGGGCGATGAGGACGAGCTTCGCGGATATCTCGCCGAGGTCGATGAGGGCCAGGACGGTCCTGCGGCCGTTCGAGTAGGCCGCCTCGACGGATACCGTGCGGGTCAGCTCGGAATGGAAGGGATCGGAGAAGGTGACTTTGCCCGGCTCGAGATCGGCGTGGAGGTCATAGGCCACTCCGACGACGCCGGCTTCGGCCGGGTCGGACGCCTCGATTCGGTCCGAAGCCTCGTCCCGGATCGCGAGGAGATCGTATTCCGGGTGGGGCAGCCTGAAGGAATGCAAGAGGCTCGCCTCCGCGAAGCCGCCGCCCGAGGACTCCGCCAGGATGAGGAGGGCGGGGAGATCCTCCTCGGCGGCGTCGAGGAGGCTCGAGCCCGCTTGGGCGGCGAGGGCCCTCAGCATGGTCCGCGAGAGAGTCTCCGTGTTGCCGGCGATCTGCCCACCCAGCGCGAGGCTGAAGACGAGGCCGAAGACGAGCAAGGGAAGGCCTCCCGCGGCGATGAGCGCTAAGGTAAGGAAACGTCGAACGCTCATGCGGGACTCCGCCGTTCCATGATTGAACTCTAAGCCACGATCAGTGTCGGGTCAAGTTCGAGCGGGGATGCGCAAGCTTGCAGCTGGTCAGGGTGCTCATGTAGAATGCTCCCATGGAATACCAGAAGCGCACAACCACCTGCGGAGCCCTCCGCGCGGCCGATGCCGGCCAGACCGTCGTACTCAACGGATGGGTTCACCGCAAGCGGGACCACGGTCCCATCTGCTTCATCAACCTCAGGGATCGCTACGGCATCACCCAGGCGGTCGTCGAGGCCGACGCTCCGGCCGAGCTCAAGGCCGCCGCGGCCGAGCTCAGGTTCGAGTATTGCATCTCGGTCCGCGGTCGGGTCCGCGCGCGCCCGGCCGACATGATCAACGAGGACATGGAGACCGGCGGGATGGAGGTGGTGGCCGAGTCCATCCAGGTGCTCGGCCGCTGCGAGACCCTGCCCTTCATGATCGACGAGAAGAGCGACGCCAAGGAGGACCTCCGCCTCAAATACCGCTACCTGGACCTGCGCTCGTTCTCCATGCAGCGCAAGATGGAGCTTCGCCATAAGGTCGCCTTCGCCGTGCGTCAGTACCTCGGCGAGAAGGGCTTCTACGAGATCGAGACGCCGACCTTCATCAAGTCGACCCCCGAGGGCGCGCGAGACTACCTCGTGCCGTCCCGGCTCTACCCCGGCAAGTTCTATGCCCTTCCCCAGTCACCCCAGCTCTACAAGCAGCTCCTCATGGTGAGCGGGATGGACAAGTACTTCCAGCTCGCGCGCTGCTATCGAGACGAGGACGCGCGCGGCGACCGGCAGCCCGAGTTCACACAGATCGACATCGAAATGTCCTTCGTCAAGCGCGAGGACGTCCTCGAGCTGACGGAGGGCTTGTTCGGCCACGTATTCATGAGCACCCTGGGCGTCGACCTCCCCCCCAGGTTCCGACGCATCGGCTATGACGACTCCATGGAGCTCTACGGCACCGACAAGCCCGATCTCCGCTTCGAGATGGAGATGAAGGACATCTCGGCCCATGCGAGGCGCTCGTCCTTCCAGGCCTTCAAGGACGCCCTCGGCGGGAATCCCGCCGGGGCGGTGAAGGCCCTCGTCGTGCCCGGGAAAGCCGACTACTCGCGCAAGCAGATCGAGGAGCTCGAGGCGGCGGCCAAGGTATATCGCGCCAAGGGCCTCGCATGGATGAAGGTCGCCTCGCCCGAAGGCGGCGGCGCCAAGCTCGAAGGCGGCGTCTCGAAGTTCTTCTCGGGCGAGGGCGCGGCTCCCGGCCTGGAGGCCGAGCTCGTGGCCTTCCTCGGGGCCAAGCCCGGTGACCTCGTGCTCATGGTCGCGGACTCGAGACGGAAGGTCGCCAATCAGGCCTTGGGCGCCGTGCGCTCGAAGCTCGGCAATGACCTCGGTTTCTGCGACCCCAAGGCCTTCGAGTTCGCGTGGATAGTGGACTTTCCCATGTTCGAGTACGACGAGGACGAGGGCAGGTGGGAAGCCGCGCACCACATGTTCACGATGCCTCAGGAGGCCTACCACTCCAGTCTCGAGACCGACCCCGGCTCGGTCAAGGGCGACCTCTACGACCTCGTGCTCAATGGCTTCGAGCTCGCCTCGGGCTCCATCCGCATCCACGACCCCGAGCTGCAGAAGCGCATATTCAGGATCGTCGGCATCGACGAGGAGGCGGGCCTGCGCAAGTTCGGCTTCCTCACCGAGGCCTTCAAGTACGGCGCCCCTCCCCATGGCGGCATAGCCCCCGGTCTCGACCGCCTCGTCATGCTCATGGCCGGCGAAACCTCGATCAAGGAAGTCATCGCCTTCCCCAAGAACAGCTTCGCGGTGTCTCCCATGGATGACTGCCCGAGCGAGGTCGACCAAAAACAATTGGACGAATTGCATATTGCGATCGTCAAGAAAGAGGAATGACGGCGGACCGAAATTACCGCCATCCCGCGACCCTGAAGAGCTTGATTAGTATCGCGGCCGCCTTTACTTCGGGGAAAACAGAGTAGCGTTGGTTCCAGGAGCCTATCGGCGAGGCGAGGTTTTGCGAGGAGGAAGCCGATGAACCATCAAAGCCCTGCTTGGTCCAGCTCGGGATTCGAGGGTCGCCATGCCTGAGGGCGGGAAACGGCGCCCCTATACACTCAGCTTTCTGGACGATGACCTGGAACGAGATTTCCAACAGGAATACGGTCGCGTGGGGCTGCGTTTCATTCGCACCGGTCTGATTCTCGGAATAGCGATGTGGATACTCCTTGTGACAACCGCGTTTCTTGCCGGTATTCACAAAGGCGGCACCGTTTTCGTGATTGGCGTCGGCCTAATGGTACCCTTTCTGTGCGTAATTCTCGTTCTGATTTCCTGGACGAAAAATATGACCACGCAACAGTTGATCGGCGCCTTTACGGTTACCGTCTCGGGAGTCGTTGCGGAATATGCAGCCTGGTTGATGGATTTCGGACACTACGGAGCCGGAATCCTGATTTTTGTCGGATTCGCTTCTTTCATCCTGTTTCGCCTACGCTTTTTCGTGGCGACCATCGCGTCCATACCCATGTTTCTCGTCTTTTTGTGGTTCAAGTTCCATGGTGACGGCTCTCTGCTGGACTTGAGTTTCGCCTTGTTGGCCATGTCCTTGGTCGCGCTGGGAGGATATCGGATAGAAAACTCCACCCGTGAAGCATTCTATCAAAGAAAGCGCGTCACGGCCGAAAAGCTGAGCCTGGAGAACGAGGCCCGGGAAAGGTCGGTGCAGGAACTTCAGACGCTGGCCATTTTGAAAGAAAGGGAAATGCTCGCCAACGAACTCCACGACACGGTCACCCAGAAGCTGGCTTACCTGGGTATGGCGGTCGAAGGTCTGCAAACGGAACTGGCTTCGGAATCTTCCGAAGATGTGGACCGACGATTGCGGCATCTCGCGAGGATCGCCGCCGACGCCCAGGTCGACGTCCGAGACATCATTCGCGACGCCCGTTCGGCCGGTGTCCTTTCTAAAGGGCTGCTTCCGACCCTGTCTAATTACCTGGGTATGCTCGAATCAGAGTACGGGATGAGAGTCGAAGTGAACGATCGTTGCGGCGAAGCCGAGCTGGAATTGCAGGCATCGCAGCAGGTAGGGGCCTTTAAGATCGTTCAGGAAGCCTTGAACAACAGCCGCAAACATTCAGGGGTCAACCAGGGACGCCTCACGATCTCGAGAACGCGGAATCGGATAAGGGTGGAGATCTCCGACGAGGGAAGGGGATTCGATCCCAAAGTCCAGACAACCGTCAACCACTACGGTTTGGATATCATGAAGACGCGTGCCCGACAATCCGGCGGTACTTTGACCATACACTCCGCCCCCGGCAAAGGCTCCAGTACCGTACTGGAATATCCCGTAGGAGCGCAGAGCTCCGGATCCACGCGATCGGTGCAAGGCGGAGACGTCGAAAACGTTCAAGGCTTCCGCCCTGGGACCGAGAAACGCGGTCAGCGCTCGACTTCGATCCTCGTCGTCGACGACCACGATCTTTTTCGCGAGGGTCTTTGCGGCCTCTTGCGTCTTGGAGGGTACACCGTCGTCGGATCGGCCTCCTCTGCCGAAAACGCCTTGGAAATCGCGAGAAACTCACAACCCCAAATGGTGTTGATGGATATCCAGATGCGGGGAACGGACGGCATCCAGGCTACGGCCCGGTTCAAGGAAGAATTTCCGGCAGTTCACATCATCCTTTTGACAGGGTCGCCCAGCCCGGAAAATGTCCTGCGTGCCACCAAAGTCGGGGCCTCTGCCTTTCTGCTCAAATCGATCCAGTCCAACGAACTTTTCGACACCATCGATGAAGTCCTTGCCGGTCAGGCAAAGTTCGGACCCGAAATGGCCAGGCAGGTTCTCGCGGAACTGACGACCGACGGAGACTCCCCCGTCCATTCGATTGAACCGTTGAACGCCCGGCAACGGGAAGTGCTGAAAATGGTCGCCCAGGGATTCACCTACAAGGAAATCGGTATCCGACTTCATCTGGCGGAGAGCACCATCAAGTTCCACATGGGCGAGATCGCCGTTCTGCTCCAGGTCCGTAATAAAGCGGAAGCGGCCCGAATCGCCCGCGGCGCCGGTTTATAGGCGCGCCGTAAGACCGGCCTCAACCCTCTTACCCGCTTCTCAAGTTCTCGAAAGGGGCAAACTCGACTTTTTCTCTACTTTTTAGCACCCCAAACCGATTGGACTCGTCAATAGGTGATGCTATGTTCTCGTCATGAACTACCACAAAGAAGGAGTAGCATGATGACGCGCACTTTCTTATCGATAAACTCAAGGGGATGGCGGCTGTTTTTCTCTTTAGCCTTTTTTTGTCTCGCGCTGTATGGCTGCTCGAATCCCATGTCCGGTTCTTCTTCAAGTTCGAATACGAGCCCGACAGCCGCGACGGTATCCCTCGGCACCCAATCGGGAACAATCACGGGCGGCGCCGCCGGATCGGCCACTTTCACGGCGACAACGGCCAACGTGGCATCCGGGACCGCCGGATCGGTCGCCTGGTATACCAATTCCGCGGGAACGAACGCGACGACCGCACCGGCAGGAATTACTGCCACCGTAACGACGGTCGCGAGCAATGCGGCCACTTTGACCATGACTGCAACTACTTCGGCGGCGGCAGGGTCGTATTACTTCAAGCTGACGGAGGGCTCCGCAACCTCTTCGGTTGCGACACTGGTCATAGGTAGTCCGTCGTCCTCGGCACCGACGAACGTCCAGGTGGACACCGCTCTGACGGCCATCAATACGTGGCAATCAAATGCCGCGATTTCAGCGGACTTCCAACAACTTATCCAGGCGACGCCCCCCACTTCCAGCGGTGGTCAGACCAGCTCCGACGGTTTGCTTAAAGCGACGTGGATCTATACTTCGGGAAGTCCATCAACTCTAAGCATCACCCTGACTCTGAGTTCGAACCAGACTCTAAGCGGCGGGTACACCCTGATGGCCGGGACTCTGATCACTGCCCTAGAGACGATCAACAACAGCGCGTCGACCTTCACTACTACTAACAACTATAATTTCACCCTTACAGGCGGACCCGTTCAAACAATTTCATATTCAGCTAATGTCTCCGGAACGGTAGGTGGCACGCCTTCGGGTGGCGTACCGACAGCAGTTACAGTGAACGGGTCGTCCTATTCGTGGGCTACCGTAGCTCCTGGGACACCCATAGTTGCGCTGGGTGCGCAGACAGGAACGATCAACGCTGGATCGGCCGGTACGGCGACCTTCGCGGCGGTTGCCCTCAACGTAACAGCCGGTACAGCAGGAACGATTGCTTGGTACACCGATGCAACGGGGACGACGACAACGACGGCGCCGACGGGAATTACGGCCTCCGTATCTGCGGTTGCCAGCAATGTGGCTACCGTGACCATAACAGCCACGAGTTCGGCAGTGGCAGGATCGTATTACTTTATCCTGACCGAGGGTCTAACGCAGTCTCCGGCGGCAACACTTGTTGTTTCGGCCGGTTCAACCGCGTCGCTTGGTTCTCAGACGGGAACGATCACCGCCGGCACAGCCGGAACGGCGACCTTCGCGGCGACTACGACCAACGTGGCGGACGGTACGGCCGGAACTATTACTTGGTACACCACTTTGGCGGGAACAGCGACGGGAACAACGCCGACTGGAATCACGGCCTCCGTTTCGGCTGTCGCGAGCAATGCGGTCACTGTGACCTTGACTGCTACGAGTTCGGCGGTAGCAGGAGCGTACTATTTTACTCTGACCGAAGGCGGGACCCAATCCGCAACGGCCACACTTATTGTCTCGGCGGGTTCAGGAACGTCTTCCCTCACGTGGACCAACTATGGGTTTCTGCAGGGACTTCCCGGCTCGTCAGCCTACGGCGTTTGGGTATCGGGAAATCAGATCCTGGTCGGAACCTCCGGTGGAGTGGGAATCTCGGCCAACGGAGGAACGAGCTGGACTACCGCTGCTCTGACCAACAACCCGGGGCAGGTTTATGGCGTCGCAGGATCGGCGACCGTCTTGGCCGCCGCCACCCAGAACAACGGCGTGTACGTCTCGACGGACGGGGGAACGACCTGGACCGCTTCGAACACTACCAATGGCCTGGGAAACAACAACGCCACCGGTGTGGCCGTGTCGGGCCAAACTGTCTACGTCTCGACCTGGAACGGTCTGGCGATTTCGACCGACGCGGGAACGACCTGGACCAACCATACACTCGTGAACAGCGGCCTGGCGTCCAGCACCGTGAACGGGGTGTTCGTCACCGGGACGACAATCTACGCGGCTACCAACGGAGGGCTTTCGGTTTCGACGAACGGAGGGACTTCGTGGACCAATTACACAACGACTAACGGCTTGGCATCGAATTTCACCAACGGGGTATGGGCCTCGGGATCGACGATCTGGGTCGGCACAGGCTCCGGAGTATCCGGATCGACAGACGGCGGAACAACCTGGACCACGTTCACGACGGCGAATGGCCTGGGAAGCAACCTCGTCAATGGGATCGCCGCCAACGGATCCACAGTCTACGCGGCCACAAGCTCAGGACTATCGATATCCACCAATGGAGGGACGAGCTGGACTAACTACACAACCGGCTTAGGGGCCGTTTATACCTACGGTGTCTACCTCTCGGGTTCGACAATCTACGTGGCCACTAGCGGGGGGCTCTCGGTACATTAGCCGACACGAGGATCAATTTAAGACGGGCAGGTTCAGAGTCTTTCGGAATTCAACTCTGGCCTGCCCGAAATCTCTGCGGAACACGGTGCTCGTAAGCCTTCATTAGCTCCCTCAACGAGAGCCGCCTCATGTCCCTCTCGCGCCATAGCAGCTCGGACCCCGAAACCAATACGACGATTATTGCGGGCACTGATTAAGGAGGACTACCGAAAGTATCAACAGCTTGGTCCGGAGATGCGTCGAGCCGTATGATAAATAATCAGCGAGTCCGCCTTGTACATAAAAATGCTTTTCCTTCATATAATTGCACACTCTCTGCTCAATTTGGGCAACTGCCGCGGCCGTATGCGGCCCAGTCACCGGCACCCTCGGCCCAATTGATTGCATGGAATGGAAAATCAATGAGATCTAGGGTTGGCACGTTTTTTGCATTCTTAACGCAGGGATCGTCCCAATCAACCAATGGAGGTATTTCCATGAAGAAACTGGTGAAAAGGGTTCTAAGTATCACAGTGATACTTAGTCTCGCCTGTTCCGTCGTCTTCGCGGCTGGCAACAAAAAGCCACTCATCGGTGTATCCATCTGGAGCTCAACCGATACGCTCGGCAGCCAGTGCAAAAGAATCATCGACGCGGCCGCCCAGGCGCTTGATGTCGACGTCATGTATATAGATCAGGGCCACGTCTCGGAAAAGGTGACCGCCTCTGCCGAGACGCTCGCCGCGGCAGGCTGCGACGGCATGATCATCTGCAATTCGGCGTCGGCGGAAATGAATGCAGTTATCAATACCTGCACGAAGGACAAGATGTACCTGGCTCAGTTCTTCCGCATCATCGATAAAACCACCAACCCGAACGAGTATAAACTGGCATGCGAGTCGCCCTACTATATCGGCGCCGTGCACGAGAGCGAGATCGACAACGGCCACAACCTGATCAAGATCCTCACCGAGAAGGGCTGCCGTAAGATCGCCCTCGAGGGCTGGAACTCCGGCGACGCGACCTTCCTCCTCCGCTGGAAGGGCTACAAAGAGGGAATCGACATCTGGAACAAGGCCCACCCTCAGGATAAGGCCGTCCTTCTCGACCCCCAGTACGGCGGAACGACCACCGATACGGGACGCTCCACGGCAGAGGCGATCATCAACGCCAACCACGACATCGATGCCCTTATCGTCGCCGGCGGCGGCGGCGATACGCTTATAGGCGCCCTGGCCGCGATCGACTCGATGGGCCTGAAGGGGAAGATCAAGGTGATGTCGACCGACTTCCTCGCCGACCTCGACCAGCAGCTCGCGAGCGGCGCCATGGCCGGCGAATCGGGCGGGCATTACGCCGATCCGCTCTTCGCCTTCATGCTCGTCTACAACGCCATAAAGGGCAACTATCATAAGCCCGCGAATTCGTTCTACGAGGTAATTTTCCCCTATCTGTATGTCGCTTCCCCCGCGGACTACGATGCGTACGCGAAGTATTTCGTGAACGACCTGCCGTACAACGCGAATGAGCTTCGCGCGATGGCCAAGCTCAGCGAGAGCGACCTCGCGAAGACCTCCGCCGCGCTGTCCATCCAGGACGTAATGAAGCGCCACAAGTAGGGGCGAACAAAGGCTTTACAGGCCCTCGGAATGGCCCTTAATATAGTACGAGGGTTCGGCGGCGGCCAAATGCCGCCGCCGAGTTATTTCTAGGCAGGAATCGGAATAACGACGTGAGCAAAGCATTCGCGGAATTCAAGACGAGCAGGTATTTCGGGATATCGGTGCTTGTCGTTATGACCCTCTTCTTCTGGGCCTCTTTCAAGGTTTTGTCTCCATCCAACTTCGGTTCCTCAAGACAGATGGTCGATTACCTCCAGACCAGCATCCAGTATGCCGTCGGCGGCTGCGGCCTTTACTTCATCGTCGTGATGGGGCTCTTCGATTTCAGCGTCGGCGCCAATATTGTCCTCTCTGCGCTCGTGGGCGTCCTGCTCTCGCGGCATTTCGGCTATTGGGGACTCATACTGGGCTGCCTCCTCTGCGGGACGCTCATCGGCGCCTTTAACGGCGTCCTATACTCAAGACTGCGCATTCCTTCCGATGATCGTCACCGTCGGCCTCATGCTCATTCTGGAAAGCGTCGCCAACTATGCCGTCACCCTCGATAAAGCGGGATTCCCCGGCAAGCTCAGCAATAGCAATATCCTTGCCTTTGGCCGAGCCCCATGGAACTACATCTGCGCCGGTCTCGCATTCCTCTTGATGTTTTTCCTTCTGCGCTCCACCAAGATCGGGACCTACTGCAACGCGATCGGCAGCGACGAGCTTGTCGCTAAGAATATGGGCGTGAATGTAGAGCGCTATAAGTTCATCGGATTCGTTCTGCTTCATTTCTTCGTGGGCATCATGGCCCTGCTCTCCGTAAGCTACGGAAGAGGGATGCTCGCCGTTACGGGAATGGCATCCATGGACCGCAACTTCAAGCCGCTGATGGGCACTTTCTTCGGCGTCGCGTTCAAAAAGTACGGCTATCCGGTGCCCGCCATCGTAATCGGCGAATTTATCATCGTCCTGATATTCAACGGCCTCGTGGCCTTGAATGTGCCTACCACGATAAACGACTTCGTGACTGGGGCCGTGTTGCTCACTATTGTCACGCTCACGAATAGAGGCCGTAAGGGCAGCGTTGTCAAATAACGGAGCGTAGAAATGAGCGACGTCATATTAAGGTCGGAGAATCTCTGTAAGCGGTTCGGCATAACGACGGCCGTCAACAATGTCTCGCTCGAATTCGAAAAGGGCGAAATCCATGGACTGATCGGCGAGAACGGATCGGGGAAATCGACTTTCTGCTCGACGCTCTGCGGCATCTATCCGGTTACGAGCGGCCGTTTCCTGCTCGAGGGAAAGGAGCTCAAGGCACGGTCTCAGGTCGAGGCCAATCGCCGCGGCGTATCCATAATCGTGCAGGAGATGGGAACCCTGCCGGGGCTCACCGTCGCGGAAAACATCTTCTTGGGCGAAGAAGACAAGTTCATGGTCGGCATCGTAAAGAACGCGGGCGCGATGAACCGCGAGGCGCAAAGGCTCCTGGACAGCTACGGCTTCAATCGCATTATCGCCACTAGGATGATCGACAACTACAGCTTCGAGGACAGAAAGCTCATCGAGATCGTCAAGGCGACGTATTTCAATCCCAAGATCGTGGTCGTCGACGAAACGACGACGGCCTTGAGCCAGTCTGGGCGAGAAAGAGCTTTTCGCGGTAATGGACCGCATCAAAAGCGGCGGCAACACGGTCATTTTCATTTCGCATGACCTCGACGAAGTGATCGAGCATACCGATCGCATCTCCATTCTGCGCGATGGCGGGCTCGTCGACACGGTGAAGAGCGGCGAGACGAGCGCCGGCGAGCTGAAGCGCTTTATGGTGGGGCGGGAGCTGACTAACCGCTATTACCGGACCGATTATGGCCAGCCTATTTCCGATGAAGTCGTGCTCACGGTCGACAATGTATCGGTGCCGGGCGAAATGCAGGATGTATCCTTTCGCCTCCATAAAGGGGAAATCCTGGGAATAGGAGGCCTTTCC
Source organism: uncultured Spirochaetota bacterium (assembly GCA_963778775.1). Classification (GTDB taxonomy): domain Bacteria; phylum Spirochaetota; class Spirochaetia; order Treponematales; family Rectinemataceae; genus UBA1306. The sequence continues at coordinate 22,524 of CAVZVX010000093.1, read as the reverse complement.
GAGTGCGGCATGCACGAGACCGGCAAGGCGATATTCGGCGCCTCATACGGGCGAAGCGGCGGCGTGACGCTCAAAGGCGGATACGCGGTCAAATCGATACCCGGAGCCATCAGGCACAGCATCGCGTACGCGTCGAAGGACCGCGACAATGAATCCGTCGTCGTAGCCGATTCGATCCGCGATAATATCTGCCTGCCGTCCCTAAATGATCTGTCGAAACACGGCCTGCTCAACAATAGGAAGCTCGATGGCTTTGCGCAGAAAAACGCCGAAACTGATGAGCGTCAAGATGACGGGCATAGATCAGTATGTATCCGCCCTTTCCGGCGGCAACAAGCAGAAGGTGGTAATTTCCCGCTGGCTCGGCAAAGATTCCGATATCCTGGTGCTCGACAGCCCGACGCGCGGAATCGACGTAAAGGTAAAAGCGGACATCTACGCGCTCATGAGCGAACTCAAAGCGCGGGGCAAGTCGATCATCATGATCTCCGAAGAGCTGCAGGAGCTGCTCGGGATGAGCGACCGCATTCTGATAATGAAAGACGGCAGAGTCAACGGCGAGTTTATGCGGAATCAGAGTCTTGGCGAAAGAGACCTTATCACCAAGATGGTGTAATGGAGCTGCGGAATGGATAAGCAGAGCGGGACGACTGCAGTCGCGATGCGTAAGACACATAGGTATCTCAGAGGGTTGATGCCCTTGTTCGGTTTCGCGGGCATACTCATCGTCTTCTCCTTGCTGACGAGAGGAAGAATACTTACACCCGAGAATCTTTCGCTCATGCTCAGCCAGGTGTATGTCCTGATGATTTCAGCCATGGGCGTCTTCATGATAATGACCGTAGGAGCCCTGGATTTCTCGCAAGGCTCGATCATCGGCCTGGCTTCGATCATCTTCTGCTGGGTCTCAAACTACAGCATCGTGCTTGGAGTCGTTGCCGCGGCGCTGGCGGGCGCCGCGATGGGCGCCTTTAACGGATTCTTCCACGTGAAATTCAAGATCGCCTCCTTCATCGTCACGATCTGCACGATGTATTTCTTCCGGGGGCTCTGCAAGTATATAACGACGAACGGCCCAGTCCCGGCGATCACGACCGTGCTGATCCTCAATGAGACTTGGTTTAAGCTGCTTTTGACGGGAATCATGCTATTCCTTGGGTTTATGGTATGGCACTTTACGCGGGTCGGCTGCGATCTGCGGGCCATAGGCGCGGGCGAGACAGCCGCGCGTTTTTCGGGAAGTCGTCCTGATCTGCTAAAGTTCCTAGTCTTCATGGTATCGGGAGCCATCACCGGATTCGCGTCCTTCATCAACGTAATAAAGGTCGGCTCCATTACGGGAACGGCCGGAAGCCAGCTTGAGACCCAAATACTCATCGCCCTCGTTCTCGGCGGCATGCCGATCTCGGGCGGCGCGAAAGCGCGCTTTTCCAACATAATCATCGGCACGCTGACCTATTGCGTGCTGGATATGTGCCTCCCCATGGTCTTCCCCATTCCCGCGACCCAGCAGCTCGTAAAGGGAGTCGTATTCCTTATTGTGGTCGCCCTAACGATAGACCACGAGTCGCTGCGCGTCATAAAATGAGAAGGGCTTGGGCAATTGTGTGAAGGTTGAGTCAATGTCAATAGTCGGTTACTATTGATATTGGCCTCGCATTTGCTTCGGTTTCTTAGAAACCGTGCGCAAATGCCGCAATTCATGATAGCTCTTTAAAATGCATCGGCATATTAAAAGAGCCTCGGTTGACCATTTTAATGTACAAATCAGAATGGCTGATTTATCATAGGCCTCGATGCGTCTTCGGACTAAATTGCTGTTGTTGTCGTTCGTCCTCTTGTCAGTGCCCGCCATCATCGTCGTCCTCGTGTCCGGCTCCGAACTCATCAAGCGCGAGCAGGATTTGAAACGGCTTTCATTGAAGGCGGTCAGGCTCGAATTGAATCGGGAACTCGAGTCCTTCGAGTCGGATTTTCGGAAGGACACCGTCATGGTGGCCAATCTCGACTACGTCAGGGGCTTTCTGGGGGCCGCCACCGCACGGATGACCCCCGATTTGCTCGCGACCAAACTGGAAAACCTCGTACTGCGATCACAAGTGGACTCGTTGGCGCTCTACTCCTCCAGTCCCAGCGGTTTCAAGCGCACACTTGTCATCGGCGACAATCGAGACATACCTATGTCCCTGGGAAACGAGCTCGGCTCCGACGCGGTGGATAGAGTCGTCTATCGCGCGGAGGTCTCGGACGTACGGGCGACGATGATCTTCCCGGTCGTGCTCTATGGTCGGATCGTCGGTCTAGCCCTACTAAGGCGGATCTTTGATTCCGGATGGTTCGCGGCTTTCGCCTACTCTCACGGAGTCGAGCTTGGAATTCGAAAAGACGGGAGCTTCCTATTTTCGAGTTCTCCGGCGATAGGCAGCATCCCCGCGTCGCGCCTCGACGCGGGGATTCTCGATTCTTTCTCCTTCGAGAGCAGCCACGACAGGTACCTCGGGACATCGACCCTCGTCTTCTCGGGCCAGGAGGGGACGGCGAGCGCTGAATTGGTCGTCAAGGCCGGGAAAATGCTCATTGAAGATCGGAGGACGACGGCAATCCTAGGCGGCATCCTGCTTTTCTGCATCACCTTCCCGGCGGCGGTGCTCTATTTCGTCGGGTTGAGGATCATCTCGTCGCTGGCATCGGTGGCAGACGCGGCTGGAAGCCTCTCAAGAGGGGACCTCGCTTACAGGATCAAGTCGAAGCGTAACGACGAAATAGGCGAACTTTACGAATCGTTCAACGACATGGCGCTCCAGCTCGAGGCCAAGGAATTCTCGCTGAACGAGCGCAACAGGAAGCTGGCCCTTCTCAATGCCTATATCGGGGCCGTCTTCCAGGATCTCCTCGTGAGCTGCGTCGCGGTCGACGCCGACGGCAGAGTGGCTCTCGCCAATACGAGCGCGAGCCTCGAGCTGAACTTCCCGACGGATGCGGCGGGCGGAGACCTGTATTCCATCCCATTCTTCGGGAGGCATCGCCAGATCGTCGAGCGCCTCATCCCGCGCCAGGACGCCGAGAGCGGAGGCAAGGCGCGCTCCGATCCGGTCGAAGTGGAGGACGCGGAGACCGGCAAGGCCTATACGCTGGATGTTTTCCCCGCCCCCCTCGACGGCGAGCGCGGAGGGGCCATCATCGTGATTGTCGACGTCACCGAGCAGAGGGCGCTGGAAAACGCCCTCGTCCGCAACGAGAAGCTCGCGGCCGCCGGGCAAGTCGCCTCGGCGTTGGCGCACGACATCTACAATCCGATGAGCGTGCTCCTCTCCCATATACAGCTCCTATCGACCAACCGCCTGCCGCCGGCCGAGGCATCGCGTTTCCTCAGCCGGATGGAGGCCGAGGCGAGGCGCATCATCCGGCTCTTCGAGCGCCTTCTCGGCATCGTCAAGGCCGACGCCTATCAGGAGGCATGGACCGAAGTCAACGCCATAGTGAGGGACATGCTCGACGTCTTCGATATCAAATTCAAGCACCGTGGGATAACCGCGTCGCTTATCGAGGAGGTCGGATCGCTCCAGGTGCGCACCTCTCCCGAAGGACTCAAGCAAGTCCTGTTCAATGTGATAAATAATGCCGTACAGTCGATCGAACGGCCTGACGGGTCAATAGTTGCCAGGATAGGCATTCGCGAGGGCGAAGCCGTGATCGAGCTACGGGACAACGGTAGGGGGATCGCGCCGGAGGATCTGGAACGCGTTTTCGAGCCCTTGAGGCCGAGAGGTCACGGATCCGGCACGGGGCTCGGCCTCTATATGAGCCGGCGCATCATGAGGAATCTCGGCGGGGATCTCCGGGCTTCGAGCTCTCCCGGGATAGGCTCGTGCTTCACGGTCAGTTTCAGGACAGGAGGGATCCTTGGAGCGGCTTGATTTCCGCGTTCTCATCGTCGACGACGAGGAGGGAATTCGCGACGCGCTCCGGACGATCGTGGCGCTCGAAGGATATACTGCCTTCATCGCGGCCTCGTTTGCCGAGGCCAAAGCGCTCATCGCGCAAAGGACGTACGACCTCGCGTTCGTAGACATATGCCTGCCTGAAGAGTCGGGCTTAGGACTCTTGGAACCCCTGAAGCGCGCCGGCACGAAGATCATCACCATAACGGCCTTCGCGACAGTCGATACGGCCGTCGAGGCGCTAAAGTCCGGCGCGGCCGATTATCTCAGGAAGCCCTTCGAGATGGACGAGGTGCGGAAGCAGTGCGCCGAGGCCTTCCAATCCGCCTCGGCAGAGCAGCGGAACGGCGGCCTCCGGGAATGCCCGCAATTGATATACAGGAGCGCGGCGATGTCCAAGGTGGTCGACATGATCCATAAAGTCGCCGACTACGACATCCCGGTCCTCATCCTGGGCGATTCCGGCGTAGGCAAGGAAGTCGTCGCTCGATGCATCCATGAGCAGAGCCCCAGGCGGCACCGGCCTTTCGTCGGCATAAATATGGCGGCTATCCCGGCGGAGCTGATCGAGAGCGAGCTGTTCGGCCACGAGAAGGGAGCCTTCACGGGGGCTATCAGGAACAAGACCGGCAAGTTCGAGGCGGCGAGTTCCGGCAGCATCTTCCTCGACGAGATAGGCGACATGAATCTCTCGCTTCAGTCGAAGCTCCTGAGGGTACTCGAGGAGCGGGCCTTCGAGCCGGTAGGCTCGGTCAAGCCGAAACCGCTCCATGCGCGAGTGATCGCCGCCACGAATAGGGACATCATCGAGAGCGTGCGCGTCGGAGCCTTCAGGACCGATCTTTACTACAGGTTAAACGGGATCCGAATCGAACTGCCGCCCCTAGCGCAGAGGCGCGAGGACATCGAAATGCTCGTCACCCATTTCCTTGACCGCTTCTCGGCGGAATTCGGCAAGCACGGCATCACTATCGGCACGGAGGCCATGGCGCGGCTCAGGCGATACGCCTGGCCCGGGAACATCAGGGAACTCAAGCACGCGGTCGAGCTCGCCGTCCTGCTCAGCGCCGACGGCTCTACGCTCCGCCCCGAGGACTTCTCCCTAGGCGATTCGCCGATCCAGGGGAAGGGAATCCGCGCGATGGAGGAGAACATCGAGCGGGAGTCTCTCATCGCGGCTCTTATCGACAACAACTTCAACCGATCGGCTGCGGCGCAAAGTCTCAAGATTTCCCGACGTACGCTGTATAATCGAATGAAGAAGCATTCGCTCCTGGAAAGCGGAGGGTAGCATGAAAAGGCCGATCGGCGCCCTGATCCTCGCGCTGGCCGTCCCGGCTCTCGGGAACGGGGTTCCCGACGCATCGCCCTCCGATAGGACCATAGGCTTCGTGCCTCCTGGCACGATCAGCCCGTTCTACGCCGAGGTCATCGCGGGCGCGCAGCCGGCCTGCGAGGCCGAAGGCTTCAAGCTCGACGTCGCCTCTCCGCTGCGAGAGGACGATTTCGACGGGATGCTGCGCGTCGTCGACGAGGTCCTGCAACGCGCCCCCCTCGGCATATGCCTTTGCTCGACGGACGAGCCTACGCTGGTGAGCGCGCTGCGGAAGGCGAACCGAGCGGGCGTGCCAGCCGTGGTATTCAACAGTATCACGCCCCTGCATGGGGCGGAGGTCTTCGCCTACGTAGGATACGATCAGCTCGAGGCGGGGCGGAAGGTCGCTCGATACCTCAAGGCCATAGCGAGGGGACCCTTGCGCGTCTGCATCATAGAAGGCCTTCCGAGCCAGTTCACGAAAGAGCGCGAAGGCGGCTTCCTGGACGAGCTCAAGTCTTCGCCGGAGATATCGGTCGTGAGGACGGTCCGCGGCGATTGGGATCGAGCGATCGCCTTCGACGCCGCCGCCGGGGCCCTCTCGGGAAATCCCGACATCAACGTCTTCTACGGGCTTTCGGACGAAATGGCTCTCGGCGCGCTCGATGAAGTCCAGAAGCAGGGACGACGGGACATGATAGTCCTGGGGATCGACGGCAACAGGAACGCCATCGAGAGCATCCTCAACGGGGGAATGACCGCGACTCTCAATACGAATAGGGATCTCATCGGCAAGGAATCCATCGAGGCGGTGCTCAAGGCGATCCGAGGCGAGAAATTGAGCAAGGTCATCAGCATCGAAACTTTTATCATCGATCGGAGCAACGCGCGATCCTTCGAATGAGCCTGAATTCGATAGTACTCTTCGTTGCGGAGACAAAATGATCAAGCATTACCTCGCGACAGACATCCCATCCTTCGATTGGCCCAATTTCAATTACATGCTGAGGGACATCGGCGCTCGCTTCGCCGATCGCGTCGCCTTCCGCCACAGGGCGCGAGGCGCCAAGGAATTCGAAGCATGGAGCTACGAGCGGCTCGGCAGGGAGGGAGCGGCCCTGGCGTCCTTCCTGTATTCGCGAGGGCTTGCCGGCGGCGACCGCGTGGCTATCTGGTCCGAGAACCGCCCCGAGTGGGGTTGCGCGTACATGGCCATCGTCGCCGCGGGTTTCGTGGCGGTGCCGATCGACGCGCTCTTGCCTGAGGACGAAGTCGGCCGCGTTTTTCAGGCCGCGGAGATAGGGGCCGTCATCGCGAGCGGCCGCTTCGCGCGAAATCTCGACCGGCTGCTCTCGGGCCTCGGCGGGGCGAAAGCGGCGATCCTGCTCGACTCGCCGGAGGGGGCGGGCCCGACCGGAGCGGGTCCCGCCTCGCTTTCCTTCGACACCTGGAGCCAAGCTTCCTCCTTTGCCGGAGGCCCCGGCCTGCCGGCCCCCGAAACGATCGCTCCCGACGCGGATGCCTCGATCATTTTCACTTCCGGTACGACGGGCGCCCCGAAGGGTGTCGTCCTCAGCCACTCGGGGATCATCGCCAACTTCGACGCCTCGATCCATTCCCTGCCCATCTCGAAGGCGGATGTCTTCATGTGCGTCCTGCCCCTTCATCACAGCTACCCTACGACCTGCAGTCTCGTTTCGCCGCTGGCGGTCGGCGCCTCGATCACGATCGTCGAGAAAGTCGTCGGCAAGGTGATCGTGGACGACGTCCGCGACACGGGCGGAACGGTGATGATCGCCGTACCTCTTCTCTACGACAAGCTCGCCCTGGCCCTGGATCAGGGAGTCAAGGCCAAGGGCGCGCCCGTGCGGCTCGCCGTAGGCGCGCTGCGCGTCCTCTCGCGCGCGGGATGCAGCCTCGGCTTTCCCGGTTTGGGACGGGCCATCTTCAAGAGCCTTCGCTCGAAGTCAGGCCTCGGCTCGCTGCGGCTTCTCGTCGCAGGGGGCGGGCCTTTGAACCCGGCCACCGCCCGGGTCTTCGACGAGTTCGGCTTCTGCATCGTCCAAGGATACGGCATGAGCGAGAACGGCCCCCTCATCGCCGTGAACACGCCGCGCCATCGCGATCATCGCTCGGCCGGCCTGGCCGTGAACCGGACGCTGGTCCGCATCGCCGATCGGAACGAGCTGTCCGTAGGCGAGATACAGGTCCGTTCGCCTTCCTTGATGAAGGGCTATTGGAAGGACCCCGAGTCGACGAAGGCGAGCTTCACGGAGGACGGATGGCTCCGTACGGGCGATCTCGGCTGGATCGATCGGCGCGGCTTCATCTATATCAGCGGCCGCATCAAAAGCATCATCGTCACGGCGGGAGGCAAGAACATCTATCCCGAGGAAATCGAGGCCCTCTTCGAAGGCTCGCGAGTCGTTCGCGAAGTCCTGGTCGTCGGTAAGCCGAGCGTGATCGCCAAAGGCGCGGCCGTCCCCGAGGGCGCGGCCTCCGGCGTGGCGGCCGAGGCGGTCGCCGCGGTCCTCGTGCCCGACCTCGAATCGATCGCCGCCGACCATGGCGAGGCCGTCGCCGCCGACGCGGCGGCGGTGCGCGAGCTCGCGAGGGCCGAAGTGGAGCGCCTCAACCGCTCGCTTCCGCCCTACAAGAAGATCTCCGACTTTCGCATCCGGTCCGAGGAGTTCGAGAAGACCTCCTCGCGCAAGATCAAGCGATACCTCTACAAGACTTGGGCGGAGGCGACAGGCGCCTGAGGCCGTCGCCGCGGCTACTGGATCACCGCGAAATCCGATAGCCAGAGCTCGGTCACCTTGCCGAGCGAGAGCCTGGCGTTGAAGGAGTCGCGGAGCGCCGCTTTCACCGCGCCTTCGAAGGCGGGCGACAGGTCGGCGGCCTTCTTGGACGAGAGCAGGGAGACGGCTGCCGCCCTCAAGACCGGAGCCTTGCGCCCCAGCTCCTCGGCGAAGGCTCGGTCGCCCGCCTCGTAGGGGAAGGCTATGGTAGCCACGATCACCGCGGCCTTGGAATCGGCGCTCCTGGCTCGGATCGTGCCTATTCCCGTAAACGAGGCGCGACCCGCGAGCTCGGCCGCTGTCTGCGCCCTGTCGGCTTCGCGCGCGAGCTTCTTCTGCCTGGTACCCGCGGCGATAGCATAGAGGCTTCCCGCAACGACGGCGAGAAAAAGCAAGGCCGCAAACAGGGCGAGAATCCGTACGACGGTCCGGCCGCGATCGCTCCGAGGGTCCTTCGAGGCTCGCGACTCGTCATCGAGTCGGGGCTTATAGCCTCGAAGCTCGACATCATCATCGGACCATAGCGCCATCTCTCAGTCCTCCTTCTTCATCCTATCCCAGGCTCAAGGTCGGAGCAAGGCGCGGTAGGGCGGGCCGAAGGTCTCGCCCCCTGATCGTTGTTTCTATAAGTAATTACAATAAAGCGAATTACCGTGATTCACCTTGATCAGCCCAGGACCGAAGGATACAGTTGGCGAGAAGATCGGAGGCAACTATGGATTTCCCCTGGGCCGAGCCATACAGGATCAAGACGGTCGAGTCGATCCGGCGCATCAGCCGCGAAGAGCGCGAAAGGATCATCGTCGAAGCGAAATACAATCTATTCAATATCCGCGCCGAGGATGTCTACATCGACCTCCTCACCGATTCGGGCACCGGAGCCATGTCCTCCGCGCAGTGGGCCGAGATGATGCTGGGGGATGAGAGCTATGCGGGCGCCTCTTCGTATTACAAGCTCAAGGACGCGGTCCGGGAGATACTCGGCTTCGACCACTTCCTGCCGACGCATCAGGGACGAGCCGCCGAGAACGTCCTCTTCTCGGCGCTGATCGGCGTCGGGACCGAGGGAGCGGGAAAGGTTGTGCCGGGCAATGCCCACTTCGACACCACGAAGGGTCATATCGAGTTCAGGAAGGCCCGTGCCATCGACTGCACGACCGCCCAGGCCCTCGATCCCGTATCCGATTATCCTTTCAAGGGAAATGTGGATCTCGAGAAGCTGGAATCGGTATTCAAGGAACATCCTCGGAGCCAGGTCCCGCTCTGCATGCTCACCGTCACCTGCAATTCTTCGGGCGGCCAGCCCGTGTCGATGGCCAACGTACGCGAAGTTTCCGCGCTATGCCGCGCCTACAAGGTGCCTCTATTCATCGACGCCGCGCGCTTCGCCGAGAACTCCTATTTCATCAAGAAGCGCGAGGACGGATATGCGGAGAAAAACATACGGGAAATCGCGCGGGAGATGTTCTCCTATGCCGACGGCTGCACGATGTCGAGCAAGAAGGACGGCTTGGTCAATATCGGCGGGCTGCTCTGCTTCCGAGACGAGGCTCTCCTGCGCGAGGCGATTCCCTTCAATATAATGTACGAAGGCTACAACACCTACGGAGGGATGGCAGGAAGGGACTTGGGGGCCTTATCGGTGGGCCTGCGCGAATCGACCGAGCTCGATTACCTCGAGTCGCGGATAGGCCAGGTGGCCCGGCTCGGCGCCCGCCTTGAGGGCTACGACGTTCCCGTCCTGAGGCCCTATGGCGGCCATGCGATTTTCGTGGACGCCTGCCGTTTTCTGCCCCGAGTTCCCCGAGAAGAGTTCGTCGCCCAAACCCTCGGCGTCGAGGCCTATGTCGAGGGCGGCGTACGCTGCGTCGAAGTGGGAACGATGCTCGCCGACCGCGATCCGGTCACGAGGGAGAACCGATACCCCTGCCTCGAGCTCCTGAGGCTGGCCGTGCCGCGGCGCACGTACACCGACGGCCACATGGCCTACGTCGCGGCCGTCATCGGCTCGGTCTATGAGAGGCGGGACCGCATCATTCATGGCTATCGCATAACGCGCGAAGCGCCGATCATGCGGCATTTCACGGTGGAGTTGGAACCGGCGGATTGACTCGCGGAGAAACCATGTTATAGTGAGTTCTCGAAGCGTCCATTCCTCGAGAGCATCGGGAGGATGACATGAATCGACGATGGTTCTCCGTATCCCTGTTCGTCATCGCATCGCTGGCGGTCTCCATGCCTCTTTCCGCGCAACTCGGCGCTCGGCGACCGCTGGACTTCGGCGTCAAGGGAGGACTCTCCCTTCCGACCTTCTTCTGGACGGGCGACAACAGCTGGAACGACGTGACCAATTTCGCGATACAGGGCGAGGCCTACGCTTTCGCTTGCGTCAACGTGAATCCGAGGTTCGGCGTCGAGATCGAAGCGGGCTACCGCGGGAAGGGATGCAGCGTCGACGCGAGCGACGGCTACGTCCATTGGTACATGGATTATCTCGAGGTTCCCGTGTGGGCGAAATTCTCGGCGCCGATGGGAAGAAACCTGAGCCTGTACGGCGGGATCGGGGGGTACGCGGCCTGGTTCCTCGGCGGTCGATACAATTTCTCGACGGGTGTCAGCGGGCTCAACGGCTCCGGCAGCCTGTCCGGCGGAACGACGGACGACCCCACGGTCGTGCGTCCGCAGGATTACGGAGTCCTGCTCGTGGGGGGCGTCCAATTGGGCAGAGTGCTCTTCGAATTACGCTTCTCGGTAAGCGTCGTCCCCTCGCTGGAATTCACGCCGCCGCCCGACGTCGGCGGCGACGCTCGCGGAGCCTTGAACAGCGGCATAGATCTGCTGATCGGCTATAGCATCTAGGTTCGGGTTATATCCTCAAGGCCTCGAGGTCGGCCGAGACGAGAACCGCCAGACCTTCGAGGAAGATGAGGTCCTCTCGCTTGAAGGCCCCCGCGCTGTGCGAATCGATATCGATCTCCCCGGCGAGCCTTCGCTCGCCGGGATCAGATCCGGCGGACGCGAAGACCGGAACGACGATCTCGGACTTCACCTTCAAGCTGCAGGAAAGGTAGTTGGGCGCCGCGCTCACGTCATCCACGACGAAGGTCCGGCGGCTCTCCGCCGCTTGGCCGCAGATACCCCGTCCGAAAGGAATGAGGACATGCTCGGTGCTTTCGCCCGAATATGGCCCAAGATCGAGGAGGGGCTCGACGCGGCGGGCGATGTAGAAACCGAACCAATTATAATGGGGAAGACGTAGCGTCATATGTTCGCAGAGGGACTGGAGCCTCTCGCGGGCCCCGCCGGGCCTGGCGAGAAGAGTCGACGCCTCTATTTCGATACGGGCGAAATCCATCCGAAAACCTTATCCCGACCCGCATAAGAACGGCAAGAAGCGGACCGGAATTTCCGTTGACTTGTATACAATAGGGTATATAATCCCATATACATTTTATCGAAGCGAGGAGACAGGCCGTGAAAAAGGCGACTGTCCAAAAGGATTCGTACTTCGATTCCGTCTTCCTGATGTCCCTCGGCAAAAAGCTCAAAGAAGTCGGCAAAGTCAAGGACGCGGTGGTCGCGATGGGCACGCCGCTCAATCTCGAGCTTCTCCTTTCCGAGGGCTACGCGAAGGTCGAGCTCGCGGGGGCCGGGCCCAACGACCTCGTCATGGCGGTGGACTGCGCCGACGAGGCGGCGGTCGGGACGGCCTTCGAGGCGGCCAAGGGTCTCCTCGCGCGCAAGGGCTCGCGCGTCGCCGCGGGCGTACACGAGCCGGCGAGCCTCGCTTCCGCCCTCGAGGAGCTGCCGGGCGCCAATATCGCCGTAATATCCCTGCCGGGGGCCTATGCCGCCCGCGAAGCGCGCAAGGCCTTGGAAAGCGGCCTCCACGTCATGCTCTTCTCCGACAACGTCTCCCTCGAGGACGAAATAGCGCTCAAGGAATTCGGCCGTTCCAAAGGCCTGCTCGTCATGGGCCCCGATTGCGGAACGGCTATCATCAACGGCGTGCCCCTCTGCTTCGCGAACGTCGTTCGAGGCGGCCCCGTCGGAGTCGTCGCGGCCTCGGGCACGGGTCTTCAGGAAGTCACCTGCCTGATTGACCGCTTCGGCTCGGGGATCAGCCAGGCCATAGGCACCGGCGGTCGCGACCTCAAGAACGCCAGAGTCGGCGGCATCACGATGCTCATGGGCATCGAGGCCCTTGCGAAGGACCGGGATACCCGGGTCATCGTCGTCATTTCGAAGCCGCCGGCTCCCGAAGTGGCCGCGAAGGTCGTCTCTGCCCTCGGCGCCGCGGGCAAGCCTTCGGTCGTGCACTTTATCGGCCTCGAATCGACGCGGATAGCTGCCCCTGCCTCGATCCGCTTCGCGGGCAGCCTGGAAGAGGCGGCCTCCTTCGCCGTCGAGCTCGCGGGCGGCGCCTCGGCCGGGCCGGGCCTCGAAAAGGTCGCGGGCGAATCCTCCATCGAGGCTATCGCCGAACGAGAGGCCCGGCGCCTGGCCAAGGCTCAAGTCTACCTTCGCGGCTATTTTACCGGCGGCACGGTAGCGGATGAAGCGATCCTCCTCCTTCACAGGCGCGTCGGACGAGTCTTCTCGAACAACCAGACCGATCCGGCCTTCCTCCTCAAGGACCCGAAGCTCTCCTTCGAGCATACGATCGTCGATCTCGGGGACGATGCCTTCACGGTAGGCAAGCCCCACCCGATGATCGACCCGAGCGGCCGCAACGAGCGCATCCTCGCCGAGGCGGGCGATCCCTCGATCGCCGTGGTCCTCCTCGACGTCGTCCTCGGCTACGGCTCGCATCCCGATCCGGCCGGCGCCCTCCTTCCGGCCCTGCGCGAGGCGAGGCGTGCGGCCGAGGCGCGCGGGGGCTACCTCCCTGTCGTCGCCACCGTCATCGGAACGCCCGGCGACTTCCAGGGCTTCGACGCCCAGGTGGCCGCGCTCGAGGCGGCGGGCTGCGTGGTCATGCCGTCCAATATCCGCGCGGCCGCCCTCGCCGCGCGTATCGTCGAGAAGGCCGCCGGAACGCGGCCGAAGGGAGGCGCCCGATGAGCGAGGAAGCCGTGGTCCCGCCTGCGCACGGGCTCTTCGGATCCGAGATCAAGGTCATTGCCCTAGGTCTCGAATCCTTCGCCGAGAACATTCGTTCCTGCGGCGCGCAGGCCGTCCAAGTGCGCTGGAAGCCGCCCGCCGGCGGCGACGGGCAGATGATAGCCGCTCTCGACCGGATTTCGCTCCACGCTCGCGTCGACGTCGAGGCGGCCAATCGCGAAGCCCTGTCGCGCATCCAAAAAGGCAAGCCGACCCTCGTCGATGTCGGGATCGCGGGCGAGGTCATCCCCGGCATGACCAGGAAGACGATGCTCCATGCCGGCCCCCCCATAACCTGGGAGCGCATGTGCGGCCCGATGAGGGGGGCGGTGATCGGCGGGCTCATCTATGAAGGACTCGCGAAGGATCGCCCGCAGGCGGAAGCGCTCGCGGCCTCGGGCGAAATCCGCTTCGAGCCCTGCCACCACCACGGGGCCGTAGGTCCCATGGCCGGCGTCGTCACCGCGAGCATGCCCGTATGGGTGCTCGAGAACTCCGCTTTCGGGAATCGCGCCTTCGCCACCTTCAACGAGGGACTCGGCAAGGTCCTCCGCTACGGCGCCTTCTCGGAAGAGGTGCTCGCGCGCCTCAAGTGGATCGAGACCGATCTCGCGCCCATCATGAAGCGGGCCCTCGCACTTCACGGGCCCCTCGACATGAAGAACGTCATCGCCCAGATCCTGCAGATGGGCGATGAGGGCCACAATCGCAATCGCGCCGGGACCTCCCTTATCATACGGGAGTTCGCGCCCTGGCTCGTCAGGCTCGGCGAGGATCCCGAGAAGATCGCGAAGGTCCTGAATTTCATCAACGGAAACGATCACTTCTTCCTCAACCTGTCGATGCCGGCCTGCAAATGTACGGTCGACGCGGCGAGAGGCATCGAGGGCAGCTCGGTCATCATCGCGATGGCGCGCAACGGCACCGACTTCGGCATTCAAGTTTCGGGACTGGGCGATCGCTGGTTCACGGGGCCGGCCTCGATGGTCGAGGGCCTCTATCTTCCCGGTTACGGCCCCAAGGATGCCGCGCCGGATCTCGGCGATTCGGTCATTACCGAAACGGCCGGCATAGGCGGATTCGCGATGGCGGCCGCGCCCGCGATCGTGCAATTCGTCGGCGGCACGCCCGAGGACGCGCTCGCGGTCACGCGGCGCATGTACGAGATCACCGTAGCGGAAAACGACGTTTACCGGATCCCCGCGCTGGACTTCCGCGGCACGCCGACCGGCATCGACCTGCGAAAGGTCGTCGAGACGGGCATTCTGCCCGCGATCAATACGGGCATCGCCCACAAGGAGGCCGGCGTCGGCCAGGTCGGCGCCGGCCTCGTAAAGCCGCCCGAGAACTGCTTCAAGGATGCGTTGGCCGCCTTCGCGGAGGCTTATTGTCCGTGATCGGAAAAGGAGGACTCGAATGAAAGTGGTCGATTTGACGATTCCCCTGGGCATAGGCACGCCTCCCTGGCCCACCTACATCCCGCTCCAAGTACAGTATTTCAAGAGGCTCGCCCCCAATGGGGCCAACGGGCAGGTAGTCACCCACTCGAACCACGTGGGCACCCACCTCGACGGGGAGATCCACTTCTACACTCCCGGCAAGGACATCGCCAGCCTCGAGCTGGACTTCCTCGTCCACGAGGGCGCGGTGGTCGACCTATCGGACGCTTGCTCCGACTACGACGTGTACACGTCGAAGATGGTCGAGGACCGCGTCGAGGTCAAGGAAGGCGACATCCTCATCATCCACACCGGCTTCCATCACTACGGATGGGACCAGCCCACCGCCGACGAGGTCCGTTACATGATCAAGCACCCGGGGCCGGACCGGGAGTTCGCCGACTGGGCGAAGAAGAAGAAGCTGCGCTGGATCGGCGTCGACTGCGGCAGCGCGGACCATCCCATGAATACGAAGATCAAGGAATGGATGCCCGTCCAGGCCAAGGAGTGCGACGAGCACTTCAAGAAGAAGTACGGGAAGTCCCTCGACGAGCTCTTCACCCCCGACAAGTACCAGCTCATGCACATCGAGATGTTCAACAAGGGCCTCATCCACGCCGAGTGCGTGGGCGGAGACATCGACCTCCTCCTCAACCAGCGCGCGACGATAGGCTGCTTCCCTTGGAGGTTCGTAGACGGCGAGTCCTGCATCTCGAGAATCGTGGCCTTCGTCGAGGACGATCGCTACGCCGCGCTTATGGCCAGGAAGAAGAAGGCCAAGCTCACGAAGTTCGGGGACGTGGCCGGCTCGGATAACGCGTGGCTGCACGAGGAGGCCCGGAAGAAATAGCGCGCCGCGGCGCTGCGATAGAACGACCCTCCGCCTTGGGCGCGGGGGAAACGCACGCGAAGGAGAGACAGCATGGCGATCGACGAACTGGAAAAGAAGCTGAGGCCGCCCGAGAGAGGACTCCCCCCCTATCCCGCCAAGATGATAAAGCTCGCCTCGGGCGAGATCATGGTAGTGCGCGAGGCGAGGCGCGAGGACATCGGCGCCCTCCTCGGAACGGTCTACCCGCTGATCGAGGTGGCGAAGGACTATTACGACATCGTGGCCGCCCGCATGTACAACGAGCTCCTCGCCTGGTATCGCTACCGGATCGCGAACGAGTTCGCCATCGTCGGTGCCATAGACGGCGAGATCGCCGGCATCGTCACGAGCCGCGACGTGGACGGGAAGCTCGGCATGAGCCTCCACACAATGACGATCAAGCGGGGCCTGCGCGTCGGCGCCCAGCTCTTCGCGGCGAAAATGGAGCACCACATCGAGTACTGCAAGGAAGACGAGGTCTGGATCGTCGCCGAAAGCCCTATCGGCTTCAAGCGCTGGATGATCGAATACGAGCTCGAGGACCGTTCCGCCCAGTACCCGGCCGTCCGGCACGAGCTCGGCGGCGTGCCCACCTTCGCCCTCACGCGCAAGCTCTGGGATGCGGTAAAGGCCGTCAAGTGCACGGGAACCCGGCCAGTGCCGCCCGAAATACTCAAGACCGCGGACAGGCTCAAGATGCCGAACGAGTACGTCCAGCTGCCCGGCTGGAAGAGGAACGGCTGATGGCGCCCAGGATCGGCATCGTCGGCATCGGGCACTGCCGCTTCGGCAATTCGAGCGACTACGACCTCGTCGACGTCATAGCCTACTCGGCCAACGACGCCCTCGAGGACTCAGGCGGCCTCGCGTTGCGCAAAGAGGTGGATCAAGTCTTCGTCGGCAACATGGCCGCGGGAATGTTCAATCACCAGACGGCGGTCGCTTCGGCCCTGATAAGCAGAATGGACATGGAACCCTGTCCGGCGGAGCTCATCGAGAACGGACCGGCCTCGGGCGCGAGCGCCATCAGGATGGGCCATATGGCGATCGCCTCGGGCATGGCCGACGTCGTCCTCGTCGCCGCCGGCGAGATCATGCGCACGGTATCGGGCTGGGAGGCGACGAACATCGTCGCCACGATGGCCCACACCGAGGCGGAGTACAACATGGGCCTCACCCTGCCCGGCTTCGCGGGGATGTTTACGCGCCTTTATATGCAGAAGTATGGCCTGACCGAGCGTGATCTCGCCCTCGTTGCCGTCAAGGACCACGCCAACGCCGCCCTGAACAAATACGCCCACGTCCAGCTTCCGGTCACCATCGAGGCGATCGCCGACGGCCCCGAGGCGAACGTCGTCAACAATTACGTGGCCGAGCCCTTGCGCATGTACTCGACCTGCCCCATTACGGACGGCTCGGCCGCGGTCATCCTGGTCAACATGGATTCGCCCAAGGCGAAGCTCTTCAAGAAGAAGCCCGTCAGGATAGCGGGCATCGCCTCGGCGACGGATACGCATTGCGTCCACAACCGCAAGGATCCCCTGGTGCTCGACGCCGTGAGGTTGTCGGCCGAGAAAGCCTACAAGATGGCTGGCGTCGGGCCCGCGGACATCTCGGTCGCCGAGCTCCACGACGCCTTCGTCATCTTCGAGCTCCTCAACAGCGAGGAAGTCGGCTTCTTCGAGCGTGGAAAGTCCTTCCTCGGGGTGCGCAACCACGAAACAGAGATTGGAGGCCGCATCCCCATCAACACTTCGGGGGGCCTCAAGGCCAAGGGCCATCCCGTCGGCGCCACAGGCGTCTCGCAGGTCGTCGAGCTCGTACGGCAGCTCAGGGGAGAGGCCGAGGAGGGGCGCCAGGTCAAGGACCCGAAATACGGGATGGCGGTCAACTTCGGCGGCTTCGGCAACAACGTCGTGACGACGATCCTGGCGAAAGATTAGGGGGGCCCGATATGATCGATTTCAGCCAATACGGAGAGCAGACTCCCCATATCCACGCCTTCCGTTGCCAGAAGTGCGGCGCGATCTACTATCCCGCGCCGATGATCTGCGCCAAGTGCGACTCGAAGCGCGACCCGGTCACCGGAAGGGGCTGGGAAGAATTCGATCTCGAGGGCCCTTGCACGCTGCTCACCTGGACGCGGGTGTGGAATCTCCCAGAGGGTTTCAACAGGAAATTCCTGATGTTCGGGATGGTGGCCTTCCCCAACGGCCTCAAGGCATCGGGACGCATCGAGCTCGAGGGCGATCCCGGTAGGGACCCCGAGATCGGGATGGCTCTCGCAGCCAAGGTCATCGAGGCCGATGAGCGCCCGGGCAAGCCGGTCAAGGTGTACGTCTTTTCTTGAGGGGCCGTTCCCCTGGGCAATCGTCCCCGGAGGGGACGTACCTGAGCACTATCGCTCCGCATAGGGCGAGCGTAGGATGGGCGGAGGCCGGCTGCCGGGCCGGCGATCCATCCGAAGGAGGGAGAATGGCTCGAAAGCCTCCCCGTGAATAGGGGAGGTAATACCAGCGCCGGCCCGCCTGGACGCGAGGCCGCCGCAGAAAGACGGAGGCATCATGGCTAAATTCGAGAAAATCTATGACATCGAGGACGTCCCGCCCCTCGGCAGATCGATCCCCCTGTCGTTCCAGCACGTCTTCGCCATGTTCGGCGCGACGATCCTAGTGCCGATCCTGACCGGACTCGATCCTTCTGTCACCCTGTTCTGCTCCGGCCTCGGCACCCTGATCTTCCACCTCGTCAACAAAGGCAAGGTCCCTGCCTACCTCGGCTCGTCCTTCGCCTTCATCGCCCCGATCATCGCGGTCTCGAAAACCTACGGCGCCACGGGCGCCTTCACCGGCATGATCGGCGCCGGCCTCGTCTACGTGGTCGTGTTCATCATCATCGCCCTCGTCGGCCTCAAGTGGATCGCCAGGGTACTCCCGCCGGTCGTCGTCGGCCCCGTCGTCATGATCATAGGACTGAGCCTCACGCCCGTCGCCATCGGCGAGGCGGCGAAGGGACTCCCGACGGCCCTGATCACCACGCTCATCGTCATCGTAGCGAGCATCTTCGGGAGGGGCTTCTTCAAGATCATCCCGATCCTCCTCGGCACCGTCGGCGGCTACATCGTGGCCATTCTCTTCGGTCAAGTGGACTTCACGACGATAAACGCGGCCTCGTGGATCGCCCTCCCCAAGCTCACCATCGTCACGGGCAACATGCCGGTGCTGGCCTGGGGCGCGGTTGCCATGATCGCGCCCGTCGCGATCGCGACCATCGTCGAGGACGTCGGCCATCTCCTGGTCATCGGCGATACGGTCGAGCGCGATCTCATGCACAAGCCCGGCCTCCACCGGGTCCTCCTCGGCAACGGCCTCGCCACGATGGTGGCCGGCTTCCTGGGCGGAGTGCCAGAGACGACCTACGGCGAGAACATCGGCGTATTGGCGATCACGCGAGTCTTTTCCTCCCGCGTCATCCAGGGAGCGGCCGTCATCGCGATCCTGCTCTCCTTCATCCAGAAGTTCGGCGCCGCGATCCAGACCATACCCCAACCCGTCCTCGGCGGCGTAACGATCATTCTCTATGGGATGATCGCCTCGGTAGGCCTTAGGACCCTCATCGAGAACAAGGTGAACATGGCCGCGAACCGAAACCTCCTCATCGTGTCGGTCATCTTCTCCTTCGGCGTCGGCGGCATGATCTTCAAGTTCGGCCCGAACTTCGAGTTCGCGGGGATCGCCTCCGCGGCCATCAGCGGCATCATCCTCAACCTTATCCTCCCTAAGGAAAAGGAAGAGGCGACAAAAGCGTAAATCTAGGCCGGTCGGGCCTCGGGTCCGACCGGCAGCGGAGGACCGGGAATGGCGTCGGGAAACCTGAGCGAGTCCATATGCGCGAAGTTGAGCGAGCGCATACTGCGCTGGGACTACCTCCCGGGCCATAGGCTCACGGAGGAGGCGCTCTGCGCGGAATTCGCCGTGAGCCGAAGTCCCGTCCGCGAGGCTCTCAACGCCCTCGTCGAGAATGGCCTCGTCGAGAAGCGGCCTCGCGTGGGCTATCACGTCAAGCTCCTGGACTTCGAGGAGATCGACGAGCTCTACGAAGTGCGGTTGGCCCTCGAGGAGTACGTAGTCGCGAGGCTGTGCCTACAGGGCATGGACACCAAGCGGATCGACGAGCTCATAACGTATTGGAACGACTTGCAGCGCAGGCTTCCGAACACGGCCGCCCTCGTTCCCGCGTCCGACGAGAAATTTCACGAGACCTTGGCATCCTTCGCGAGGAACGGCGCACTCTCCAAGGCCATCAAGGACATCGATCGCCGAATCCACTTCGTCCGGCTCGCCGACATAACCAGTCCCGAGCGGGTCAAGTCGACCTGCTCGGAGCATCTCGAGCTCCTGGCCGCCATACGCGATAAAGACTCCGCGCGCGCCCTCGACGCGCTACGCAGGAACATCGATGGCGGTCGATCCTCGGTGGAGATCGCGATCAAGGAGGCCTTGGCCCGTGCCTACCGCAAGCGCGAATGAGCTCGCGTCCGAGCCGGTCGCCTTTAAGGCGGTCGCCTTCGAGGCGACATGGATTGGCGCGGCCCTTGCCCGCGGGCCCAGACGCGCCCGCGTTCACAGCGCCTTCCGTTCCGCGATAAATTTCGTCGTAGAGGGCTCGGACAATCTCGCCGCCCTCACCGAAAGCTCGGGCGATGGCCTGCCCAACGCGATCGCCTTGAAGGCCGATCCCGACGGACGGGACCGTCCGGATTTCCGGGACTGGCCCACGGCCCCCGGCTCGCCGGCCTTCTTCGACGACGATTTCCTCGCCGTCGGCACGGGAGAGGCCCAGATTCGCGTGGACCTTCGGCTCGCGGCACGAGGGACGCGCCAAACGCTTCCCGCGATTTCGCGCTTGGGCCTCGCCTTCCGGGCCGCTGTAGCCGAACTTTCACGAAAGCAAGCCGAGCTCGAATGCGACTTACGGATCGAAACGCTGCTCGGGGGAAAGAGCGCCACAACCGCGCTGGGAAGGCGGCTCGCATCGGCCGCGCGAGAGCTGGGAGCGGCGGTTCGCCGCGGCTCCCCGGACGGTTCCGGAGGGCGCGCCGCCGAAGTCGCCGTCTGGCTCGGGGCCGCAGGCATCCTAGGTCTAGGCAGCGGATTGACGCCTTCGGGAGACGACTTCCTCTGCGGCTTCCTCTGCGCCGCCGGCTGTTCCGCCGAAGCTTCCGGCGAGTTTGGACCCGACTCGCTCGTCGCCGTCCTCGGCGAAGCGGTCGAGGGGGGAATTCCGGCAACGGGAGTCATAAGCGCATCCTTTCTCAGGTGCGCCTCGCGCGGATTCTTTTCGCGCGACCTATATGGCGCGGCCGTATCGATCGCGCAGAACGATGCGGTCGCCGGCGCGGCCTCGATTCGCCGCCTCTGCGGCCTGGGCCACAGTTCGGGCGCCGATACGGCTACGGGCTTCCTATACGGCCTGTCCGTATTAACCTCTCCCCTTATCAAGAGAGACTTTTTCAAAATGCGGACGCATTTTGAAATCGGCTTCAGGAGGCAATATGCTTCAGAGATTCGAGTACGCGGCGCCGACCGATAGGGCCGAGCTGCTTAGGCTGCTTGCCGAGCGCGCGGAACAGGGCGCTCGCGCCGAGCACGGCGCTCGCGCCGAGCACGGCGCTCGCGCCGAGTCCGGCGCGGGGGCCAAGCTCCTCGCGGGGGGCACCGATCTCCTGGTCAACATCCGCGCGGGCGCGTCGAAGCCCGGCCTGGTCATAGACGTGAAAAAAGTCGCGGGCTACGCCGGCATCTCGTGGTCGGAGTCGGAAGGGCTCATCATCCGTCCCGCCGTCACGATAAATGAAATCCTGCGCGACGCCGCGGTATCGTCGCGCTTTCCCCTGCTCGTCGAGTGCGCGCGCGACCTCGCCTCCTATCAGATCCGGAACCGGGCCACGGTCGTCGGAAACGTAGTCAACGCCTCGCCCTGTTCCGACATGGCCCCCGCCCTCCTCTGCCTCGGGGCGCGGGCCCTTTTGGCCTCGAGCCGAGGACGGCGCGAGCTGCCCTTCTCGGGGTTCTTCACCGGCGTAAAGAAGACGGCTCTCAGGCCGGACGAGGTCCTCGAGGCCATCATAGTCCCCGCGTCGTCCGCCGGCGCGCGCGGCGCCTACCGAAAGCTCAAGCGGATCGCCGGCCACGACCTCGGCATAGTAGGCGTGGCTCTCTCGCGAAAGGATGGACTAGTGAAGATCGGCATCAGCTCCTCGGCCCCGACGCCCATCCTCGTCGACGGTCTCGAAGAGGGCGATTCAGAGGACAAGGTCGTCGCGGCCGCCCGCAAAGCGATTAGCCCGATAAGCGACCTCCGCTGCTCCAAGGAGTACCGCGAGTTCATGGTCGAGACTTTCGTGAAGCGCCTGATGAGGGAGGTGGCGTGATGAAGATACGCGTCATGGTAAACGGCGGAGCGTACGAGCGCGACGTCGCGGCGCATAGGACCCTGCTCCGCTTTCTCCGCGAGGATCTGGGCCTTACCGGTACCAAGGAGGGCTGCGGCGCCGGCGAATGCGGGGCCTGCACGGTATTCCTGAACGGGAAGACCGTCAACTCCTGCATGGTCCTCGCCGTGGAAGCCGACGGAGCCGAGGTCGAGACCATCGAGGGCGAGGCCGAAGACGGGCGGCTCTCCGCCATACAGGCCGCCTTCGACCGGCACCACGCCATCCAGTGCGGCTATTGCACCGGCGGCATGGTGATGTCGGTCCGCGAGCTCTTGCGGAAGAATCCGAAGCCGAGCGTCGCCCAGATCAAGGAGGGCATCGAAGGCAACTTCTGCCGCTGCACGGGATACCAGCAGATCATCGAGGCCGTGCTCGATGTTTCGGGTCAGCTCGCGCCCGCGAGCAAAGGGGAGCTGAAATATGCTTGAGAATACCGATCCATCGGACCTGGCCGTGGTCGGCAGGCCCGAGCGGCGCGTCGACAGCGTCGAGAAGGCAACGGGAGACGCGGTCTATACGAGCGATATGAGCCTGCCGGGCATGCTCTACGCCCAGGTC
>CAVZVX010000092.1:0-12223 GCA_963778775.1 uncultured Spirochaetota bacterium | reverse complement strand
TCGCGGCGCGGAGATAGATGGGCGAGGAATCCACGGTCCCGTCTAGCTCGACCTGCTGCCACACGAGGGAGCCGACATTGTCCGCGCTTACGCCCATCGGAGCGGTCGGGGCATTCGAGCCGGCGACGTCCCAGCCGAAGCGCGGCCAGTCCCGTCTCTGCTCCGGGGTCTGCGCGAAGGCGGCGGAGCCGGCGACCAGGAAGGCTATAAGGAGAGAGAGCGCTTTCATAAACGGAAAATATGGATTTTCGCCCGACCGGGCAAGCGCCTTACGTCGTCGCCGGCGGTGAATACCCTTCGAGTCAAGTCGTAGTCTTTTGTAGCCGGTGAGATCGGAGGGTTCCCGCCCAAAAATGCATTGACGAACGGCATTCCGCCGGTAGAATGGCAGCCATTGGAGGGGGACTGCCCCATGATGAAATGCCGGAGCGGGGATTGCCTGGCTCTCGCTTTAGCCCTCGTCCTCCTCCCTCTCGCGAGGGCCTCTGAAAGGCCGCGGCATCCGGCTCCTTTTATCGCCGCTTGGCCCGGGGGCCGCGTGACCTATCGATTCGACCGAAACGTCGACGAAACCGAAAAGGCGGCGGTTCGCAAGGCTATGGACGAATGGTCCACTCGAACAGGCTGCGTTACCTTCGCCGAAGCGCGGGAAGTCAGGGCTGAGCGGGTCTTGTGGCTGTTCGGTCTCGATGCCAGCCTGCTGATCCGCCGGAGCGCCTCCATGGCCTTCGGTCGCACTACCCTAGGGTCGGGTAAACGCCGTCTATTGGAGTTCAACCCGGCGGTCGTCCCTGCCGAGCAACTGACCGCCTCCCTCCTCCACGAGTTGGGCCACGTCCTGGGGCTCTTGCATGAGCACCAAAGGCGCGATAGGGATCTCTATATCCGGATTCCGCAGGAGTTTCTGGACAAAGCAGGCGGCCGCCTGCAAGACTATGCGGCTTATGACGACTGGCCTCCGCGGGACGACGCCCTTCCCTACGACTACGCCTCGATCATGCACTACAGCTCGAACGTGGACGGCAACGGAATGATTCGCCTCGATACCGGCGCTTTTATTCCTGAAGCACGGGACCTTTCGCCCCTGGACGTAGTGAAAGTGAAAAGAATTTACGAGGCCTCGATTCATTCTCCGGGTCGAGGCCGAGAAGGTCCGCCTAGCGGCCGAGCTCGCGCACTTCCTTCAGGTTGACGACCCAGAGGTCGACGAGGAAGAGGAGGACTCCGGTCGCGCCGAAGATGAGGACTATAGATATTCTTTGGGCGAGGGACCCGCCCAGGATGTAGGCGAGGGGGATCACGAAGGACGTGATCGAGGAATAGAGGCCCCAGAACCTGCCGCGGTATTCGTCGGCGCAGCTTCTCTGGAAGATGATCGTGACGGGGATATTGAAGAAAGTCATGGCGATACCCATGGCGAAGCTGATGAAAGACAGAAGGAAAGTGACGCGCCAAATATCGAAGAAGGCCTTCAGCGGCGGACAGAGGGCGGGGACCATGACGAGCTGGCTGGCGCAGAGGACCAGCAATCCCCAGAACAGGGCGGAACGCAGCTTGTACTTCTTCAGGAATATGGGGACGAGGAGCGAGGCGACCATCATGCCTATGAAGACAGAGCCCGTCGCCAGCGCGAGCTGGTAGGGATTGGCCTTGAGCACGACGTTGAAGTAGTAGGGAATGCAGACAAAGCCGACCGGCATGATGATCAGACTATACAGGGCGGACATGAGAATCAGCCCGAATATCAGGGCATTGCCCCTGACATAGCGAAAGCCTTCCGCGAGCTCGCGCAGGGTCCGCGCGAGCTCGAGCCCGACGGAGTCCGATGCGGCCACGGCCAAGCTCGGCCTCCGCCTCAGGTCGACCAGGGATTCCAGCAGCGCGGAGATCAGGAAGGAGGCGGCGTTGAGCATGAAGATGGCGAAGAGGCCGATCGAGTTATAGAGGAAGCCTCCCGCCGCCATCCCGACGAAGGCGCAGAAGGACCAGCTGAACTGATTCATCGACGAGGCCTCGGCCAATTGGTCGTCGTCGACGACGTTGGGGATGATGGCCCCCGCCGCCGGATTGAAGATCGCGCCGCAGGAGCCTAAGGCGATCGCACTGAGGTACAGCATCCAAATTCGCAGCTCATGCCGGTACAAGAGGAAGGCGGCGACGAGAACGACGAGGCAACGGACGACGTCCATCCGCACGAGGATGGCCTTGCGGCTCAGGCGGTCGGCGATGACCCCGCCGAAGGGCGAGACCAGGGCGACCGCCAGGGCATTCGTGAACAGGAAGACGGACATTTTGAAGCCGGACTTCGTGACGCTCAGGATGTACCAGGAAAGGGCGAAGGCGTAGACCTGGTCTCCCAATAGCGACACGATCTTGCCCGAGAACAGGAACATGAAGTTGCGATTGCGGAAGACGCTCGTCATTAAGACCTCGCGGCATCCATGACAATGAAGGATATCACGCTTTCCGGCAATCCCAGGCCGGATGCTTTTCTGCCGCAAGGCAAGGGACGTTCCATCGCTTCGAGGCGGCTCTAATCCGCCCTTCGTTCAAGCCGCGCGAAGCGCCTCGACCTCACGGATCGAGAAAAGTCCGTCGGCTTCGATGATAACGATCATACGATCCTCGAAACGGACGATTCCATGGACGTAGCGCTCCCATAGTGCCACGCCTTCGGCCTGCGACGCCTCGACGTTTTCCTCTTCGAATGTAATCACCTCCGAAACCTCATCGACGAGCACGCCTACTTTCAACGATTTATTTTCGCCATTCGCAACCATCAGAACGATGATATTCGCTCCCCGATCGTCATCGGCCCCCGGTAAACCGAATTTACGACGTAGATCTATGACCGGGATCACCTGCCCTCGGAGATCCATGACCCCCTTCATATACGCGATCGGAGTCGGGACGGCGGTTATCGCGCCGTTCTCCAAAACGGTCTCGACGATCTTGGCGTCCACCGCGTACTCGACGCCGTTCAATCGAAAAGTCAGGTACTGCATCTTGATCACCTCTCGAATCAGAATTGCTCGAATTCGGAATCGCCGGCATCTTGCGTCGCAGGGAGAGTCGCGAGCGATCGTTCACGCGCGCTACCCTGAGGGAGCCTGGGCTTCGAAGGTACCGGTTTACGCCGAGTAGCGATATTGGAATAACTCATCGCGGGAGTAGCCGCTTTGGCCGAAGGACGAGGCGAAGCCACGCTCGTCTCCTCGACGTCCGCGACGCGGAAGAACGCGACCGCGTCGTTCAAGGCGACGGCGCGGCCGTTGAGCTGCTCGGCCGTGGCCGAGATCTCCTCGGCTTGTCCGGCGAGCTCCTCCGAAAGCGACGAAAGCTCCTCCGAGGTCGATGCGTTGTTCTGGATCACCGTGTCGAGCTGGATGATCGCCTTGTTGATCTGCTCGGCGCCGGTATTCTGCTCGCGCGACGCGGCGCTGATCTCGCGTACGAGATCGGAGGTTTTCACTATCGTCTCGAGAACCCCGCCGATCAGGTTCCCCGCCTTCTCCGCGGCGGAAACGCTGCTCTGGGCCGTCTTGTTTATCTCGGAGGACGCGGTTTGACTGCGTTCCGCGAGCTTACGGACTTCGCTCGCGACGACGGCGAAGCCCTTCCCCGCCTCGCCGGCCCTCGCGGCTTCGATGGCCGCGTTGAGCGCCAGAAGGTTCGTCTGGCGCGCGATCTCCTCTATGACTCCGATCTTGGAGCAGATGAGCCGCATTGCCTCGACGGTCCCCGCGACCGCCTCTCCTCCCTGCTTCGCGTCCTTCGCGGCCTTGTCGGCGATAGCCTCGGTCTGGCCCGAGGCCTCGGCGTTATTACGGATATTCGCGCCCATTTCCTCCATGGACGAAGAGACTTCCTCGCCCGACGCCGCCTGCTCGGTCGCGCCCTGCGAAAGCGTCTGGGCCGAGCCCGAGAGATCCTGGACGCCCTTGGACATCTGATCCACCGAAGCGCTGAGGGCGCTCGATCCGCCCGACACTTCTCCGGCGATGGTCTTGATCGACTGCACTGCCTCTCTCGTCTTCGCCGCCATCGTGTTGAGGGCCGTGGCTAGAGTTCCGACCTCGTCCCTTCGGCGAAGGAAGGCCGCGTCGAGATCGTTGCGGAGGTCGCCTTTGGCGATGGCGTCCGCGAAGGCGACGCCCCCCGCCAATGGCCGAGTTATGGAGCGCGCGAGGAATATGCCGAGGAGGATCGATACGACGGCGGCGAGGCCGAGGACGATGGACATGAGGATGGTGGTTTGGTCGGCGAGAGCCTTGTTCGCCTCCACGGCCGCCTTTGCGCTGGCGAGGTTTTCGCCTATCATCGTTTCGAGCGTAGCCTGTACCGCAGTACCGTCCTTTTGCCCTTCCGCTTGCAGTATCGCCTGCTCCTCGACGTCTTTGCCGGCTTTATCGAGAATTACCAATCGATCGATCAAGTCGGTAAATGTCTTCCATTCGGCCATGAGGTTGTTGAAATTCTTCTGGTCCTCTTGATTGTCGCCGATGGTTTGTTTGTATACGGCGGCGTTGTCGTCGAAGGTTTTTCTGAGAGCGCCGATCGATTCCCGAGCGGCGTCCCCGGCGGCGCCTTGGAACGCCGCCATGTCCTTGATCGCCAGGAAGGCGCGCAACATCGACTCGGTCATGGTCGAGAGGCGGGTGATGGGAACCGTTTCGTTCGCATACA
Source organism: uncultured Spirochaetota bacterium (assembly GCA_963778775.1). Lineage (GTDB taxonomy): Bacteria > Spirochaetota > Spirochaetia > Treponematales > Rectinemataceae > UBA1306. The sequence continues at coordinate 7,537 of CAVZVX010000092.1, read as the reverse complement.
GATCATTGTCCGCGCGAGCGATCCGCCCTAACCCGAATATGCCGACTCCACCGACGACGACGGCGATAAGCGCAACGACGAGAAAGCCGATAATGAGCTTCAACCCGATTTTCATTTCCCCCTCCTCCGACGCAGCGCCTGAACAAATTCAGCAGGTATTGTTGAATGGATATCATCGCCTATACGGCTTTAAGCAAAGCTTAGGCGACAATCTTTACCTGTCAATGCTCCAGGATAATATTTAATGAGTATAGATAATTCGGCCTTTATTCTGAGTAAATTTCTCAGGAGATATCCTTCAGTGATGAATTCAAGGCATGTTGGCTATATTGGCCGTCTATCCGGGAAATCGTGTATAATAAGTCGATATGGCGGCAAGCGGGCGCAAGGAGGAGCAGTCCATGATCGTAGAGAAAAAAAAGACGATTCTCCTTGTCGAAGATGAAGCCATCATCGCGCTGGCGGAACAAGAAGACCTTGAGAATCTCGAGTATCGAGTACTCACGGTTTTTTCCGGCGCAGATGCAATCCACGCCTATAAAGATAATGATGAAATCGACTTGATCCTTATGGACATCGACCTGGGCAAGGGGATCGACGGAGTTCAAACGGCCGAAATCATATTGGAGCATAGGGAAATTCCCATAGTTTTCCTTTCGAGTCACACGGAACCCAATATAGTCAAAAAGACCGAAAAAATTACCTCCTATGGATACATTCTGAAAGAATCGAGAACGACGGTGTTGGACGCATCCATAAAAATGGCATTCAAGCTGTTTGAAGCGAACAAAAAACTGGAAAATGAAAAAGAACACCTCAAGACTACGCTTGATTCGATAGGCGACGCCGTTATCGCTACCGACCTAAGCGGCAATGTTACCAGGATGAATCCCGTTGCTGAAAAGCTTACCGGATGGAAGCTCGGCGATAGCGACCAAAGACCGATCGAAGAAGTGTTCTTTATTATAGACGCTGACACGAGGATTAAAGCGGAAAATCCGATAAGGAAGGTCATGGAAAGCGGAATCGCATCGGGGTTGTCTGGTGAAACGATTCTGATTTCAAGGGATCATGTCGAATATCGGATCGGCGATTCTACCGCCCCGATCATCAATAACGGCGGCAAGATTACCGGAGCCGTTCTTGTTTTCAGAGACATAACGGAAAAATATAATATGCAAGAAGCCTTTCCGAATAAGGATACGAGGACGTTCATTGCCAATGAAATGTTTCAGGAAATAGTGGATTCATTGCCGCAAGGCATATTCTGGAAAGACAGCAAATCAGTATATCTCGGTTGCAATAAAAATTATGCCGGAATGGCGGGGCTTTCCGATCCGAAGTCCATTATCGGGAAAACGGATTGGGAGTTACCCTGGAAGAAAGATGCAACCGAACGTTTCCTTGTCGAAGAAAACGCAATCATGAAAAGCAATACGTCAAAATATAATGTCATCGAGTCGGTAATCGATTCTTCCGGAAGATCGGCTAAATTATGCATTAACAGAGTGCCTTTGCATGATATAAACGGAAACGTCGATGGGATAATGGCTTTTATTTCCGATATTTCCGAACATCCGGCGGGAATATGAATGGCTCGCCGTCGGCGATCTGCCATGCGCCGTCGACGGCCAGCAGCGGGACATCGTTATCGATCGGCGACTCTCTTCGTTTTGGTTCGCCTCTTCCCTTCGCCCGACGGGCTGGTCGATGCCGCCGCCATGGAATCTCGTTGCGGGCGAAGCCGGCCGGAGCGCAGCGGCGTAGCCCCTGATTTCCTGGCTGGAGACGGACGACGCTCCGCCGCTCACCCTGAGGCTCGAGAAGGGAAAGCCCTTGGCGATCGAAGGCGTGTCTCTGCTCTCTGCCCGCCCCGCAATGCCGCTCGGCTCTCTTGAAGCGGCATGGTAACGTACCGACGAAAACCATTCATCGAGGATGACGCATCTACTTGATTTTGAATATTAATTATTTCTAATGCAACGAGTAGCTAGGGTAGTAAAAATGGCCAATTCCCGTAAGATTACGAAGATGCCGGTCTTTCCTGACAGTATGCAAGATAAAAAATAGTAGGTAAAGGCATTTGCTTATTTTACGAAAAAATCCTAACATTGGGGTGACCCTTTATTGCGCTTGCGACGGCGGCGAAACTCGCATGAGCGCATGGAGCGACTACCTATGACCAGAGAGGAGAGCATCGCGTTTCTTCGGACACGCATTGAACGGATTGAAAATATGACCGACGAAAAGGCCGAAATACAAGCGCGGAAAAATGACGTTCTCGAATCATTGAATAAGCTCCTCAAGGAAACCCGTGAAATGACTCCGGATGAATTTGACGCTCGAGAAAAAGAACTCAACAAAATGCCCATCGGAGAGGGAAATTACTATTGAAGATGGACCTGTCGTAGACTGGATAAATCTTGGGAGTTCGCCCTCGAGATCCGCGCCGCAGGCTCGAGGGGAGCGATAACGTAGCGGCCATGTTCGACTACCGCCGGGGCGGGGCGACTTTCGACATCCGGGCCGCAAAGGAAGGCAGGCGCTAGGCGTGTTCGTCTTCGACTGCTCCTTCACCGCGATCCTCTTCCTGCCCGACGAAGCATCCGAGGCGGTAACCAGGCTCTTCGAGCGCCTCGCAGAAGACGAGGAAATCTTCGGTCCCCAGCTCTGGTGATACGAGAGGAGCAGCGTACTATCGGTCGCCGTGAAGCGCCGACGCCTCAAGCACTCGGACGTCAGCGAGATACTCAGGCTACTCAAGGGCTATGGATTCGATACCAACGTCAGCTTCGGAGAGAAATACGCCGAACAGCTCTTCGAGCTGTCCCGGCTCTACGACGTGAGCGCGTACGATTGGGTCTACCTCGAACTGGCGATCAGAAAGCATTCGACGCTCGCGATCCTCGATGGGAGGCTGATCGGGGCCTGCGAGAAGGGTGGGGTCGGCATGATCCTCCGCGGGATCAATTGACATACGCATATCATTTGGTCATATTTATATGCTTGAGAGCTACATTGATATTATCGGATGATCTCGTGGCGGATGCGCGCGAGGCATCCGGCCTCGATAGGATCAGCGATGTGGTCCGCGAGGGATTGCGTGCCCTTATCGCGCGGGAAGCGCGGGTAGAGCTTGCCGCGTCGGGCGGTAGCGATCCCGAGGCGAAGGTCGTGCCGCGGCGAAGGCTTCCGCCTTCGGCCCCTAAGAGGCTTCGTGGCCGATGATTCTCGTAGATATGAGCGTCTAGATAGATCACGTTCACAAGAACGACCCTCGGCTTGTGCGGCTCTTGGACGAGAATTCCGTCCTTATGCATCCTTGGGTACGAGGCGAATTGGCCCTCGGCCCGCTCGCCGGAAGGAGAAAATTCCTGAAACTCCTGGATTACCTGCCTGCCATCCGTCCGGCAGCAGACGAGAGCGTGTTCGATTTGATCGAATCGGCGGGTATCCATGGCCGCGGCATAGGTTGGGTCGATGCTGGTCTCCTCGCTTCCTGCCTCGTCCGGCCATGTAAACTATGGACTCGAGATAAGCGTCTCGCGCAAGTGGCGGCCGGGCTCGGAATAGCAGCCGACTAGCCTGCATCTCGCCAATTGTTATTACAATACGCTACTATTCCCATCATTTTTCTCATTCGAGCATTTCCAGAAGTGCGTCATGCCATATGGCGGGATCGATACTGCCGATTTTACCTACGAGGCGTCTCTTATCTACGCTGCGGATCTGGTCGAGTGGAATGCGGGCGTTCTTGCCTTGGAATACCAGCTCGGGACGACAGCCGAGGGCTTGGCCCTTGCTCGTGAGGGGAGCGACGATTACGCGCGGCAATCTTTCGTTCATGTCGTCCGGCGATACGACGAGCGCCGGCCTGGTTTTATTGATTTCCGTACCGATCGTCGGGTCCAGGTTGACCCACCAGACTTCGCCTCGCCCTACCAGACCCATTCTTCCGTCCCCTCGTCCGGCGGAATCGCGCCCCACGCGTCGGCCTCTTCATTCTCCGCGACGAAAGCGTCGAACCAATGCGCGCGTGGACTTCCCGCCGCCTCGATGACGATCGTCCGCCCCTGGATGCGCAAGTCGACCTCGTCTTCGAGACCGCAGGCGGCTATCAAGACCCCCGGCAGGATGACGCCCCTCGAGTTGCCGATCTTCCTCAACTGGGTATGCATCCGAGAAGCCTCCGTTGCAACAATGTTACAACAACAACCGAAAATGATCAAGGTGAAGGTGTGATGGCGACATTCCGGAAGGGGAGGGAGCCATCGTCTTCAGCGAACCAGTCTAGTATTCTGGTCTACGGGAGGCCCGCCATGGATATCGGAACCTATGAGGCGAAGACTATACAATCACGAAGCGGGGAAGGCCCATCGCCAGGATCGTTCCCTACAAGGAGGGAGAGTCGAGGCGCGCAGTCATCGTTGCGACCTTGGTTGACTACCGCCGGGACGACGGGTCGACTTTCGACATTCGGGCTGCAAAGGAAGGCAGGCCCTAGGCGTGTACGTCTTCGACTGCTCCTTCACCGTGGCCCGCGATGCGGAGCGGTGCCCCGCAATCCGCTCCAGTCGAGGAGCCGGACCCAGCCGTCCTTACCGCCCTGCGCTATGAGGCCGCCGCCGAGGAGCGCGGGCGAGGCGGACCCGAGATCATGGTCCTCCTCGTCGAGCTGCTCAGTCTCGACCGGCGTGTAGTTGCCCAGGATCCTCGTCGCGTCAGGGTCGAGCTCGATGACGGCGTCGCCCCAGTTCGTCTTTCCGTCCCAGAGGCCGTTTCCGGTGGTGACGTAGAGGTCGCCGCTGGCCTGATCGACGACCACCCCGGCACGACCCCAGATCCCGGAATCGCTTTGCGGATACGAGGCCGGGTCGAGAAGCTCGTGGCTGTCGCTGTCCAGCGAGTTCCATATGTGGAGGAGGGCGCCGGTACCTGCGTCCAGGACCGCCACGTGTCCCTGGTAGGGCGGCCTATCGCCGATATAGCGTCCGTCGCGGCGATCACGCGGCCATCGAAGAAGGCGTCGTGGGTGGTTCCCTCGATCGTTGAGCCGCGGAGATAGATGGGCGAGGAGTCTGCCATGCCGTCCAGCTCGACCTGCTGCCGCACGAGAGAACCGACGTTGTCCGCGGCGACGCCCATATTGACGGTCGGAGCGCTCGAGCCGGCGACGTCCCAACGGAAGCGCGGCCAATCCCGGCTTTGCTCCTGCGACTGCGCAAAAGCGGGAGCAGAGCCCGGGATTTGCGCACGCTTGGTTGGGACGTCGCCAGGCTGGAGCGCTCCGAAGACCGCTCGTCCTGGGCGTCGCCGCGGACAACTCGTCCGTTCTCTGCAACTGCGACATCAGCAACTCCTCGCCCTCTCCGCGGCTCAACGATCGAGGGAACCACCCACGACACCTTCTCGATGGCCGCATGATCGCCGGACGGACGCTATATCGGCGATGGCCGCCCCACCGGACAGTCTCCTGGACCACACCGGCGCCCTCCTCCGCGTCGAACTCGCTGGACAGCGACGAGCCACGAGCTTCTCGACCCGGCCTCGTATCCGCAAAGCGATTCCGGATCTGGGATCATACCAGGTGGTAACATCGATGAGGCCAGCGGCGACCTACGTCACCACCGGACACGGCCCGCCTACGGGACAGAAACAAGAACTGGGCGACACCGTCATCGACTCGACCCCTGACGCAAAAGATGTGGGCAATTACACGCCGCAGATCAAGACGAGCAGCTCGAGCAGGAGGACATAGATCTGGGTCCCCTCGCCGCGCTCCTCGGCGAGACGGCCTGATAGCTCCAGGCGTAAGGGCGGGCTCGGGTCCGGCTCCCGACTGGAGCGGATTGCGGGGCGCCGCTCCGCATCACGGGCCACGGTGAAGGACGTGTGAAAACTTGGAGCCCCTGAGGCCTTTTCCTTTGCAGCCCGAATGTCCGGAAGATCTGGACCGTGCTCCCCCGGCGGTCGCCGTGCAAAATCCAGGCATACAAGAGATAACTGCGCGCCTCGACTCTCCCCTCCTTGTCGAACGATCCTGGCGATAGGCTTCCCGCTTCATCGTTTATAGTCTTCGCCTCATAGGTTCCGATATCATGGCGGGCCTCAGTGACCAGAATACTAGACTGTTTCACTGAGAGACGATGGCTCCTTCCGCTCGGAATGTCGCCATCACATCTTCACTGATCATTTTCGGTTTGTTGTTGTAACATTGCGACGGAGGCTCTCGGATGCATACCCAGTTGAGGAAGATGCAATTCAAAGGGCATCATGCTGCCGTATTGATAGCCGCCTGCGGATTCTCGAAGACGAGGTCAACTTGCGCATCCAGGGGGCGAGCGAGAGCGAGGCGGCGATAAATGCCACGCGCCGATTGGTTCGACGCTTTCGTCACGGAGAATGAAGAGGCCGAACGCGTGGGGCGCGATTCCGCACCACAAGGAGCTGTAAGATATACCCTGTAGGGCGAGGCGAAGGTCTGGTGGGTCAACCTAACCCTCCGTACGGAAATCGATGAAACACGGCCGGCGCTCGTCCTATGCGCACGGAACAAAATAACGAAGGTTCCGCGCCTAATCGTCGCTCCCCTCACGAGCAAGGGCCAAGCCCTCGGCTGTCGTCCCGGACTGGCCTGTGCCAGGCAAGAACACCCGCATTCCACTCGACCAGATACCGCAGCGTAAGAATAAGAGACGCCTCGTAAAATCGGCGGTATTGCGAATTCCCGAACCCACCATATGGCATAGACCGACTTCTGGAAATGCTCCAATGAGAAAAATGATGGGAATAGTAGCGTATTGTAATAACAATTGGCGAGATGCAGGCTAGTCGGCTGCTATTCCGAGCCCGCCCACAGCTTGCGCGATTCTGCTTTTCCGAGTCCATCCTTTACATGGCCGGACGAGGCGGGAAAGCGAGGAGACCGGCGTCGACCCAACCTATGCCGCGGCCATCAATACTCACCGATTCGATCAAATCGAACACGCTCTCAGTTTGCTGCCGGACGGATGGCAGGCAGGTGATCCAGGAGTTTCAGGAATTTCTCTCCTTCCGCGGCGGCCGAGGGCCGATTCGGCCTCGTACCCAAGGATACATAAGGACAGGAATTCTCGTCCGAGAGCCGCACAAGCCGAGGGGTCGTTCTTGTGAACGTGATCTCCTGTAGACGCTGGTAACCACGAGAATCATCGGCCACGAAGCCTCCTAGGGGCCGAAGGCGGAAGCCTTCGCCCCCCGACTCGGGATCGCTTCCGCCCCCGCGGCGAGCTTCTACCGGCTTCTCCGCAACGATGGGCACGCGAATCCCTCGCGGACCACATCGCTAATCGTGCAGGCGGAGGACGGTGTGTGCTGGAGTTTTTTTTTTTTTTTTTTTTTTTTTTTTTTTTTTTTTTTTTTTTTTTTTTTTTTTTTTTTTTTTTTTTTTTTTTTTTTTTTTTTTTTTTTTTTTTTTTTTTTTTTTTTTTTTTTTTTTTTTTTTTTTTTTTTTTTTTTTTTTTTTTTTTTTTTTTTTTTTTTTTTTTTTTTTTTTTTT
>CAVZVX010000091.1:0-11149 GCA_963778775.1 uncultured Spirochaetota bacterium | reverse complement strand
CCAATTGCTACTTGATAAACCCGCAAGCTCCAATGATGGAGGCAATGGGAACGCTTTACAAGAAGGTGGAGAGCGCAAACAAGTGGACAAATAAACGCGGAAGGTCGGCGGGGTATTATTACGCAACTACAAGAAGAAATGGGTACAGCAGTTGGCGTTAGTTTTCCCGCGTAAAGACCGCGAAAAAGCACCGCCGGTTGCCGGAAGAATCACGATAACAGCATTCAATTCCCGATTGTTTGATGCCGATAATCTCAGGGGTGGCACGAAGGCGATATGCGATTATTTTGTCAGGGCTGGATATTTTTACGATGACAGACCGGAATTTCTGACGGTGAATGTTATCCAAGAAAAAGTCCCGCGAAAAGCTGAATACACAACTATAACAATTATTTATCCAAAATGAATAATGCCGTTGTTAGAACACCTGGGGAGACCAGGGGCAGGGTGATGCGCCGCAGCATCGTCCAGGGCTTGGCTCCATCGAGAGAGGCGGCCTCGTAGAGCTGGCGCGGCACCGCGGCCAGGGCGTTGGCGTAGATCAAGGCGTAGTAGCCGACATAGACCCAGTAGTTATAGATCATGATGCTGAGCAGGGCGAGGCTGGGACCTCCGGCCCAAGTAATCCAATACCGCGCCAGACTGCCGCTGCCCGACGCCAGGCCGGGGCCGAAGAGCATTTCGAAGACGCCCTTGTACTCGCGCAGCCACTGCAAGGGACGGGCGCCGAAGAGGGCGAGCACCTGGTTGGCCCAGGACTCGGGCCTGAGCGAGAAAAGCCGCTCGAAGACCGCCGCCGTCGCGACGGTAGGCACGATGTAGGGCACGAGGTAGATGACGCGAAAGGCCTGCTTGCCCTTGAACTTTCCGTCGAGGGCCGCGGCGATGAGGAATCCGAGGAGGAGTTGCACCGGGACCGTCCCCAGCGAGTACCAGACCGTCACTCGGAAGGAACGCAGCATGTCGGAATCGCCCGTCAGGTCGATTCGGGGCAGGTCGAGGGCGAGGGCGGCCGCTCCGCCGACGAGAAGCAACGCGCCGACGACGCGGGAAAGGGCTCTTCGCCGTCGCCGGATCAGGGCGAAACCGGCGCTTATCAAGGCGATGGAGGCGAGGAGAAGGAAAAAAGGCGTGGCTCCGCCGAAAATCTCCCCGTAGTTCGCGAGGCCGACGAAGGAAGCATGCTTGATCCGCCAGTCGAAGAGGCTGATGTAGGCATTGAAGACGAGCGGAAAAAGGCCGAAGAGGCCGAGGACGAGGGCGGCCGGGAGGAGGAACAGATACGCGGTGATCGCTTCGGAACCTCGGGTCGAGAGCGAGGGTAGGCGTATCCGCATCCCGCCTACCGCGCCATGTGGTCCATGGGCCCGAAGCCATGGCCGATGCCGAGATCGACCGAGGCCGCTATGACTCGGCCGACGTAGTCCTTGGCCGACCTCACCGCCTCGCGAAGGGGAAGGCCGAGGGCGAGGGACGCGGCGATTGCCGACGAGAAGGTGCAGCCGGTCCCGTGGGTATTCCTCGAGTCGAAGCGAGGGCCCGAGTATTCGACGAAATCCTCGCCGTCGAAGAGGATGTCGACGCTATCTTTCCGGTCCTCGAGATGCCCGCCCTTGACGACTACCGCCCCTGGGCCGAGGGCCCGGATGGCCCTGGCCGCTGCGCGCATGTCCCCGATGCCGCCTATCGCGAAACCGCAGAGGACCTCGGCCTCGGGGAGGTTGGGCGTCACTACCGCCGCGAGGGGCAGGAGCGCCCTGATCAGCGCCTCCTCGGCGTCCTCGCGCAGGAGCCGATCGCCGCCTTTGGCGACCATCACCGGATCGAGGACGATCGGCCCCAGGGATCGCTCGGCGATCTTGGCCGCGACGACGGCGATGATCGCGGAGTTGGAAAGCATGCCTACCTTGACCGCGTCCGCGCCTATGTCGCTCGCGATCGAATCGATCTGCAGGGCGACGAAGTCGGCGGGCACGTCGAAGACGCCCTGGACGCCGAGACTGTTCTGGGCCGTCAGGGCCGTTACTGCGCAGGTGCCGAAGACGCCATGGGCGGCGAAGGTCTTGAGGTCGGCCTGGATCCCGGCCCCGCCGCCCGAATCGGAGCCGGCTATGGTCATGGCCCTCTTCATTCCGCCTCCTCCGGCTTTCCGGCCTTCATGTGGTCCCAGCCCCTCGCCTCGAGGGGGACGACCCGGCCGTCGGGCAGCTCGAACTCGTCACCCCGACTCGCCTCGACTATCTCGCCGATCACCGAGACGGCCGTACCCGTCTCGCGCCGTATCAGATCGACCAATCCGGCCGCGGCCTCCTTGGGAGCCGTGAACAGCAGCTCGTAGTCCTCTCCGCCCTGGAGGGCGAAGTGCCATTCGTCGCCTCGGGCCGCCAGCGCGAGAACTCGATTCTCGGGAGCGACTGGCAAGGCCTCCGCATACAGCCTCGCCCCTACCCCGCTCTTCTCTCGGATATGGCCGAGATCGCCCCCGAGGCCGTCGCTTATATCGGTCATCGCCCCGACGACTCGCGACGCTCCTAGAATCCGGCCCTCCGCGACGCGGGGGCTCGGTCGATCCCGCCTCGCCAGCGCGATGGTCGCGTAGCCGGCCGATGTCGACAGCCCCTTATCCAGGAGGAGGGCGACGCCCGCGGCCGCGTCCCCCAGGCTTCCCGTCACGAGTATGGCTTCCCCGACCCGCGCGCCCGAACGGAGCTTGACTTCGTCCCGTTCGGCTTCGCCAAGCAGGAATATATCTATAAACAGCCCGCGCCGTGTACCGCTGATGTTCCCTCCCACGACGTCGACGCCGAATTCCAGGGCTTCCTCTCGAAGGCCGGCGTAGAGGCCGTCCACGAAGTCGGCCTCCAGGCCCCTGGGCAGGCCGAGGGAGACGAGGGCGAAGCGCGGTCTCCCCCCGCCGAGGCGATGTCGCTCAAGTTGATCGCCAGAGCCTTCCTGCCGAGATCGCGGGGACTGATCGCCTCCTTGAGGAAGTGCACGCCCTCGACCTGGACATCGCAGGTCGCGAGCCAGACCTTGCCGCCCTCGCCCTCGAGGACGGCGACGTCGTCGCCGATGCCCACGAGAACGTCTTTCCCCGCCTTCGGCAGGATTCCGGCAATCCTTTCGATGAGACCGAACTCGCCCAGCTCGTCGATGGTCATTTTCCCGTCGCCTCGGCTATCCCGCGCAGGGACCGCGCCGCGGCCTCGACGTCGGCGGCCGCGACGATCGCCGAGACCACGGCTATTCCCCGCGCCCCGGCCTCGAAGACTGCGGCCGCGTTGCCGACATGGATCCCGCCGATGGCCACGATCGGTACGCGTACGGCGGCCGCGAGGGCGCGCAGGCCGTCCAGGCCCAGGGGCGCTGAGGCGTCCGGCTTGGTCGGCGTGGCGAAGACGGGGCTCGCTCCGATATAGTCGGCGCCCTCGGCTACCGCGCGGAGGGCCTCTTCGAGGCTTCCCGCCGAGACTCCGAGGAGCTTCCTGCGTCCGATCATCCGCCGCGCAAAGGCCGCCGGCAGATCGTCCTGGCCGACGTGGAGGCCGTCGGCGTCGACGGCGATCGCCACGTCGGCCCTGTCGTTGACGATGAAGGGAATCCCCCGCGAGCGGCAGAGATCACGCAGCCGCCGCGCCTCCTCCACCATCGCCTTCGTCGTCGCTCCCTTGGCGCGATACTGCAGCATCGTAACGCCGCCGCGTATCGCGGCCTCCGCGATCTCGATGGAGCTCCGCCCGCGCGAGAGCGAGGCGTCCATGACCAGATAGAGGGAGTAGTCCGCCTTCATCCCTGGAGCCTGAGCGACCTGGCCTCGGCGGCGACTTTGGCCGGCGTAAGCTCATAGATGGCGTCGATGAGGGCGGTCCGAAAAGAGCATGGCCCCCGCGCGACGCGCGCGGCCTCCTGGCCCGCGATCCCGTAGCAGACGAGGGCAGCCGTCGCCGCCTCCAGCCAATCGCTCTCCACGGCGCAGAAAGCGGCCACGGCCGTAGTCGCCATGCAGCCGGTGCCGGTAACGAGGGTCATCATCTCGTGACCGTTGTCCACGCCCGCGACGGCCGATCCGTCGGAGAGGACGTCGCGCTTGCCCGTTATGGCGACGGTGGCCCCGATACGCTTCGCGAAGGTCCGCGCGACGGCCGCGGGATCGGCGACGCCCTTCACCGAATCGACGCCTTTCACGAGGCCGCCCGCCCCGGAAAGGGCGCCTATCTCGCCCGAGTTGCCTCGTACTACCGCCAGGCGTAATTCGCGCAGGAAGAGCTCACCGGTCGCGCTGCGGTATTTCGTGGCGCCGACGCCCACGGGATCGTAGATGACGGGTATGCCGAGTTCGCCCGCGCGGCGGCCCGCTATGAGCATGGCCTCGACCCAATCGGGCTCGAGGGTGCCCGGATTGAGCACGAGGGCCCCCGCCGCCTGGACCATCTCGGCCACCTCTTCCTTGGCGTGGGCCATCACGGGAAGAGCCCCGAGGGCGAGGGTCGCATTGGCGGTGTCGTTCATGACGACGAAGTTGGTAATATGATGGACGAGAGGACGCCGCGATCGCAGCCGCGCGAGAAGCTCGCCGGCGACATCGCCGAAATGGTCGTAATCGATGCTCATGCCAATACTCCTCCTATCAGGGTATAGACCAAAAAGGGCAGGATGAAGCTCGGAAGCGAGCCTCCCAGGAGAGTCAGGAAACGCGGGACCATGGTGGCCCAGGCGGGGAAGGCCGAGGCGACGATCGAGGGATCGGTGACGTGGTAGATGACGACGCCCAGGACCCAGGCGACCATGGCCAGGGCGTTCCGCCCTACCCTCTTCCTTTTACGCAGGACGAAATAGTCGGCGGCCAGAACTCCGAAAAGGGGGATGAAGAAGGAACCCAGGAGATAGAGGAAGCCCTGGTACTTCGTGACGTCGAGGACGAGGGCCGCGGCCAGGCAGGCCGCGCCGAAGCCCACGATGAGCCAGCGTTGCCTCGACTTCGGAAAGATATTCTGGGTCGAGATCGCCGCCGAGTAGAGATCGGCCCAGGCATTATGCGTCTCGTCGGCGAGAAGGATCAGTAGGGCTCCCCATCCGGCTATCAGGGCGATAGCCGCCGCGAAGTCCTTGGGCTCCTGGTTCACGCTCGAGCCGAGCATCAGGAAGGCTCCCATCGCGAGGAACCAGGTACCGGTGATGAAGAATCCGATGGCCGTGCCCCAGAAGGCCCCCGAGCGTTTCCTCGCGAAGCGGTTATAGTCGGCTACCAGGGGGAGCCAGGAGATGGGCAGGGCGATCACCAGGTCGACCCCCTGCCAGAAGGGCAGCGAGCCGTCCCCCGGCTTCGCGAGCAACGATCGGAGATCATAGGTCCGAAGCAGATGCCAGCTCAGCCAAATTCCCGTGGCCAAGGCGACCCACACCGCGAATTTCTCGAGCCAGTGCTTGACGAAGCCGACGGGCCCCGCGATGCCCATGAGGATGATGATGGCGGCCGAGACGGCGGTCCAGAGGGGATAGTTCGAGAAGCCGAAGAGGCGCCGGCAGATCGTGTTGGTCGCGACGCCCATGATGATGAACTCGAAGACCGTCCACCCCAGGAGCTGGAGGACGTTGAGGACGCTGGGCAGGTAGGAGCCGCGGACCCCGAGGAGGGGCCGCAGGAGGGCCATCGTCGGCCTTCCCGAGTCGCTGCCGATCGTCCCTACGAGGGCGAGGAGGATGCAGCCCAGGGCCGTACCGACGAGTATGGCCTCGAGCGCGACGCCGAGGCCCAGGCCGGGAACGAGGAAGGTACCGGCCAGCATTACGAGGAGGCCGATCCCCAAGTCGCCCCAGAGCACGGCGTAATCCTTGAAGACGAGGCTCCGCTTTTCGCGCGGCACGGGCTCGATCCCCCATTCGGGCGGGGCATGGAATTTGATGTTCATCGCGACACTCCCTTTTCTTTGCGCCGGGTCGTCCCAGCGAGGCGGGAGTCAAAAAAAAACCGCCCCTGGAATCAGGGGCGGTGTCGATCGCGATTCGCGCCGTCCCTGCGCTGGCATTACCCAGATCAGGTTCAATGGGTCTGCGGCTGTCAGCCGCACTCTCAGCCCGGTCCCTACCGAGCTCCCCAGTTCGTCTTCACCAAAATAAGCCCGGCTCGTCCTTTTGTCAATGATTGACCCCGCCAGGGCTTTTCCTCTAGAGTGATCGGACTTCGGCGGTCGTAGTCCACCCGCCTGAACAAAACAGGAGGCCCCCATGAAACGGGATGATTCGTCTTTCTCCTCGACCTTCCTCGTCCTCTTCGCCCTCTTCGTTACCTGCCTTCTCGTCTCCAACATCATCGCGGGCAAGCTGATCCTCGTCTTCGGCCTCGTCCTGCCTTCGGCCGTCATACTCTTCCCGATCACGTACATTCTCGGAGACGTCTTCACCGAGGTCTATGGGTTTCGAAAGACGAGGATCGTCATCTGGACGGGTTTCGCCGCCAATGCGCTGATGTCGGTCATCTTCCTGGCCGCGATCGCCCTCCCCTTCCCCGCCTTCTTCAAGGACCAGGAGGCCTACGCGAAGGTGCTGGGCTTCGCCCCGAGGATCGTGGCCGCCTCCCTCGCAGCCTACTGGGCGGGGGAGTTCGCCAACTCGATTACGCTGTCGGCCCTCAAGAAGCTCACGAAGGGACGCCTCCTCTGGACCAGGACCATCTCCTCGACGGTCGTGGGCCAGGGCCTCGACACGGCCATCTTCATCGGCCTCGGCTTCGTCGGCATCGTGCCCGCTCCCGTGCTTTTCCAGATGATGATCGCGCAATACGCGTTCAAGGTAGCCTACGAAGTCATCCTCACTCCCCTTACCTACCTCGTCGTCAGTCGGGTGAAAAGGCGCGAAGGCCTGGATGCCTTCGATACCGGAGTCGCCTACAATCCCTTCGGCATAGGAGGCGAATGATGGCCGAAAGAGCATTCGAGGCTCTCGGGAACAAAGTCTCGAAGCCCGGGAAGCGGCTCGAGGTCTTCCCCGCGCCGCCGCATGTGAAGCGCGTCGTGCTCGAGAGCGACGAGGTGACGAGCCTCTGCCCGGTCACCGGCCAGCCGGACTGGGAGACTGTGCGCATCGAGTTCGAGCCCGAAGCCCTCTGCATCGAAAGCAAGAGCCTCAAGCTATACTTCTGGTCTCTCCGCGAGGAAGGAGCTTTCTGCGAGGAGCTTTCGTCCAGGATAGCGATGGACGTCTACGAGGCTTGCAAGCCGCGGCGCGTTACCGTCACCGTAGGCCAGAAGTCTCGCGGCGGCATCGCCATTACCTCGACGGCGAGCTATCCGGATTAGTCCGAGCCTCGCAACAGCATGGGACGATCCTTGGCCGCCCAGAGGTTCCTTCCACTCCAAGGCCAGGTACCAGAGACCCGGAGACTCCTTGTAATCCCTGAGCAGTGTCCCGCTGTCGCGCAGGACCCGCAGGGGCTCGGCGAAATGCTCCTTCGTATAATCCCTGTTCCATTCGAAGCCCTGGACCGAGACCTTCGCGTGGCCGGGAGCCGGCGGAGAATCGTAGCCGTAGATTTCGGGGAAGAGGTAGCGCCTCAGGACGCGCGGATCCCCGGCGAGGGCGGAGGCAGGCATCCTCGTCAGAAGGTCGCTCACGACGGCCTGGATTCGGTCCCATCGATGCGAGAATTCCGTCAGGCCCCTGTCGTCCCTGACGTAGGTGTCGAAGTAGCGGATCGAGGCGGACTCGACCGTATCCAGTTGCGGGGGGCTTTCCATCTCGAGCGACCAACCGCCGGGCGCCGCCCTGAGATAGGCAGTCCCGTCGAGGAGGAAGGAAGCCTGGGTCCAGCCGTTCGCCCAGTTGCTGAACCAATCCAGCCGCCTGAAGCTTATCCGCCAACCGTCGATGACGCTTTTCGCCTCGCCGGAGACGACGGCGGTTCGCAGGTCCGGGACCGTCAGTCGAAGCGCCGAAACGCCGTCCCTTTCGGGGCCGAGCTCGACGGTCAAGCCGCGATCCGGCGAATCCGGCGGGCTCATGAACGCCGTCCGCCCCGGGATGTAAGGGTCGCGCAAGCTACCGAGAGAAGAACGAGGCCGAGGCCAAGGAGGAGCTTTCCCGTCGTTTCATGGCTTTTCATCCTAGAAACTGAGTTTGTAACCCACCGAGGGCGTGGGGAAGCCGATGTTGAAGGAGGCTGCCGCGGTCGGGCGGATATAATATAGAAGGGCGAGGACGTCCTCGCATCCGGAGTAGTACTCCCAGCGAAGCTTGGACCCGGGGTAGAAGCCGTGCCAATCGAGCTTTATGTCGATGGGGTACTGCCAACCCGACCAGCCGCCCATGGAGGTGGGAGAGCCGGACGAAATATCCCCCTGGGTCAGGATGGAGAACTCGTCGTTGGGCTTTATCGTAAGGTCGACGTAGATGGTGTCGTACACTTCGTACGAGGGGAAGTACCAGGATCCCAGAGGCGAATCCCAACTCGTGGAGGCCGAGCTCAGTCCCTTCGGAGTCCGTCCGCCGGGGTTGTAGAGCTGCGTCACGTTGAAGGAGTAGCTGAGGGAAAAATCCCAAAATTGCGTCTGCTTCTTGAGCCCGAAGTCGAAGCCGAAGGCGTAGCCGATCCCGTCGTACTTGAGCGCTGTCACGCTGGAAGAGCTCGTCGTCGAGGTCGTCGCAGTGTAAAAGCGGTCGAGGTAGTATTTATAGTAGCCTTGGAGGTTGAAGGTCTCGCCCCCCGTGCCCAGGATGTCGAGGCCCAGGACATTGAACCAGGCCCTGGTCGGGCCGACGGCGAGGCTGGCCACGCCGAACTGGCTGTCCAGGTACTGGTTATCGGCGGGGAATTGGGAATAGAGGCCGCTCCCTCCGTTGAGGTCCATAGATTGAATCTTTCCCCAGTTTTTCAGGAAAGTATAGGTGAGACGCAGGCGCGGATTCACCACGGGGTAAGTCTGGAGCAGCTCTCCGCCGCCGTACACGACGGAATGATCCAGTCTCAGGCCGCCCTCTCCGGTGAGGACGCCGGGAATGAAAGTATAATTGTCATCGATATAGATGCCGGAGGTAAGCGTGTATTTCCCGGTCAAATTCGTATCGATGACTTCCGGGCTAAAGTTGTTCTGGCTTGCGAAGGGGTAAGAGCTGCCCGTTTCGATCTGGGACCAGCTTTCCAGATAGCTCGTCCACTCCGTAGCTGATCACCTGGCTCGCCGTCGGCGTCCAATCGAAGCTCGTCCGGACTTGGTAGCGGTACTCGTTTTGGGTCGAGAAGTCGGTGTTCGTCACGTTCTGGCTATATTTAGTATTATAGCGATCGGGGGCTTCGAAACCCGAATCAGTATCGAAGGTATTGTAGCTGACCATCAGATTCCAAAGGAGATTCTTGCCCATCAGTACCTTGAGCGCGGACGAGACGAGAGTCTCCTCTTCGTAAAGGTGCAAATTGATATTGCCGACGGAGAGGGCGACGCCGTCGGTGTCCAGATTGGCGTCCAAGGTCCAATTCACGTTTGGCGAGGGATTCCAATAGAGCTTGGCCGTAGCGTTGCGGATATAGGGGTCGGTGGTAAACAGATTCCTCTCGCCGATCAGGGTCAGAGGCACTTCCATCCACGTGACTTTCCCCCCGAGCAGGACCCCGGCCTCGGTTCCGAAGGCCTGCTGAAAGAACAGATCGAGTCCGGTCGTCGAGAAGCCGAAGTCGAGGTGCCGGTCCGTGTCGGTCGGGGTTTTCGAGTTCACTTCCAGGAGACCCGACATCACCTGGCCATAGGGGGCTCCTATTATTCCGTCGGAGAGCTTGATCGAATCCACCATGTCCGGATTGAAGATGGTATAGGTCCCGGACCATTGGTAGGGATCGAGGACGTAGGCTCCATCCAAGGTGGCCACGGTTTCGCTCGGGTCCCCTCCATCGATCGAGGGTCTGGCGTCGAAGGAACCCGTATATCCGACACCCGGCAGGGTCTTTATAGCCGACATGGCATCCTCGACGATGCCCATGGTCTGGGCCTGGATATTCTGGCTCGTCACTACCTGGGAAAGTCCCCCCTGCGCGTCCGTCTTCTGGGGCTTGCTGCCTTCTACGACCAGCTCCTGGCCTTCTATGGCCCCTTCTATGACCATGTCGAGCTCGATCTTTTCCTGGCCCGGACTCAGGATCTTTTTGAGGGTCTTGTAGCCGAGAAGCTGGGCCGTGACGAGGATGCTCTCGCGCCGGGGAGGCAGGGGCAGCACGGCCTGTCCTTTGCCATCGGTCAGGAGCGGCCGATCCGATCCCTGGGCCTGGACCTTGACGCCCTCGAGCGGAGTGCCCAATTCCTTGTCGAGGACGAAAACCAGCACATCCGCGGAAGCTCGAAGCGCAACCAACAAAAGGAAGAGAAGACACAGCAGGCTTCTTGACATGATCATCCTTGGACCCGGGCCTCGAGATTAAAGGAACAAGATAATACAACGGGGGCCGGACATTGTTTCATCTTTCTTAATTCCTCGGAGGCGTCTACACTTTGTCGCGAAGAAAGCAAAGCTCATCTTGGGGGTCCTCGAGGCCCTGACCCTCGTATAGGCGATCCGCCTGGGCTACCCCGCGGCGCAGGCCCCGTCGGGCGGCTACCTGCGGGTTCGGCGAGAGCCGCGGGATTTCGTCCATCGCAATCGATTCTCTACGGGCGGTCCGTATAGCGGCCGTCCTTGAAGGCGATGCGGCATCCGAAGCCCCCCGGGCCGGCCTGGATCTCCACCGAGCCTCGCAGCTGGGACCGACCGATGCTCGTCACGAGGGAAAGCCCGAGGTGCTTGGCCCCTTCGCGATAATCGAAGTCCTCCGGGATGCCGACGCCGTCGTCCCTGATTTCGATGGCGACGAGGCCTTGGGCGTCGCGCCCCGTCTTCAGCCTGACAGTCCCCCCGCGCTCGCCGGGGAAGGCGTGGACCAGGGAATTGGTCAGGAGCTCGTTGAGGATGATCCCGCAGGGCACCGCCTCCTCCATGGATAGCTCCACGTCGTCGACCTCGTAGATGAATCCTATTCGGCCCTCATGATCCCCGAGACTCGACTTGAGGAGCTCGACGAGGGCGGGTATGAATTCCTCCAGACGTATCCGGGACAAATCGTTCGCCTGATACAGCATCTCGTGCACGAGGGCCATCGCGTCGATTCGCCTCTGCATCTCGTCGAGGATAT
>CAVZVX010000090.1:0-19334 GCA_963778775.1 uncultured Spirochaetota bacterium | reverse complement strand
CACGCGTTGGGTCATCGTGTCGAGCTACGCGGAATTCGAGTACGCGCGAAGCGCGCTGCGCCTCGGCGTGACGGAGTATCTCCTCAAGCCGGTGGATTCCGAGGATCTCGCCGCATGCCTCGGGCGGTTGGGAATACGCCCGGTCTCCCTCGAGGACGACGCCGTCCTGGGTCCGGTGATCGCATACCTCAGGCAGAACTTCAATGCCGACGTCACGGTCGCCGACGCGGCCGCGATCGTGGGCCTCTCCCCCAACTACCTTTCGACCCTATTCCATCAGCATGCGGGATACACCATCAGCGACTTCCTCGCCCGCCTCAGGATCGAGGAGGCCGGCCGCCTCATACGGGAGAAGCACATCTCCGTAGCCGACGCGGCGAGAGCCGTCGGCTACACCGAT
Source organism: uncultured Spirochaetota bacterium (assembly GCA_963778775.1). GTDB lineage: Bacteria > Spirochaetota > Spirochaetia > Treponematales > Rectinemataceae > UBA1306. The sequence continues at coordinate 18,934 of CAVZVX010000090.1, read as the reverse complement.
GCCCGGCATTTCGCGCGAAAATTCAAGATCCTCACCGGCTCTCCGCCCTCTCGCCTCAAATCGTAGAAGCGTAGCGGGTCGATCGTAGATCAGACCCGTACCGCGTTCGCGGATTCAGGTGTAGCCTTTTTTATCTTAGTTTTCCTTCAGGAGGTTTTTCATGAGAAAAGCTTGGAAATTGCTCGCCCTGGCGCTCGTGGTCGCCGTCGTCAGTTCCGGCGCCGTTTTCGCGGCTCCGCTCAAGATCGCCATGGTCGTCAAAGGCATGGGCAATCCCTTCTTCGACGCCTGCCGCGATGGCGCCAACGAAGCGGCCGAGGCCATAGGCGGCGTCCAGGTCATCTACCAGGGACCCGCCACGCCGACCGCCGAAGGGCAGATCGAGATCATCAATTCCCTTATCGCCCAGAAGGTCGACGGCATCGTCATCTCCGCCAACGATAAGGACGCTCTCATCCCCATCACCAAAAAGGCGATGTCGAGAGGCATCAAGGTCATTTCCTTCGATTCCGGCATCAGTGTAGGCGGCCGCCTGGTGGACCTCGTTCCCTCCGAGACTCAGCTCATCGGCAAGCAGCAGGTCGAGCTCATCGGGCAGCTCGTCAATTACCAAGGCGAGATCGCCATTCTCTCCGCCACGAGCCAGGCGACCAACCAGAACGCGTGGATCGACGTCATGAAAAAGGAGCTCGCCTCCAATCCCAAATACGCCAATATGAAGCTCGATGCCGTCGTTTACGGCGACGATCTTTCCGACAAGTCCTACCGCGAGGCGACGGGCCTCTTCGATTCCTATCCCAACCTCAAGGGCATCATCGCTCCGACGACGGTCGGCGTGGCGGCCGCCGGCAAAGCCATTACCGACAAGGGCCTCATCGGCAAGGTGCAGCTCACCGGCCTCGGCCTTCCCTCCGAGATGAAGTTCTACGTCGATAACGGGGCCTGCCAGCAGTTCGCGCTCTGGAACCCTGTCGACCTCGGCTATACGGCGACCTATATCACCTACGCCCTGATCAAGAAGCAGGTTTCGGGGAAGGATGGCGACGTCGTGAAGGCCGGCAGGATGGGCAATGTCACGATCGCAAAGGACGGCATGGCCGTCATGGGTTTGCCCTTCGTGTTCAACAAGGATAACGTAGAGAAGTTCTCCAAGATTTTCTAGAGCCGCGACGGGAGGGAGCTCATGCCTCGCGCATGGGCTCCCGTCGTCTGGCGGGACTTGGCGCGCTGCTAAGGAGTGCTTCACAGTGGGACGGACCATTCTGGAAATGCGGGGCATCAGCAAATATTTCCCGGGCATCAAGGCCCTGGAGGGCGTCGACTTCACGATGCGCTCGGGGGAGGTGCACGCCCTGATCGGGGAAAACGGCGCGGGCAAGTCGACCCTCGTCAAGGTGCTGACGGGCGTCCATCAACCGAACTCGGGTACCATACTCTTCAACGGGATCGAGAGAGACTTCCGGAATCCCGTCGACGCGCGCCGAGCCGGGATCGCGGCCATCCATCAGGATGCCTCGATGTTCGCCGATCTGAGCGTCGCCGAGAATATCTTCTCGGGGCATTTCCAGCGGGGGTTCGGACCTCTCCTCGATTGGCGCGGCATGCGCTCGCTGTCCGCGGCGCTCCTCGAGCGCGTCGAGCTCAAGGTCTCGCCCGATACCCTGGTACGCGAGCTTTCGGTGGCGCAGCGCCACCTCGTCGCGATAGCCCGCGCCCTCTCGGAGGATGCCTCCCTCGTCATCATGGACGAGCCTACGAGCGCACTATCGCAAAGGGAGACCTCGGACCTCTTCAAGATCATCCGCCAACTTCGTACCGAAGGCAAGGCCATACTCTTCATATCGCACAAGTTCGACGAGGTATTCGAGATCGCGGATAGCTACACCGTGCTTCGGGACGGGTGCTACGTCGACGAGGGCAGCATCAAGGAAGCGACGATCGATTCCCTCGTCAGCATGATGGTGGGCAGGGAGCTCTCGAGCATGTATCCGACGCGCCAAGCCAAGCCGGGACCCGAGATACTCTCGATCCAGGGTTTTTCCCGCGCGGGCTTCTACCGCGACGTCTCCTTCTCCCTGAGGAAAGGCGAGATACTCGGCATGTTCGGCCTCGTCGGCGCCGGCCGAACGGATGTCGTCCTATCCCTGGTCGGTCTCGAGCCGAGAGACGCCGGAAGGATCGTCCTGAAGGGCAAGGAGGTCCGGATCTCCGGGCCGCGCGAGGCACTCCGCCTCGGCATCGCCCACTTGCCCGAAGATCGTCAGAGCCAGGGTGTCATCCTCGACATGAGCATATCGGCGAACATTACCCTCCCGCAGGTCGACGCCTTGGCGACGGGACCATTCCTGAACTCGATCGCGGAGCGCAAGGTGACCCAGGCATACGGAACGCAGATGGAGATCAAGGCTTCCGGATGGAATGCCAACGCCAAGACCCTGTCGGGCGGCAATCAACAGAAAGTGGTCCTCGCGAAATGGCTCTCTACCAAGCCCGAGATACTGATCCTCGACGAGCCGACGAAGGGAATAGACGTCGGCGCGAAAGCCACCGTCCACTCCTTCATCGCGAGCCTCGCGGCGAAGGGCCTCGCCATAATCATGATCTCATCGGAGCTGCCCGAGATACTCGGCATGTCCGATAGGATCCTCGTCATGTACGAGGGACGCGTGGCCGCCGTATTCGATCGCGACTCCGCGAGCGAGGCGTCGATCATGCGCGCCGCCACCGGGCTGGCCGACGGAGTAGCCGGCGCCGCGGCGAGCGATTCCGCTGAAGGGAGAGATCGATAATGAAGCGGATCCTGAAGCGCCGTGAGTCGACTCTGCTTATCTCGCTGATCGTCCTCGTGTTGCTCGTATCGCTCCGTTCACCTTCATTCATCGGACCGAAGAGCTTGAACGCCATCCTGAACGATACCAGCGCCCTCATCATCGTAGCCCTCGGCCAGTCCTTGGTCATTCTCATCGGGGGCATCGACCTTTCCGTGGCCTCTACCATGGCATTCACCGGAATGGTAACGGGGCTGCTCAACCTCCATGTACCAGGCATACCCGCCTGGACCTACCTCCCGATCGCCGCGGCGATCGGCGCCTGCTTGGGCTCCCTGTCCGGCTCCCTCGTCGCCTTCGGGCGGCTTCCGCCTTTGATCGCGACCATCGCGACGATGAGCATCTACCGGGGCTTCGTCTACGTCTTCAGCAAGGGGGCCTGGGTCACGGCCAGGGACATGAGCCCCGCCTTCCTATCCATTCCGAGCACGCAGGTACTCGGCCTGTCGAGCATGGTGTGGATCGCGATACTCGTAGCGGTCGGGGCGGGGATATTCATGCGCTTCGCCTCCTCGGGCCGCGAGGTCTATGCGCTCGGGGGCAACAAGGTAGCCGCCAATTTCGCGGGCGTGAGCGAGCGCAAGGTCGCAATGCTCGTTCTCACCGCTTCGGGCCTTCTCGCCGGGCTCGCCGGCGTGCTCTGGGTGTCCCGCTATGGCATGGCGCAAAGCGAGACCGCCTCGGGATTCGAGATGCAGACGGTCGCCGCGTGCGTCCTCGGCGGCGTGAACTTCGTAGGCGGCGCGGGAACCGTCCTCGGCGTCGTGATCGGGGCGCTCTTCTTCGGCGTCGTGAACAACGCCCTTACGGTCATCCATATCTCGCCGTTCTTCCAGATGGTCATCCAAGGCATCGTCATCATCTTCGCAATCGTATCCAACACCCTTATAGACCGAAGCAACCAGACGAAGCTCATTGCCCGGAGGAAGATATGAGCCGCGAAAGAAAGGTAGACGGGCGAGATGGCATCGAAGGATCGAGGCTCACCGGTCGACGCCCGAGCGTGGGCAGGCGCTTCGCGGGCTTTCTTGGCACCTGGGAATCGCTCATCTTCATCCTCTTCCTGCTGGTGGTGTCCGCGAATTCCCTGATATCGCCCATTTTCCTGGACCCCGCCAACCTATTCGACGCGACCCTGAACTTTACGGAAAAGGCGATAATCGCGATGCCGATGATCTTCGTCATCATCCTCGGGGATATCGACATCTCCGTGGCCTCGATCATCGCGCTTTGCTCCCTTTTCATCGGAATGGCCGCCGCGAACGGCGCGCCCACGCCCGTCCTCGTCGCGATCGGGCTCGGGGTCGGCCTTCTCGCGGGCCTCTTCAACGGCCTCCTCGTCACGAGGTTCGATCTCCCCGCCATCGCGGTGACCCTCGGCACGATGTCCCTGTACCGGGGCATCCCCAATGCGGTGCTCGGAGACCAGGCCTACACGAAATTCCCCGCGGATTTCGGATTCCTCGGCCAGGGCTACGCCATCGCCAATATCGTACCGCTCGAGCTCCTGGTGTTCCTCGTCGTCGCGGTCATCGCTGCGGTCGTCCTCAATTCTACCATCGCAGGGCGCTACTCCTATGCGATCGGAAATAGCAAGACCGCGGCGAAGTTCTCGGGAGTGCCGGTCGCTCGCGTCCGCGTCGCCGCGTTCGCGGCGACGGGCCTATGCTCGGGCGTCTCGGCGATTCTCCTTACCTCGCGAATCGGGTCGACGAATCCCAATATAGCCATGGGCTGGGAGCTCGAGGTCATCACGATGGTCGTCCTCGGAGGCGTCGCCATAACGGGAGGGAAGGGCAATGTCCTGGGCGTCATCATCGCGGCCTTCCTGCTCGGCTTCATGAGATTCGGACTGGCGGTCGTAAACGTGCAGGGCGCGATCATGAACATCATCACCGGCGCGCTGCTCATCGTCGCCATTCTCCTGCCGAAGGCGATCGAGGCGGCGAGGCATAGGCCGATCAAAGGGAGGAACGCCTAATCGAGCGTCGGGATGCGGCGCTCGTTACGCGCGGTCGAATGTCGACTGGAGGGTGAAGTCGGGAAAGTCGGAGGCGACCATGAAGAGGCAAAGGATCGTCATATATTATATAGTCGCCCTTATTCTTTTGATCTTCGTGGATCTGGTCATGAGCCTAACCGGCGCATTCGAGGCCTTGCTCCGCGCTATCGGCCTCGGGCCGGTCGTCGGCTCCTCGCAGGCCGTCGCGATCTTGATCGCGACCTTGATTCTATTCAGGACGGTCCTCCGCAAGCTGAAGGGCATCGAGCTCGCCGTCGGCGAAATCGGCGAAGGCGAGAAGGACTTGACCAGGAGGATCAAGGTCGAGCGCGATCCCCTGATCCGGGCCTTCGCGCGCGGCATCAATATATTCATCGCGAAAATACATAATCTCATCATGAAGATGAAAATCGTCAATGATGCCGGCCGAAGCACGAGCCAGAGACTGGATATGAGCGCCGCCGAGCTGTCATCGGCCATAGAGCAGATCGCCGCCAGCATCAACAACATGAGGAACAACGAGGAACTATTGCATGCGAATATTCAAACCGCGGGAAGCTCGGTCGCCGACATTCGCGGCGCGATCAAGAACGTCGCGAGCCAGATCGAAACTCAGGCCGGCTCCATGGCCACCTCGTCGAGCGCGATAGACGAAATGATCGCTTCAATCCATAGCATCGAGAAGATCGCCACTTCCAAGCAAGATGTCATTGCGGCACTTTCCAAGCGGGCGACCGAGAGCGTCGAAAGCATGGAAGAAAACCTGGCGTTGATAACCGCCATCGCGGACTCGGCCGACAGCATAAGCGAATTCTCGCAGATTATCGAGGCGATAGCCTCTCAAACCAACATCCTGGCCATGAACGCTGCCATCGAAGCCGCGCACGCCGGCGAGTTCGGCAAAGGCTTTGGCGTCGTGGCGGACGAGATCCGCAGATTGGCCGAGACGACCGCGGTGAACGCGACGAACATCTCTTCCAAGCTCGCGGAAACCATCCTCAATATCCATGCCGCCCAAAGCTTGACGTACCGGTCCGATCAGTCCGTCCGTGCCATGACCGACACTATCGCCGAGGTGTCGCAAAGCGTGACCGAAATAGTCCGGGGCCTCACGGAAATGACCGTCGGCAGCGAGCAGATCACCGAAGCCGTGGTCGAGTTGAGCGCGGTCACTCGTAATGTCCAAGAATCGGCCAAGGAGATCGGGCTTGCCTCCGACGCGATCGAGTCGTCCATGACGGAGATCGGCAATTTCTCGGCCCGGAACGCCGATTCGATGGTGGAGATAACGCGGGGAATCAACGATCTCGTGAAATCGATGTCCGAAATCAAGAAGCTCGGGGAAGAGAACCTCGAGAACGTCCATGTCCTGGAAGTCGACCTGAATCAATTTCGGACGATCGACCTCTCGGCGCTGAAATCGAGCGACGGCCATTCGCTCCTCGTATGGAACGAGGAGCGCAAGAGCATACCTGCCCGCCCCGCCGATCCCGATAGCCTTCCGGAGACCGATTCGCGGCATTGGCACGATTTCGAATATGCCGGATGGAACGTCCAAGGCCGCGATGTTCCGCCGTCCAATGCCGACGGAGCCAAAGGCAAGCGCGTAATCAGCATAAATCCCGCTTATCATCCTTATTATCAGGCCCATAATTTAGGCATGAAGCTGATCGCCGGGCATTTCGGGATCGAACTGACCTGCTATCCCCTGCCGCGCCAGGATGGCGACCTCGTCCAAGGCCGGCAGATGGACCAGGCGATCAAGGAAAAGCCGGACCTGATCATCTTCGCGGCGAACGACGTCAAGGCCAGCGTCGGGTTGATCGGCAAGGTCCATGCCGCGGGGATTCCGGTCATCGCCGCTACGACGATGCCGGCCGCGGAGACCTTCCCGTACATTCTAGGCTACACCGGCACCGACGAGTGGGGCGCGTTCCGCCAGTTGGCCCGCAAATTGGCGGACAGCCTGGATATGAGCGGAGGATACGGAATCATCCAGCACATGCCGGGGTCCGGACCTTATTACGCGAGGACTTGGGCCGCCGTCACGGAGCTCGCGAGCTATGCGAAGGCCATGGAATGCCTGGAGAAAGCCTATACCGAGTTCAGCCGCGAGAAGACCAAGGCCATGATCGGATCGTGGATAAAGAAGCACGGAACGGCATTGCGCGGAATCGTTTCCGCCGACCAGACTACTGCCCTCCAAGGCATAGTCGACGCATTGGAGGAAACGGGTCGAAGCGACATCGCGATCGTCGCCCAAGGCCATTGCCGGATTTCCCTGGATTTCGTCAAAGAAGGGAAGGTATTGGCCACCACCTACCAGCCCGGCGAGATCGATGGCGCCTTGCCGATCGCGATGGCCGTGGACTATTTTAACGGCATCGATTTCGCCCCTGTAAAATACCTGCCCAACAAGCTTATTACGCGAGAGAACGTTTCCGATTTCTATCCAGCGCCGTGGTAATCATTAGCCGATCGATCGGAATCGGTAACAAACGCAGGAGGATTTATCCATGCCCGAATCGCGAATGGAGCAAGCATACGAATTGGCGAAGGCGCGCTACGCCGTTCTCGGCGTCGACACCGAGGCCGCGATGTCGGCGGCCGGCGACATCCCCCTCTCGATCCATTGCTGGCAGGGCGACGACGTCGGCGGCTTCGAGCGCGAAGGCGCCACGCTGTCGGGAGGCGGCATTCAGACGACCGGCAACTATCCGGGGAAGGCGCGCAATCCGGCCGAGCTCAGGGCCGACCTCGAAGAGGCCCTGCGCGACGTCCCCGGCGCCAAGCGCATCAACCTTCACGCGATCTACGGGGAGTTCGGCGGACGCAAGATCGACCGCGACGCGATCGAAGCCTCGCACTTCGCGGGCTGGATCGATTGGGCGAAGAGGAACGGCGTATGCCTCGACTTCAACTCCACTCTTTTCTCCCACCCCTTGGCCGCTGACGGCTATACCCTCTCGCATCGCGACCCGAAGGTCCGAGCCTTTTGGATCGAGCATTCCAAGCGCGCGAGGCGGATAGCCGCGGCGATGGGCCGAGCCCAGGACCGTCCCTGCATGCATAATCTCTGGATCCCCGACGGCGCCAAGGACAGCCCCGTCGACAAGGCCGGCTATCGCGGCCGCCTCCTCGAGTCCCTGGACGCCATCTACGCCGAGGGCTTTCCCGAGGGGGAAGTCGAGGATGCGATCGAGGGCAAGCTCTTCGGCATAGGCTCCGAATCCTTCGTCGTGGGCTCCCACGAGTTCTATCTGGGCTACGCCTCGACGCGCAGGAAATTCCTGACCCTCGACATGGGCCACTACCATCCGACCGAGAGCGTCGCCGACAAGTTGAGCTCCGTCCTGCCCTTCGTGCCCGGCGTCCTCCTCCACGTGAGCCGAGGCGTCCGCTGGGACTCCGATCACGTCGTCACCCTGACCGACGACCTCGCCGATCTCTGCCGAGAGCTCGCGCGCTCGGGCCAGGCGTCCCGTGTCCGCGTCGGCCTCGACTACTTCGACGCATCGATAAATCGGGTCGGCGCCTGGGCGATCGGCGCGCGCTCCGCGCGCAAGGCGCTGCTCGCGGCGTTCCTCGAGCCGAGGGACGCCCTCCTCGCCGCGGACGGCGCCTCCGGCGAGGCTCCCGACGGCTTCGCCCGGCTGGCCCTCCTCGAGGAGGCCAAGTCCCTGCCGTGGAGCGCAGTGTGGGACGAGTATTGCCGGCGTTCAGGCGTTCCGGCTGATTCGGGTCTCGTGGCCGCCGTGAAGGCCTACGAGCGCGGCGTCCTCGCCGCCAGGGGCTGACGAATGACCGCGCTTGGCGGACTCGTGGCCCTTTCCCGCCGCTACGGCTCCGACCCCGAATGGGTCCTCGCCGGCGGAGGCAACACCTCTTTCAAGGACGGAGAGGCTCTCTACGTGAAGGCATCGGGCAGCTCCCTGGCCGCGATAGACGAAACCGGATTCTGCGCGATCGACAGGGCGAGGCTCGATGCGATCTGGAGCGCGAGCTATCCGGAGGATTCCAAAGGCCGAGAGGCGGCCGCCCTCGCCGATCTCATGGCCGCCAGAAGGCCCGGCGAGGACAAGCGTCCTTCGGTCGAGACCCTCATGCACGGTCTTTTCCCCCAGGCCTACGTCGTTCACACCCATCCCGCGGCGGTCAACGGGATCACCTGCGGGCGCGGGGGCGAGGCGGCCTTCGCCCGTCTGTTCTCCGGCGAGGGCATTTGGGTTCCGTTCGTGGACCCGGGCTACGTGCTCGCGAAGACCGTCAGGGCGGCGCTCGAGGACTTCCGCAGGCGGAAGGGAGCGCTACCCGCGATCATGCTCATGCAAAACCACGGCCTTCTCGTCGCGGGGGAGAGCCCGGAGGAGGTAGAATCGGTATCCGCCCGCGTGATGATGAAGGTGCTGGGAGAGGTCCGGCGCTTTCCCGATCTGGCCGCGCGGGCCGTGGACGCGCGCGCGGTGGCCGATGCCGCGGCGATCCTGTCGCGCCTCGGTACCTCGCTGCGCTTTCGGGCGGACGGCGAATCGCTCTCCCGCGCCTCTTCGCGTGAGGCCTTCGCTCCGCTGGCATCTTCCTTTACGCCCGATCACATAGTCTACGCGGGCCACGAATTCCTCCTCGTCGAAGAAGGCGCGAAGGGAATCGAGGATGCCTGGTCCGGCTTCGTGGCACGCAACGGAGCGGCCCCGCGCGTCATCCTGGTAAGGGGCCTGGGCGCCTTTGCCTGCGCCGCGAGCCCTTCGGCGGCAGATGCCGCCATCCTCCTCTATACGGACGCATGCAAGGTGGCCGCCTACGCGGAAAGCTTCGGCGGAGCCCTCCATATGACGAAGGAGAAGATAGACTTCATAAGGAATTGGGAAGTCGAGAAATACCGTAGTTCCGTGAGCGTAGGCGAATGAGGGAGGCATATCCATGCGGCGAGTAGCGTTCAAGATGAAGCTGAAGGGCGGATTCGAGGCCGAATATCGCAAGAGGCACGATGAGATATGGCCCGAACTCGTGAAGACGCTCGAGGGAGCCGGGATTTCCGATTACTCGATATTCCTGGACCCCGAGACGTTGATCCTATTCGGCGTGCAGAAGCTCTCTCCCGGCGCGAGGGCCGACAAGCTTTCCGAAAATGCCGTAATGCGAAAATGGTGGGACCATATGAAGGACCTGATGGAGACCAACCCTGATGGGTCGCCGGTGGCGAAGGATCTCATTGAAGTCTTTCATATGGAATGATGCCTATACAAAGCCCGGTCGCTTTTTCCCCATATAATTGCGGAATATTTATACGATTATTCCCATCCGACTACTTGGCAAAGACTTCCCTATATGGTTACCTTATCCCAATTTCCGCTTTTTAGCGGAAACGAAGCAATCTATACCAAATCGAGGTTCTATATGATCGGATCGCGCAGTGTGGGCCGCAAGCGGGCAAGCCGCCGCAGCCTCACGGTGTCCCTCGTCGTTCTCCTCGGCCTGACGGTCTTCGTCGCCTTCCTGGGCGCGCAGGCCTCGATGGCCCAAACGACGGGAGAGACCGCCTTCAAGCCCTTTGCCTTCCTCGATCCCGCGTCGGCCTTCACCTCCGTAGAGCGAGTCGCGCTCTTCGTCGTGCTCGTGATCGCGATCGGAGGCCTTCTGTACGCCCTCATGCTGGTCGGTCAGGTTCGTAAAGCCGACCAGGGCACCAAGAAGATGCAGGAAATCGCCCAGGCCGTGCGCGAGGGCGCCAACGCCTATCTCGGCGCCCAGTTCAAGAAAATCGCTCCCCTGATGGTCATCATCGCGATCCTGCTCTACTTCACGGCCTCGAGCTCCAACGCATGGTTCCATTGGGGCCGCTCCGTCGCCTTCCTCATCGGCGCGACCTTCAGCTGGCTCGTCGGCTTCGTCGGCATGCGCCTGGCCACGCAGGGCAACCTCCGTGTGGCCGCCGCCGCACGCCACAGCTACGGCGACGCCCTCCAGCTCGGCTACCGCACGGGCACCATCACGGGCATGCTCACCGACGGCCTCGGCCTCCTCGGCGGCACGCTCATCTTCATGGCCTTCGGCGAGTCGGCCTACGAGGCCCTCCTCGGCTTCGGCTTCGGCGGCACCCTCCTCGCGCTCTTCATGCGCGTCGGCGGCGGCATCTACACCAAGGCGGCCGACGTCGGCGCCGACCTGGTCGGCAAGATCGAGGCCGGCATTCCCGAGGACGATCCCCGCAACGCCGCGACCATCGCGGACAACGTCGGCGACAACGTCGGCGACTGCGCCGGTATGGCGGCCGACATCTTCGAGTCCTACGAGGTCACCATCGTCGCGGCAATGATCCTGGGCCTGGCCACCTTCGGCCACATCGGCGTCATGTTTCCGCTCCTCGTGCGGGGCATCGGCGTCCTCGGCTCGATCATCTCCACCTACACGGTGCGGGCCAAGGCCGACGACACCTCGGACGTCGCCCTCAAGAACGTGCATCGCGGCTTCTGGATCGGCTCGGCGATTTCCGTCGTGGGCTTCATGATCCTCGGCTACTTCTATCTGCGTCCGACCTCCGTAGACGCGGGCGCCGCTAATTGGTGGGCGAATTTCGGCATCTCCGGACTCGATCTCAGGCCGGCCCTCACCTGCTTCATCGGCGTAGTCCTGGCCATGGTCCTCAACAAGGTTACCAGCTACTACACGCACACTACCCACGCGCCGGTGAAGAGTCTCACCAAGGCCTGCCAGACCGGTCACGCGACCAATATCATCCAAGGCTTCGCGGTAGGCTACGAGTCCACGGTCGTCAACGTCATCGTGATTGCCATAGCCATAGCCATATCCGTTCTCGTGTACTCGGGCTCCAATCCCCTCTTCATCGCATACGGCGTGGCGATGACGGGCATCGGCATGCTCACCCTCACGGGCAATACGATCTCGATGGACGTCTTCGGCCCCGTCGCCGACAACGCCAACGGCATCGGCGAGATGGGCTACGACAAGGAAGAGATGGATAAGGAGAAACCCGGCTCGTACAAGCGCGCCAGGCAGATACTCGCCGATCTCGACGCGGTGGGCAACACCACCAAGGCCGAGACCAAGGGCATCGCGATCGGCTCCGCCGTCATTGCGGCCGTGTCCCTCTTCTCCTCCTTCATCGCGGTCATCGCGATGGGCAGCGAGGACAAGATCAGCCTCCTGTCTGGCCACATGGATCTCTATAACAATATCGCCGGCCAGCTCTCCGTCGCGACGCCGATCGTAATAATCGGCTTCCTCCTCGGCGGCGCCGTGCCCTTCCTCTTCAGCTCCATGCTCATCCGCGCCGTCGGCCGGGCCGCCTTCCTCATCGTCAAGGAGTGCCGCGCCCAGTTCCTCGACAAGGATATCTGGACCGGCAAGAAGAAGCCCGACTACGCGCGGGTCGTCGATATTTGCACGAAGACGGCCCAGGGCGAGCTCATCGGGCCCGGTATCCTCGCCATCCTCGCGCCCATCCTCGTGGGCTTCCTCCTCGGGCCCTTCGCCCTCGGCGGCTTCCTCGCGGGCTCGATCCTCGTGGGCCAGCTCCTCGCGGTCTTCATGGCCAATGCGGGCGGCGCCTGGGATAACGCCAAGAAGTCCATCGAGGACGGCCTCTACGGCGGCAAGGGCTCCGAAGCCCATAAGGCGGCCGTTACTGGCGACACCGTAGGCGATCCCCTCAAGGATACCGCCGGTCCCGCCCTCAACCCCCTCATCAAGGTCATGAATATGGTGAGCCTGCTCGTACTCGTCCTGGTAATGAAGTTCGGCGTGACGCAGACCGATCAGAGCGTCGGCGGCGGCTGGATCCTGGGCCTCATCGTGGGCCTCATCGCCATCGTCGCGATCCTGTGGGCCGTCCGCAACTCCAAGAAGGAGAGCGCGGAGATGATCGAGGCCGAGAAGATGCTCGAAGCGAAGGCGAATGCGCAGGCCTAAAGCCAACGTTTAGGGCCTGGGCGGACGAAGCCGGGGACCTAAGCGGGTTTTCGTAAAGATCGGACGGGGCCGGAAGGTCCCGTCCTTTTTTTCGGATTCGGAGCGAAAGACCGTCGTCATTGACTTTGTGATCCGCAATTTATATCCTTTATTTGCGACGCCGCGTCCGCCCCGCCCGGCGCGACCGCGAAGAGGCTACGGTTTCTCGACGCGATTGCACGGGGCTAGAGATTCTCAAAGGGGTGGTCTCATGCAAAGCGTTTCCTATGATGAAGCGCTGGAGCGGGTCGGGTTCGGCCGCTTCCAGCGACGGCTCCTTCTTGTCTGCGGCCTCGGCTGGGCCGCGGACGCCATGGAAGTCCTGCTGGTCTCCTTCGCCATGCCGGCGATGGCCGCGGAATGGTCGCTTTCTGTTTTCCAGAAAAGCCTTCTCGCTACCGCCATATTCGTCGGCATGCTCATCGGAGCCCTTTTCTGGGGACGAATCTGCGATCGGATAGGGCGAAGGGTCGGCTTCGTCCTCACGATTGCCTTTTATTCCCTCTTCGGCTTCCTTTCTGCCTTTTCGCCCAGCTTCGAATGGTTTCTCGTTCTCCGACTGCTGACGGGCTTCGGCGTCGGCGGGGCCTTGCCGGTGGATTACGGCATGTTCTCCGAATACCTTCCCACGAAAAATCGCGGCAGGCGGCTCGTCTACCTCGAGGCCTTCTGGGCGCTGGGGACGGTGTTCGCCGCGGGGGTCGCCTGGCTCGTCGTGCCGAGCCTCGGTTGGCGAGCCCTTTTCGCCTTCTCGGCCCTGCCGGGCTTCCTCCTCTTTGCCGTGCGAAGGGGGGTGCCCGAATCCCCGCGCTACCTCTTCGTGAAGGGGCGGATCGCCGAGGCTCGAGCGGTGCTCGAACGCGTGGCAGCCGTGAACGGCACCAGCCTGCCGGAAGGCGAGCTCGCCCCGACGAGCGTGACGGGAGCATCCGGAGCGAGCGGTTCGCGCGCCGTCGACCTATTCGCGCCGCGCCTCAGGCGGACGACCGTCCTCCTTTGGCTCGTGTGGTTCATGATCTCCCTGGGCTACTATGGCGCCTTCACCTGGCTTCCAAGCTGGTTCCACTCCAAGGGCTTCTCCCTCCCCGCGGTCTACCCGAATGCCTTCATCATGGCCCTTGCGCAAATACCGGGGTATCTATCCGCGGCCTGGCTCATAGAGCGCTGGGGGCGACGCAGGACCCTGGGAGCATATCTCCTGGCAAGCGGAGTCTTCGCCTGGCTCTTCGCCCTCGCGGCCACGCCTTTCGCCGTCATGGCCGCGGCGGTCCTTCTGTCCTTTTTCGCCCTGGGCGCATGGGGCGCCCTGTACGCGTATACGCCCGAGGCGTATCCGACGAGCATTCGGACGACCGGCATCGGCGCCGCGAGCGGGATGACAAGAATCGCGGGAGCGATCGCTCCGTCGGTCGGCGCCCTGGTGACCGGAGCATCCCTTGCGCTGCCCCTTGCCGTCTTCGCCGTCGCCTACGCGATAGCTGGGGCGGGAGCCCTGCTATTGCCCGCCGAGACTCGAAGCAGCGCCTTGGAGGATATCGTCTAGCCTACGTGCCGAAGCGGAGGCCGATGGAGCCGTAGAAAGAAGCCGAAAGCCAGTCCCTGCCGGCCTCCGCCGTCAGTTTGAGCTCGCCCAGGATGAGTTCCATGCCTCCCGCAAGGACGAGGCCGGCGGCCGGTGCCTGGAGGTCGGAGGAATATTTAGCCTGGGCTTCCGGGATCGCGGTTCCGTCCACCTTGATATCGCTCAGCGAAGATGACGAGGAGCCGAGTATCAGGCAGATATTGGCGCGGGTATAGAAATTGACGATGAAGAAGGTCTTGTGGACGAAGAGCTCCAGGTCCAGAATCCCGTAATTCCACTCCGAGTCGAGTAGGCCGGAAAACGAACGGATCGCGGACGAATCGGCGAAACTCGTGTCGATTGAACGCATTTCCGTTCCCCGTACGTAGGAGGCGCCGCCTCCGACAAGCGCTCCGACCGAATGGAAGCGCTCGGGAAGGAGGCGCCAATAACCGCTGGCTCCTATCCTGAAGAGGGATTTCTCCGCACTATTCATGTTGATGGGCGGGAGGTAGGACGCGTTGAAGGTCAGGCTGAGGCCGCTCGGGAAGGCGATCGCCCCTCCCGCCGAAACGGCCTCGATCGAGGCGGCGTCGCTCGAGTCGACCAGGGTTACGAAGGGCCCTGCGCCCGAGAGGAGGCTGCGATACTCGAAGGAAGGCGCGATGATGTCCCCCAGGGAAAGATCCGCGCTCAAGCCGGGAGCGGTGCCCGGAGATAAGAGGGGCTGGGATTTCCTCAAGGCCGCGATCGATGAGGAAAGGTCCCTATGCATGAGATCCTCGGCCGAGAGGAAGGCAGACGCGTCCGTCTGGAGCATTGCCGCGTCGTAGGACCATGCCTCCAAGGGAAGACAGAGAATGGCGAGCAGCGCGAAAACGATCTTTCCGACCATGGGCTCGCGCATCCGCTACCGTATCCCGTTTTGAAGCAGGGGGCTGATCGGCTTGCCCCCGCCTACGGTTCCGACGCTGAGTGAGAGAACGACCTTGTACAGGCCGCTGCTCGCCGCGCTGAAGTCCGCCCTCAGGACCGTCTCGAGGTCGCCGTTCATGCGTATCGCGACCAGGGGACTGGCGTAGACCGATTGTTGGATGATCCTGCTTCCGTCTCGATAAATCCCGATGGTACCGGCGTCGTAGCCCAGTATGAAGCCGGGCGAGAATTTGAAAGAGGAAGCTGCTGATGTACCAAAAGGGAGGAGATTCCCAGAAGACGCCATAGGGGCGCAGGAAGCGAAGCTCGACATCGGCGTCGAGAGCATAATCCCCTGCCGTATCCAGCGCGCCGAGCACCGTGGATACCGCGGCCTGGACGCGGGATGACTCGGCGACGAGGTTAGCCTTCCCGTTCCGTCCAGCGCGATCACCCACATGCGACCGGGATGGAAGAGGTATTGGATTTCCCCGAAGGCCTGGGGAGACAAGGTGGCGCTTCCGCCTGCCAAAGAGTCTCCGGCGGGGAAGAAAAGATTTTCGAGCAAGCCTCCCGAAACCCGGATGCCCTGCTCGGGGTAAAGAAAGATCTTTCCCTTATAATAGGTCTCGATGGAGGAATAGCGCATATCCCAGCTCAAGGCCTCCGAGAAGGACAGGCGGTCGTAGTCATAGTCCTCGTAGCCGGTCGCCGGCGCGACCTTCCTGTTTTGGAGGTACTCGACCCCCCCGTTGAGCTGGAAATAGTCGAGGAAGGCATAGGTGACCTTGCCGTAAAGGGAATCGCGGGCTTGTTGCACGAGATCGAGGCTTTCCAAACTCGGGGAAGAGCTGGGGAATAGGGGAAGATCGCTTATCGAATGGCCGATGCCGTAATAGAAGTTGAGGTTATCGCCTTTCGGGAATAGGTTTACCCAGCCGCCGTCGACGCTGAAGTAGTCGTTCAGAGGGTAGCTCGAGGGCGTAAAGAGGCCGAAGGAGGGCGCGTACAGCGCCGTAAGGAAGCTCTGTCGTACGCGCGGAGGCTCGGGCGGCGGCTCCCATGCCCAGAGGGAGGCGACGGGCCCGCTCGAGAGGAGGAAGGCGTAGAGGATGGAGACCGAGGCTCGACGCTTTCCTCTCGGTCTCACGTGGCGAGGACCCCGTCCTCGAGGGCGACCTTGCGTTCGATGCCGTCGAGGATGCGCTGGTCGTGCGAGGCGAAGATGATGGTCACGCCGAAGTCCCTGTTAAGCTCCTTTAAAAGGCCGATGATGCTCGTCGCGGTACCCGTGTCGAGATTGGCCGTGATCTCGTCCGCCAGGATGTAGGGCGGATTGTGGACGAGGGACCTCGCTATCGCGACGCGCTGGCGCTGCCCGCCCGACAGCTCTTCGGGCCTGTGCTTCGCGAAGCGGGTCAGGCCCACCCTTTCTATGAGCTCGAGAACCTTGGCCTTATCGTAGCGCTGGCCCTTGAGCTTCATGGGTACGACGATGTTGTCGTAGACGTTCAGCACCGAGATGAGGTTGAAATTCTGGAAGATGAACCCGATTTTCACGGCCCTGAAGGCCGTCAGGCGGGCATTCGAGTACCGGGCTATGTTCTCGCCGTCGACCTCGATGCTGCCGGCGTCCGGCCTGTCCATGCCGCCTACGAGATTGAGGAGGGTCGACTTGCCGCTTCCCGAAACGCCGGTGATGGCCATCATCTCGCCCTTGTCGACCCCTAGGTCCACGCCGCGGAGGGCCTCGATGGACACCGCTCCCATCTTATAGGACTTCACTACTCCCCTCGCTTGGATCAATTCACCTCTCCTTGCTCCGGTCCTTCGGCTCGAAGAAGGAATCGGGCATCCGCTCGAGCCGCCGCATTCTCACCGAAATAGAGGCCGATGCGTTCGTCAATTCGTCCACCATGGTCATATCCCACGCCGAGGCGATGCCGCCCTCCATGACATAGCCTCCGTAGCGGACCGCTTTCCATTCGAGGCCGGAAGGAGTGTAATAGATTCGCCGGAC
This sequence comes from uncultured Spirochaetota bacterium, assembly GCA_963778775.1. Taxonomy (GTDB): domain Bacteria; phylum Spirochaetota; class Spirochaetia; order Treponematales; family Rectinemataceae; genus UBA1306. Next base: position 1,640 of record CAVZVX010000090.1, on the reverse strand, counting down.
GGTTTGGTAGCTGCCCGGCCTGATCCATACGTCTATTCGGCGATACGATCCGGTGCGGAGGGGTTTGAGCTCGCAACGCAGGAGCTTTTCGCCGCTCGAGCCGTCCCAGGCTATATCTGCCAGCCCGTATGAACCCGAAAGGCCGGGTCCCAGTGCGTCCTCCCAGGAAAAAGGGGAATCCAAAAAGCTCGACCTCGCGTTCATCACGTCGTACTTAGGCCAGGCGTGGTACTTGAAATAAGCCAGGTCGCCCCTGCGGATGGCGCAGTCTTCCTTATCGAAATCCGGTCCCTGGAATATAGCGCGTTGGACGCTCGAGTCCTTCACGTAATTCCTGAGTTCGTATTCGAGGCTGCGATTCCCGGCTACCGCCACTTTGAGGTCCATGTCGTAGGCGCCGCCGGCCGACACCAGCACGGCGTCCGACTTTTCGAGGAACCGATCGGCCGGTCCCGGGAGCTCCTGGCCGAACTCGCGTCCGATGGCGCCGAGGAGGACGAGCGCGAGGATGGGGATAAGCGGTCGCCGCATCCGGTTACCTCTTCGCCCCGAGGAAGGCGGAGGGACTCCCCGCGAGGACCCGGATCGCGATGGGAGCCTGGGCGAGAACGACCGCCGAGGCCATTATGAGGAAGCAGCTCCGGAGCTGGGCGAAGGTGATCATCAGGTCCAGCCTATCGGTACCGGAGAGCAGGGTGAGGAGGAGCTGAAAGGACCCGCCCGGCCTGACGTGGCTTGCCGCCAGGGAAAGGGCCAGACAAGCCGACGCGGCGACGGCGGTACAGACGATAACCTGGGCGAGCGATTCCAAGAAGAGGGCGAGGGCTATCGCGCGCGTCGGAGACCCGAAGGCCATCAGCGTGCCGATCTCCTTTCGACGTTTGCGAAAGGTTATGGTGAATATGTTGAAATTGACGAGGATGATCACCGTAGCCATGACCGCGATCACGAGGAAGACCACGATCAAGAGAAAGACGTTGAATTGGACCGATATCCGGAGCGGCAAGGACAACTGGCCCTGGCGCTGAACGTCCTCGTCGAGGCGGACTACTACCGGCACGGTGGGATCATGCAGTACGTGCTCCGCTCCCTGCTGGCCCAAGGGTAGGCACCCGGCGCAGTCCGCGTGATCTGGCGCTGCCCCCCACCACGGGGCAGCGCCAAATCGTTAATTACCAGCAGGCGCTGTCGGCCGCTCCGCCTGCGAGCAGCCCGCTAGGCTATCCCGACATGGCGCGAATTTCTGGTACCGGGGTAGCTTGGCGCGCACATCGGGATCCTCTGGGACGCCGTCAAGGCCAGTGACCAGGAAGACGTGGAGCGCTGGCTCATCGGGTACAACCCGATGCTGGGGGCGGGGGATTTCGGCCAGGTCCCCCTCGGCCCCCACCGGGCCGACGACGCGCTACGCGGTCAGAGCGTACAAGAAGGCGCTCAAACATGCCAAACATCAGCTCCACAAGACCTTGCTCCCGGCGACGGCCGAAGCAATACGTTGTGGCCATGTTTTTTTTTTTTTTTTTTTTTTTTTTTTTTTTTTTTTTTTTTTTTTTTTTTTTTTTTTTTTTTTTTTTTTTTTTTTTTTTTTTTTTTTTTTTTTTTTTTTTTTTTTTTTTTTTTTTTTTTTTTTTTTTTTTTTT
>CAVZVX010000089.1:0-36143 GCA_963778775.1 uncultured Spirochaetota bacterium | reverse complement strand
TCAGCGGCACGCGGAGGGCGATGCGCGCGCCCGACGCAGCCAGAGCCGCAAGGTTGGCGATGATCGCTTCGCAGGGGACGCCCGTCGCGTCCTCGTGCCTCGTCTCGTTCGCGGACTTCAGGTCGAAGAGCACGAGGTCGGCGAGCCTGCCCGCCTCGAGGACGATCTCTCGGCCCGCCCACCCGGAGGTATCGAGGGCGCTATGTATGCCCTCGGTCCTGCAGGCCCGCAGGAGATCGAGGAGGAATTCGGGCTGAGCCAGAGGCTCGCCGCCCGAAAAGGTCGCCCCACCCCCGGAGTCCTCGTAGAAGGGCATGTCCTCGCGGATGACGGTCATGATCTCCTCAACGCTCATCCTGCACCCGACGACCTGAATGGCCTCGGCGGGGCAGGCTTCGGCGCAGGCTCCGAAAGGCTCGCAGGCCGAGCAGGGGGCGGAGCCCGCGTCTTCCCTTGGGTCCAGGCCCAGGGGACAGGCCCGCGCGCATGCGTCGCATGTCTTGTCCGCGCGAGTCGAGCCCGCGTCCGCGAAAGGCCCGCCCTTCGAGATGCATCTGTCGGGGCGCCTCAGTATTTCCGGCTCCCGCGAGAGGCCCTCGGGGTTGTGGCACCAAAGGCAGCGCAGGGGGCAGCCCTTGAGGAAGACGGCCGTCCTTATGCCCGGGCCGTCGTGGATGGAATACTTGCGTATGTCGAAGACCGTCCCCGAGCTCATCGTCCCAGGCCACCCGCGGCGAAGTAGTAGGTACGGATATAGCGTTCCTGTACCTCGAAGTTCCAATGCACGTCCCGTATATAGGCGGCCGCGCCCTTGAAGTCGCCCGAACGCAGCCTCGCCGTGATTCCGGCGTGCTCGGCGGTCGAATCGAGTTCCCACTCCTTTACGTACTCGGAACGGCGCGGGAAATCGTAGAGCCTCTCCTTGAGGATATGCACGTCGCGAACGAGATCCTCGTTGTCGGACAGGTCGAGATAGACGTCGTGAAAGGCGAGATTGGCCGAATAGTAGGCGTCGAAATCGTCGGCGGCGAGGGATTTCGCCATCGTTTCGCGAAAGGCGTCCATGCGATCGGCGTCGGAAGCGCGGAAGCGGAGGGCCATCCGCTCGACCACCGATGCCTCGAGGGCTCCGAGTATCTGATAGATGTCGCGAATATCCGCCAAATCGAGGTTTCGTACCATGACCCCCCTGCGGGGATACACGATAACGAAACCCTCGAGCTCGAGTCGGATCATCGCGTCCCGAAGGGGGGTCCGGCTCATCCCGAGCTCGCGACCCAAGGCAGAGAGATCGATGAACTGCCCCGGCCGTATCATGCCCGAGTTCAGGCGCCGTTTGAGATCTTCGTAAACGATGGCAGAAAGGGATGTAATGTCGAGTTCGAGCTTATCGTCCGTGCTCATCGCACCGAATATACCACTGATATATCAGCTACGCAATGGCTGCTCGCCGATGACCGGCGTTGCGAAGTCCTCAGCCCTTCAGGAATTCCCTTAGGCACTCGACGACCAGGGCATGATCCTCCTCCTGAGGCAGGCCCGAGACGGTGATCGTCCCTACGAGGCCGGTACCCACGACGAATACGGGAAAGGCGCCGCCGTGAGCCGAATACTCGAGCGGATCCACGAAGTGCTTTTCCTCGAGGCTCATCCCCGCCAGCTTGAGCCGTACGCCCGTAAGGAAGGAGGAATGGCCGAAGCGCTCGGCCGCCCGGCCCTTGCGGAGGGCCCACTGGTCATTGTCGGTCGTGGTTCCTTCAAGGGCGCAATGGAAGAGCTGCTGGCCCGCGCGACGGATATCCACCGTGATCGCTTGGCCGCGCGAGCGGGCCCTTTCCGTAATCGCCGCGCCGAGGGCTATCGCCTCGGTATTCGAGAAGCTCGGGAAACGGAGCTCGGCCTCCTGGGCCTCCAGTTCGGCAATTAATGTCTCGAGCTCCGTCCTGTCCATCGTCTGCCTCCCGTCATCGCGGCGATATCGGCCTCAGCTTCGCCGATTCTCATTATACCCGACCTTTCCGCGAGGATGCCAGCGAGACCCGGCGAAAGGAAATCGGTCGTCGTCGGCCCGCGGCGCGTCCTCTCAGGCCGGAATGGCCGGACCTTCGAGGAGAGCCGAGACTCCGCTCTCGGCTCCGCCCTCAGAGATCGGGACTCGCCTCCGTCGCGGCCCGCGTCGGCTCCCGACTCGAGGCTCTTCATCCGTCGACTTGTCCCCGGTCTTGAAAAAGGCGATGGCTCCGGTGAGGAGTTCGGCCTGTCCTGCGAGCTCTTCGGCGGTGCTCGCGAGCTCCTCGGCGATCGTCGAATTGCGCTGCACTATCTCGTCGAGCTGCTGGACCGCGGTCGCGATCTGCTCGGTCCCGGCTGATTGCTCCCGAGTCGCGCTCGCGATCTCCTCCGCGAGATCCGAGGTCTTGCGCATATCGGGCAAAAGGCTTTCCAACCTTTGCCCTGCCTCCTCGGCCCTGTCTACGCTCAAGCCGGCCAGCTCGGTAATCTCGCGCGCCGCCTCGGCACTTCGCTCCGCGAGCTTGCGCACCTCGCTGGCGACGACGGCGAAGCCCTTGCCGGACTCCCCCGCGCGCGCGGCCTCGATGGCCGCATTGAGCGCGAGGAGATTCGTCTGCCTCGCGATCTCCTCCACGATGACTATCCGCTTCGCGATATCCCGCATGTGGACGGCCGTCTCCTTGACGACGGAGCCCGAACCCTCCGCTTCCCGGCCGGCCTTCTTGGCCAGTAGGTCGGCGCTGCCCGAGGAATCGGCATTCTGCCTGGCCGACGAGGCGAGTTCCTCGGCCGAGGAGGACAGCTCCTCGACGCCCGCCGCCTGCTCGCTGGCGCCGCTCGAGACGTTCTCGGCCGTGGCCGAGAGCTCCTCGGCGCCGGCCGAGACCATCGAAGCGGCCTCGGCGATCCGGCCGACTATCGCCCCCAGGGTTTCCCTCGTAGTCTTCACCGCGTTCACCGCAAGGCCTATCTCGTCCGTCCTTCGGCTGGCCTTCGCCAGCTTCCCGGCCATCGCCGGATCCTCGCGCAGCTCGCCCAGGGAGAGACGCTCGATGGTGGCCGTGACGATCATCACCGGCCCGGTGATGTACCTTCCGAGCAGGATCGAGGAGAGGACCGCGAGCCCGAGAGCCAGGACGAAGACGACGATCAGGCTCCGCACGAGCATAGCCGCGGTCTCGTTCAGCTCTTTCGTCGGGATGGTAACGCCGATTCTCCATTCGGGTACGCCAGGCACGGCCTTGGCGAACATGGTGATGGCCGTGCCGTCGGGCTTGAGGTAATGCGTTACGGCGGAATCGGCGGCGAGGGCGGCTCTGCCGGCGGCTTCGAGTCCCACCCAACCGTCCTTGGCCGAGTCGAGAGTATCGAGCTTGAGGACGTAATCCCGGTTACGGTGCGCGATGATATATCCGCGCCGGTCCATGATGTAGGCGTAGCCGTTTTCGCCCATCGTGATGCCCGACACGTAGGCGCTGAAGTACTCGAGCAGGACGGTCGCCGCGACGATGCCGCCGATTTTGCCGTCCGCTCCCGCGAAGGGACGCGCGAGGACGATCACCGCTTTCCCGTCCACTCTCGATATCAGGCCGTCGGATACCGCTCGCGTCTTGCCCTCCTCCATGATCGTCTTGAAATAGTCCCTGTCGGCGATATTCCCGGAGGCGCCCTCAGAGGTGTAGAAGCGGCCAGAGCGGTCGGCCCATAGGACGAACTGCATCTGGGGAGGCAGGCTCGCTTTCTGGCCGCGAACGAAGGAGTCGATCGCCGCCTGGTTTCCGGCCATACCGGCGCCTTTAGCGATGAAATCGAGCTGAAGGAAGGAGTTCTCGGCGAGCCGCCCCAGCTCGGCGGCCCTGGCCTCGACGATCGCTTTCGCGTCGCGGGCGGTCAGGTCGGCGGTCACGCCGTGGGCGACCAGGGAGACGCTGACCGCGGAGGCGGCCAGGATGGCGGCGACGAGAGTCGTCACCACGAGCGCGACTCTCGTCGCGAGATGAGTGCGTTTTGCAGCCATGGGAATCCCCTTTTTTTCGATCGGCCAGATGGAACCGCCCCCCCCCCTTCGGAGGGGAAAAGGCGCGTGGGGACTGGAACGCGACCGTCGCGCAGTCCCGCGGCTCATACTCGCGAAGCTCGTTCCGCCGACGCCGATCGGGAAGAGAAGCGAAGATGCCGAACCTGGTCGATCCGGGACGGGGTTTACGCTATATCGACAAGCTTAAGGAAGGGTTTTGATTTGTCAACACGTAAGACGAAAAGTAAGGTATTTCGGGTCCCTAAGCCTGAATGCGCTCCACCGAAAGGCAACGCTTCGTTTCCCCGTCTATGGTGAACAGGGCTCCGGAGATCGAGGCCTCGCCTTCGGCCGACTCCATCTTGATCGGCATCTGGGTAAGTCCTCTCCTCACGCAAATGTCGATCCTCACGCCGATAACGGAATCGACGGGGCCGCTCATCCCGATATCCGTGATATACCCCGTTCCCTTGGGCAGGATGCGCTCGTCGGCCGTCTGAACATGGGTATGGGTACCTGCCACCGCGGCGACCCTCCCGTCGAGATAGAAGCCGAGGGCTTCCTTCTCGTCGACGGACTCGGCGTGGAAGTCCACGAGGACGATCGCCTCGGGGGCCGCGGCGAAAATAGACTCGAGCGCGGCGTCGGCTCCGCGGAAAGGGCAGTCGATGGGCGTCATGCCCTCGCGGCCCTGCAGGTTGAGCACTGCCCAGATCGCGCCTCCGGCCTCGAGGATGGCCGATCCGATACCCGGCGCGCCGGGCGGGTAGTTGGCCGGCCTGAGGAGGAGAGGAGTCGCGGCAAGAAGCTCGGCAGAACCGGAACGCTCCCACACGTGGTTGCCCGTCGTGATTACCTGGACCCCGATGGAGAAGAGCCTGTCCGCCTCCTCCTTGCCTATGCCGAAGCCGCCCTGGGCGTTCTCGCCGTTGGCTATCACGATGTCCGCCCGAGTCGAGCGGACGAGGGGGCCCAATCCGGCGAAGAGGGCCTTCATGCCCGGCTGGCCGATCACGTCCCCTATCATCAAGGCCTTGACTATCTTGGCCATACTGTCGCTCCTGAAAGGCATAAAGCGATTTTAACACGGAGATCACGGAGAAACCGAAGGAGAACTGACGTTTATCGGGTGAATATAGGGGAAGGGAATGGGGATGCGAGGTTAAGAGGAGGAGTACCCTTTGGGCCCTTATAAATTCTCTATCTTCTCAATCTCCATATCCATTATTATCTTCCTCCGTGCCCTCCATGTTCTCTGTGTACCTTCGGGCTACTGTATCTCCCCAACCCCGGCAATGAAAAGGCCGTCCGGATGAAGGACGGCCTCGGCTTCGTTGAACGACGCCGCTCCCCTAGCGCGCGTATTCCACGATGCGCGTCTCGCGAATGATCGTAACCTTGATCCTGCCGGGATAGCGCAGGTCGCTCTCGATCTTCTTGGCTATGCTCTTGCAAAGATCCTTCGCCTGATCGTCCGAGACTTGCTCGTTGTTGACGAGTATCCGGAGCTCCCGCCCCGCCTGGATGGCATAGGCCTTGTCGACTCCGGAAAAGCTCTCGGCTATATTCTCGAGGTTCTCGAGCCTCTTGATGTAGTTGTCCAGGGTTTCCCGCCGGGCGCCGGGGCGGGCGGCCGAGATCGCGTCGGCTATCTGCACGATCACGCTTTCGATGCAGCTGGGCTCTACGTCGTTGTGGTGGGCGCCGATCGCATTGACGATTCGCGGGTCCTCGCCGAGCTTGCGCACGAGCTCCATGCCGATTTCGGCATGGTTTTGGTCGCCGTCCGTCTCTATACCCTTGCCGATATCGTGAAGGAGGGCGCCGCGCTTGGCTATCTCCCGGTTCGCGCCTATCTCGGCCGCGAGCATCCCCGCGATTACGGCCACTTCCTTGGAGTGGGCGAGGACGTTCTGGCCGTAGCTCGTCCGGTAATGGAGGCGGCCCAGGGCTTTGATGAGCTCGGGCGCCATATTATGCAGGCCGATGTCGAAGACGACCTTCTCGCCCTCCTCGTAGATCTTCTGGGCGATCTCGCGAGTGACTTTCTGGACGATCTCCTCGATCCTCGCCGGGTGTATGCGACCGTCGGCGATGAGCCGCTCGAGGGAAACCCGGGCTATCTCGCGGCGAACCGGATCGAAACAGGAAATGACGACCGCCTCGGGGGTATCGTCGATGATGACATCCACGCCCGTGAGGGTCTCGAGGGTACGGATATTGCGCCCTTCTCGCCCGATGATCCGTCCTTTCATCTCGTCGGAGGGCAGGCTCACCGAAGTGACGGTGACTTCCGTCGTGACCTCCGTGGCGATCCGCTGGATGGTTGTGACCAGGATGTCGCGGGAGCGACGCTCGGCCGAGAGCGAGGCCTCCTGCTCGATCTTGTTGATGATGATCTGGGCGTCGCGCTTGGCCTCGTTCTCGAGGCCCTGGATGATGAGCTTCTTGGCTTCCTCGGCGGAGAGGCCCGAAATGCGCTCGAGCTCGAGCCTATAGCGCTCTTCCTGGCCGGCGAGGGCCTCTTCCTTGTCCGAGGCCGCCTTGAGTCGGGCCTGGAGGGCTTGTTCCTGTCGATCCAGAGTCTCTATTTTCTTATCGAGCGTCTCTTCCTTCTGTTGAACCCTGCGCTCGTAGCGCTGGAGCTCGGCACGCCTTTCCCTTATTTCCCGTTCTTGCTGGTTGCGTTCTCGAATGAGCTGATCTTTCGCCTCTACCAGGATTTCTTTCTTCTGAGATTCGGCCTCTTTGACCGCGTCCCTCTTAATCCGCTCCGCCTTTTGCTCGGCGGCGGCGAGTTGGAATCTGGCGTACAGCCAGCGGATCGTCCATCCAAGAATTGCGCCAGCAGGAAGGGCAGCTATCCAAAGCGCTGTCATGGTCCCTCCTACTTCTACATTGCTGTGGGTTTTGATTATATGGAAGAGGCTAATTTTGTCAAGGATAAGGACAAATTCATATTTTTCGCATTTATAAAGATTGACTGCCCTCGATTTGACACTGTATAGTTCCATAGGATTCCCGGATGGGTTTCCGCGCACTTTCGGAGGGATGAGTTCACCTTCTCGAGTTTTAAGGTAGAAAATCGGGTCCGCATCGCTGGTCGTACTCGCACGCAGCGGTCCATAAGTCCGGCGGCCGGATTTGTGACAAACCGCGGTCCATGCCTAGCAGGTAAAGGAAGCGCTACGCTCTCTCTCGCCTCGCCCGCTTTTATCTCCTTCAAGACACTGGGGATCTCAGAACGGCCTTCCAGAAAGCCGCCGTACGTCCGTCCCGAGCGGAGCTCGGGTCGCGGGCGCGCTCGCCTTAGGCGAGCGGATCCGGCTCCATTCGCATAAGCGATCGGGGCCTATGAGGGTTCTTTCGCATGTCAAAGAAGGTTTACGTCGGCAACATGAACTACGCCACCACTGAGAACGCTCTCAGGGATCTCTTCACCCAGTATGGCGAGGTCGCGTCGGTCAACATCATCGTCGATCGCTACACGGGCAAGGCCAAGGGTTTCGGGTTCGTCGAGATGAACACCGAAGAGGAAGCGCGTTCCGCCATCGAGGCGCTCAACGGGTTCGAGTTCATGGGCAGGCAGCTCCGCGTGAACGAGGCCGAGGACAAGCCGAGGCGAGACAACTTCCGCCCCCGCAACTACTAAAGAGTTCGTTTCCCGCCAAAATGAGCTCGCTGGCGAGCTTCCGCGGGGAACCGAGCCGCGCGAGGCCGCCGCGCGGCTCGTTTTTTTGAGCGCATCATTCCCGAGCCGCGCCACAATTAATTCCTCTCGGCTGCGCGTCGAAGACGCGAGGCCGCCGCGCGGCTCGTTTTTTTTATGTCCCCTTGTCCCGCCTCACGAGAGGACTCCTCGACCGAAGGCCAAAGACAGTGCCTCGATTATGTCCTCGAAACGCCGGGGCAGAGAGGCAGAAAAGAGGACAGGGCAATCGCCGTCCGGCAGGACGATCTTCAGTCTATGCGCATGGAGCATGAGGCTCGCGACGGGAAAGCGGCCATCCTTCCTGCCGTAGATGGGATCGCCGAGAATGGGTGTCCCGAGGCCGGCCATGTGTACTCGTAGCTGGTGCGTCCGCCCCGTTTTGGGTCTGAGCGAGACGAAGGCATATCCCTCTCCGCTCTTCGCGGCGAGGTTCCACCGAATGAGGACGCGATAGTCGGTGACGGCGACCTTTCCCCCTTCGGAAACGGCGGCGAAGCGTTTTCGCTCGCGCCTGTCGCGACCGAGGCGGTTGGCGATCCGCCCGGAAGCGGGCGAGGGGATGCCTCGGGTTATCGCGAGATACTCCTTTCGAACCAACCTCTCCTTGAACTGCTCGGCGAGAAAGACCTGGGCCTCCAAGTCTTTGGCCGCGACGATGACGCCGGAGGTGTCCTTGTCCAGGCGATGCACGATCCCCGCCCGCGTGGCGGGCCGCATAGCGGGCGGTACAGCGGGCCCTATAGGGGGCGGCATAAGCGATCCCGCTACGGGAGCGCGGTTCGCCGGATTCTCGGCGGGGGACGCGCCGCGCGCGGCTCGCTCGCGCAAAGCCATGAAGAGGAGGGCGTTCGCGAGAGTGCCACGCCTATTGCCTGCGCCGGGATGGGTAACCATGCCCTGGGCCTTGTCGACCACGATGACGCGCTCGTCCTGATAAAGGATCGAGAGGGGGATGTCCTCTGCCTCGATAGAAGCCGTTTCTTCCTCGGTCCAAATCACTTCGAGGCTGTCGCCCTCCTTCAGCGGACGGGAAGGTTTGGCGACTGAGCCGTTTACCCGGATGACGGCGCCCCTAGCCTTGATCTGCGAGCGGCTCAGAACCCCGGAGACATCGGCGATATAGGCATCGGCCCTTGGGGCAGCTCCTGGACCGACGATCCCGTGCCAGCTCCGCGACCGATCGCTTTCGGTCATGTTCGCCTTGTTCATCTCCTTTTTATAGCATGGATTGGCCATTCCCGGCTCCTGCTTTACCGTCATCTCTTATATTAGTATTTTAATTATATAGGATTTCCACAATTAAAGGAGCATGACCATGTCGTATTCAGTTCCCGATCTCAAGTATCCCTTTGAAGCCCTCGAGCCCTACATCGACGCAGAGACGATGCGTATCCACCACGACAAGCATCACGTCGCCTACGTGGCCAACCTCAACAAGGCGGTGGACGGTACCGAATACTCGTCCTGGAGTCCCGAGACCTTGGTCAAGGATTGGTCGAAGCTGCCGGAGACGATCAAGACTGCGGTAAGAAACAATGGCGGCGGACACTACAATCACAGCCTGTTCTGGGAGCTCATCGGCCCCAAAGCCGGAGGGAAGCCGTCGGGGTCCCTCGTTGCCGCCATCGAAAAGGACTTAGGAAGCTTCGATGCCTTCAAGACCGAGTTCACGAAGGCTGCCATGGGCCGTTTCGGCTCCGGCTGGGCCTGGCTCGTCCTGGGTCCGGACAAGAAATTGAGCGTCGTCTCGACTCCGAATCAGGACAATCCCTTGGCCGAGGGACGCGTCCCCATTCTCGGCGTCGACGTTTGGGAGCACGCATACTATCTGAAGTATCAAAATCGCAGGGCAGACTACCTGGAGGCCTTCTATAATGTCATCGAATGGAAGGAAGTCGCCGTCCGCTTCGCGAAAGCAATGGGTTGAGGCTCCCCGATCAGGGAGGCCGCCGACTTAAGCAAGACGACGCCTCCCTGACGCGATGTTCATTTCTCGTATTCCGGTATACATGAATGTAAGAAGTTAATCGGATCGCTCGTATATGGGCCCCGTACAGTGGACAGAATTCCGTTGATGGCATATGACGCATATTTTTCTTTTGAGGCAACCTATTCCCTTAAAACAACTTAACTACATTATATTGATCAGCATGATCCATTAGGCATGATTTTTGCTCACAAACACTAAGAAGGAGTCTTGATGCAAAACTCACCGTCTCTTAGTGGGGCCAACACCGCCTGGATGTTGATCGCTACGGCCTTAGTGTTATTTATGACGATGCCCGCCCTGGGAATGTTTTACGGCGGTCTCGTACGCAAGAAAAACGTGCTCAGCATACTGATGCAGTGCTTTATCACGCTCGCCCTCGTTTCGGTATTATGGGTAGTCGCTGGCTACAGTCTTGCCTTCAGCGACTCCGAACTGATTCCCGGCGTCCTAGGCGATTTCAAATGGGCTCTCTTTCGCGGGTTAAGCCCTAACAGCCTGAGCCCATATTACGTTTCCGACGCGGCGGGGAGGATCCCGCACATCCTCTTCGCCATGTTCCAGTGCATGTTCGCGGTCATCACGCCGGCCCTCATCATCGGTGCCTTCGCGGAGCGGATGAAGTTCTCTTCCTTTCTCGTTTTCACCGTGGCCTGGCTCTTCCTCATCTATGTCCCATTGGCGCATATGGTGTGGTCGACCAACGGATGGCTCACCAAAATGGGAGCCCTCGACTTCGCGGGAGGAACGGTCGTCCATGTCAATGCCGGAGTGGCCGCTCTCGCTACGGCCCTCTTTATAGGAAAGCGACGGGCCTTGAAAGCCTTCCCGCCTCATAACCTTCCCTTCACCCTCATCGGCGCCGCGATGCTCTGGTTCGGATGGTTCGGCTTCAACGCCGGCTCTTCCCTCGCGGCCGACGGCCTCGCGGCAAGCGCCTTCATGACGACCAATACGGCCGCCGCGGTCGCTGCCCTCGTCTGGGCCATAATGGACGCGACCGTCAACGGTAAAATCACGATACTCGGCGTCGCTACGGGCGCCGTCGTCGGACTCGTCGCGATCACCCCCGCTGCCGGCTTCGTCAACGTCGGAGGCGCCCTCGCGATCGGCACCCTCGCGAGCGTCATCTGCTTCATCATGGTCACCGTGGTAAAAGAGAAGTTCGGTTACGACGATGCCCTGGATGCCTTCGGCTGTCATGGCATCGGCGGCTTGGTCGGCGCGCTTTGTACCGGTATTTTCGCCGATCCCGCGATTTGGAAGGAGTTCGGAGGAGACCATACGGGTCTGCTCTATGGAAACCCGAGGCAGCTCCTCATCCAGCTCCTCGCCTGCCTGGTCAGCGTCCTTCTTTCCTTCCTCGGCACACTCGTCATTCTCAAGGTCATCGATCTCGCGATCGGGGTTCGAGTGGATGCCAAGGTCGAGGCGATCGGTCTCGATATTACCCAACATGAGGAACGAGCCTATACGGTCATAGAATGATTCGCATTTGTCGTTACGACCTTAGTGTGGGATGCACTTCCTACGTTTACGGAAGCAAAGCCGCATGAATGTAGGAAGTCTGCGCGCTTGATATTCGTCGCTTCGTTCGTCTTTTTTATCGAGGGAGGTGAAGTCTATAGAAATACCGAATAGATGAAGGGGATTGATGCCAGTTTTCTCGAGTCGAGAAAACATGAATTTTTCTCAAAACGAATCCAGGGTTTGGCTTGGAATTTGCTCTTTTCTGGTTTGGCCGGTCATGGGCTAAATCCCAAGCAGGAGTCCTGGATGAAACGATTTCGAAAAGCAATAGTGGGTTTTTTCGCCCTCGGCGGATTTCCCCTTGCCGCGCAAGCCTCGGCACGCGGCGTTGTCACGCCTTTCTTGAGCCCAGGAAATACGGCCTGGGTAATCGTTGCGACGACTCTCGTAATGTTCATGACGATGCCCGCTCTCGGAATGTTCTATGGTGGACTCGTTCGGAAAAAGAATGTACTCAACACGCTCATGCAATGCTTCATCACTCTCGCCGTCGTTTCGACCCTCTGGGTCGCTCTAGGATACAGCCTGGCGTTCAGCGACGGCGAGCTCATCCCCGGCATCCTCGGGGACTTCAAGTGGGCATTCCTTTCGGGAATTCCGCCCGACGCCCTAAGTCCCTACTTCGTTTCCGATCCTGACGGGAGGATTCCTCACCTCCTCTTCGCGATGTTCCAATGCATGTTCGCTGTGATCACGCCGGCCCTGATAATCGGCGCTTTCGCCGAAAGGATGAAGTTCTCGTCCTTCCTCGCGTTCACGGTCGCCTGGCTCTTCCTCGTCTACGTCCCTCTCGCGCACATGGTCTGGTCCACTAACGGCTGGCTCTGCAGGATGGGCGTCATGGACTTCGCCGGCGGAATCGTGGTCCACGTCAATGCCGGCATCGCGGCCCTGGTGACGGCTCTCTTCATAGGGCGGCGCAGGGCCCTAAAGGCCTTTCCTCCGCATAACCTGCCATTCACATTGATCGGTTCCGCCATGTTGTGGTTCGGCTGGTTCGGCTTCAACGCCGGGTCCTCCCTGGCTGCGGACGGTCTGGCGGCCAGCTCCCTCGTCGCGACCAATACGGCCGCCGCCGTCGCGGCCATCGTTTGGGCGATCGCGGACAGGCTCGTAAACGGCAAGGCGACCATCCTCGGCGTCGCCACGGGCGCGGTCGCGGGACTCGCCGCCATAACGCCCGCCGCCGGCTTCGTGAATGTCGGCGGGGCCTTCTTCATCGGGGCCGCCTCGAGCGTCGTCTGCTTTTTCATGGTCAGCTTCGTCAAGGCGAGGCTCGGCTACGACGATGCCCTCGATGCCTTCGGCTGCCACGGAGTCGGAGGCCTCCTCGGATCCCTCTGCACCGGACTCCTCGCCGATCCCGCGATCTGGAGGACCTATGGCGGGGGCCACGCCGGGCTCATGTACGGGAATCCCCGTCAATTCTTCGTCCAGGCCCTCGCCTGCGCCGTCAGCATCGCGCTCGCCCTGGTCGGTACGACCCTCATCCTCAAGGTTATAGACCTCTTCGTCGGCGTTCGCGTCGATTCGACGGCCGAGGCGATGGGACTCGATATCACGCAGCACGAAGAACGGGCCTATACGGTCATCGAATGAACGAGGAGATATAGCATGAAAATGATCGTAGCCATCATCCAGCCCTACAAGCTCGAAGAGGTGAAGGAGGCCCTCTACGCGGCGGAAGTGAACCTCATCACGGTCTCGGAGGTGCTCGGCCACGGGAGGCAGGGCGGCGTCGCCGAGATTTACAGGGGAAACAAGGAGACGGGCAATCTCTTGCGCAAGATTCGCCTGGAGATCGCCGTCAACGAGAACTACGTGGAGAAGACGATCGAGGCCATCCAGGTCGGAGCTCGGACCGGAGAGGTCGGGGACGGGAAGATTTTCGTCTACGATCTCGCCGCGGTAGTGCGCATTCGAACGGGCGAGCGCGGCAACGAGGCGATCGGCTGAGGCTCAGGACGAGCCCTCGACGCCGCGCTTTTCGGCGACCGTCCAGTAATCGCCACGGCCGGGTCTCGTGGGTCGCGCATAGTACTCGACGTTCCAAAGGAAGAGGCCCCTGGCGGGCGCGGTAGGGCCCGCCAGGCTTCGGTCGCGCGCGGCGAGGGCGCCGTCCATGAGTTCCGCGGCGCTGCCCGGCGCCGCGACCTCGTAGGCGAGCATCGATCCGACGAGGGAGCGCACCATCCGCCACAGGAAGGCGTTGGCCGCGATCTCGTAGACGAGGGCCTCTCCCTCCCAGCGGAAGGACGATTCCGACACGAAGCGCGAGCGGTTGGCCGACTCGTCCTTGGCCGACGAGAATGTCGTGAAGTCGGTCTCCCCGAGGATGAGAGCCGCGGCGGCGTTGAGCGAGACGATATCCGGCCTCCGGCGGAGATGGTGACAGTATCGCAGCCGGATGGGATCGGGAGAAGACGAGCAGAGCGCGAAGTATCGGTAGCGCCGAAGCCTGGCGTCGTATCGAGAGTGGAAGTCGAAGTCGGCTTCGGATGCCGAGACGACGCGAACGTCGCGGGGCATGAGCCTGTTGAGGGCAAGAAGGAATCGCTCGGCGGCGATGCCGGCGATGTCGGTGTAGAAATTGGCCACCTGGCCCATCGCGTGCACGCCCGCATCGGTGCGCCCGGCGCCGAGCGCGGAAACGGGATGGCCGTGCATGCGCCCCAGGGCCTTCTCGAGCTCGCCCTGCACGGTGCGAGCGTCGCCCTGGCGCTGCCAGCCGCTGAAGGCCGTTCCGTCGTACGATAGGACCAGGCGAACGTTGCGCTTATTCCTCATCCTCGTCTTCGTCTTGGTGAAGCTCGGCCTTCAAGGCCTCGTAGAGGTCGCGAACCTTATCCACGAGGGGGCCAGGCTTGGCCTTGCTCTTGCGCCCTATGCCGAACATCTTCGCTATGGTTCGCTTGGAGACGCCCAGGATCTCCGAACGCTTGGCCTCGTCCGCGCGCTGGCCGTACTTGAGCTCGAGGATGGCGGACAGGTAAAGGACGCCCTCGAAGCCATAGTTCTTGTCCGTATCCGGCCCCAGCCATTTGACCGTCGTAAGCTGTTCCTTGCCCTTTTGCTCGAGCTCGATGGCCAACCGATAGAGAAAGCGCGCCTTGCCGTGGAATATCCTGCCCGCGTAGGCGTAGTTCTCGCCGGGATTCTTCTTGTCGAGGTAGCCGCAGAGCCAGGCGGACCGCAAGGCCGATAGGCCCTGCTTGATCACGGGGCAGAACTCCTTGGGCAGCCCCTCGTAGCAGAGCATGGAGAGGTAGTAGGAGGCCGCGCCCTCCAAGAGACGCCTCGGAGAATTGAAGTCGACGCCGTCGAAGATGCGCTGCACCGCCTCGACGCGCGAGGCGGTCGCGCCCTTGAGGGCCGAGGCGACCTTGGACGGCAGGCCAAGGAAATCGTACTTGTACGCCGAGTACCAGCAAGCCGGGCAGACGGTCAATTCGTAGACGAGGGGATGGACCTCGCCGTAGCTATGCGTCGGGATATAGGTCCGATGGAGCTCGTCCGTGAGATCGCCGGCGTTGACGCGGCCCGAGAAGAGCTCCTCCCTATTGAACGAGGCTTCGCAGACCGGGCATACGATCGGCTCTTTCGAAATGAAGGTTACCTTCTTCTCCTTCTCGCTATCGGGCTTCGGGGCGTATCGGACCATGATCTACCTCTCAATGATCGCGATGGCTATAGCGTTGTCGCTCTCATGCGTCAGCGAGACATGGACGCGCGCACCGCCGACGGCGCCGAGGCGCGCCAGGGCGCTGCCGTGCAGGACGATATCGGGCCTCCCGCTCGGATCGTTCACGACCTGGATGTCGCCCAGTCGCACGCCCGCGAGCCCCGTACCCAAGGCCTTGCCGAAGGCCTCCTTCGCGGCGAATCGGGCCGCGAGGGCGAGAGGCGCTCCAGCGCCGCGGCTCCGCGCTTCCGCGACCTCGTCGGGATGGAAGTAGCGCTCGACGAGGCCCGGCACGGAGACCCAATGCCGGATGCGGCCGACATGCACGACGTCCACGCCGATTCCGAGTATCATTGGAGCCTTCCCGGGCCGCCGGCGGAGGCGGGAGCCACGTCGCCCGCGGCCGGAGCCCCGCCGCCCGCGGTGGGGAAGGATCCCGCCGCGACGATCGTCGCCTGTATCGTCTGCGGATCGTAGCGCTCGATGATGAAGCCCTCCGGCGTCCGAGACTGTACCTTGACCTGGTAGGTCCCCGCCTTGCGGAACGTCGAAAGATCGACGAAGAGAATGCCCTGCCCGGGCGAGAAGCCCGTGATGTCGCTGGTGGAGGACCGGATGCGCAGGCTCCCGCGGGGCAGGAGCGCGGCCAGGGAGAGGTTTTCGGCCAGGCCCTCCCCTTCTATCGGGACATCCTCGAAATTCTTGATGGCGAGCGAGCGCTGCACGACCGCCCGGAACTCCACGCTGTCGGTCCCGGCGATCGAGACCAGGCTTTCCTTGTTGATTACGCGGACCTTGGCCGTGAAGTCGGCGTTGCGACCCGCCAGCTCGATGAAATCGGTCTGCACGTCGGTAACCCGCGCGACCGCGCTCGCGGGTCCCGCCACCTCGACCTCGGAAGGGTTGAGGTCGAAGGACAAAAGCTCGTAGCCCGGTTCGAGAAAACCTTTGAAAGAGGGCGTCACGGGCACTACGCGCGTCGTTCGCCTCTCCATGGAGATCGAGACCTCGGCGGGGTCGGTCCGAATCTCGAGGGGATCGACGCCGAGGGCGGTCCCTCGCTTCTCGATCTGGACGGGTACTCGGTACTGTCCCTCCGCCCTGTATCCGGAAAGGTCGAGACTCGCGCGCACGTCGTCTTCCTGGATGGAAAAGAGGGCGTTCGACTCGCCGCGCAAGGTCACGCGCACGGAACGCGGGATCTGGCTCGACGGCAGGAAATCGTCGCTCTGAGAAACCGAAAGGGGCACGGATATGTATCTGTCCTCGAGGCGGTTGAGCCGGTAGAAGAAGAAGAGAAGGAGGGCCGCCGCCAGGGAGAGGACCTTGGCCGGCCAATTGGATAGGAGCCGCTTCGCGAATCCCTTATTCGGCATCCGGGATTTCCTCCGCGCCGTCGGTCTCGCCCTCGGGAAAATCGAGGAGCTCTCCGAGGCGACGCCTGACCTGCTCGGGAGCGAGTCCGTAGTAGAGCTTGGACTCGTACGCGAGGGAGAGGGCGCCGGTCTCCTCGGAAACGACGAGCACCACGGCATCCGCCTCCTCGGAAAGGCCGAGGGCCGCGCGATGCCGAGTGCCGAAGCTCTTCCGGATGTCCTGTTGCTCGGAGAGCGGGAGGAAGCAGCCCGCCGCGGCGACGCGGCCTTCCTGCACGATGAGGGCTCCGTCGTGGAGGGGCGTGTCGTGGCCGAATATCGTCACGACGAGACTCGACGACATCAGGCAATCCAGCCTGGTCCCGGTGTCGATTATGTTCTTGAGCCCCACGTTGCGCGCGAAGACGACGAGCGCGCCCCTTCGCATCGAGCTGAGCCTCTCTACCGCGTTGAGCACCGCCTCGACCTGGGTGATTCGAGGCCGAGCGGCTCCCCTGAAGATGGATCCTTGCCCGAGGTGCATGAATATCTTGCGGAGCTCGGGCTGGAAGACGATGGCGAGGGCGATGACGAGGCCCGGCGCGAGCACGTTGAGTATCCACGTGACCGTCGTGAGCTGCAGGAAGAAGGCCGCGGCATAGAAGACCGCCAGGATGAGGGCGCCTTTGACCAGCTGTATGGCCTGGGTCTTCACCATGACCTCGTAGGCCTTATAGACGAGATAGGCCAAGAGGAGGATATCGAGGGCGGGCCTTATATATGCGGAGAAGAGCTGGCCTAGGGCGATGGCGCTCACGAACGGCTCCCGGCTCCGGGGCGCAGTCCGGGCCGGCCGACTATGGCCTCGAATGCGGTCAGGGCCTCAACCGTCGCGGCCACGTCGTGCACGCGGAAAATGACCGCTCCCCCGAGGAAGGCCGCGCAGGCTGCGCCGAGACTCGCGGGAAGCCTGCCATCGACTTCCTTGCCGACGATGGCGCCGAGGAAGGCCTTGCGCGAAAGTCCCACGGCCACCGGGTAGCCGAGCCCGGCGATGGCGCCCAAGCCCTTGAGGAGACTCAGGTTGTCCTCGAGCCGCTTGCCGAAGCCGATGCCGGGATCGACGAGGATGCGCCCGGGCTCGATGCCGGCCGCGATGGCTCGGGCGGCCGCTTCGGCTAGGAAATCCTTCACCTCGGAGGCGCAATCGACGTAGGAAGGCGCTCCCTGCATGGTCTTGGGCTCGCCCTTCATGTGCATGAGGAGCACGACGGCGCCCGTCTCGACGGCCAGGCCGGCCATCGCTTGATCGTGCCGGAGGGCCGAGACGTCGTTGATCACGTCGGCGCCGGCCTCGATGGCCGCGCGAGCGACCGAGGCTTTGCGCGTATCGACCGAAATGGGCAGGGTGCTCCTTGCCCGGATCGCGGCGACCGCTGGCACTACCCGCTCGAGCTCCTCGGCCTCCCCTACGTAGTCCGAGCCCGGCCGCGTCGATTCGCCGCCTATATCGACGATGGCCGCGCCGTCGGCCTCCATGGCGAGGGCGGTCTCGGCCGCCTCCCCGGCCCCGCGGCTACGGGAACGCGGATAGAAGGAATCGGGAGTAACGTTGACGATGCCCATGACGAGAGGCCCGGAATCGAGGCGCAGCGATCGGCCGCGAGGCAAGGGAAGGATATGGCCCGAGGTCGGGGAAGCGGGGTTCACGCCTCTTCCTCGGCAGCCCGGAAGACGAAGATCCGCTTGCCCGTGTCCGAGACTTCGGCGGCGCGCACCCGCGCGGCGATGCCGGTCGGGTCGAGACCCGCCCGCTCCAGCAGCTGATCTCGCGTGGCTTGGGGATACGGCTTGGAAGGAAAACCCGCGGCCGAGGCGACGACGCGGGGAAGCCGCGTCGCGACGAGGGAGACCAGGCGCTCGCCGATGCCGCCCCGGAGGACGCCGTCTTCCAGGACGATTACTCTCGCGTAGGGCGAAGCGGCTTCGAGAAAGGCATCCTCATCGAAGGGAGCCACGAAGCGCAAGGAATAGACGTCGGCCCCGCCCTCCGAACGGAGGGTGGCCGACGAGCCCGAGGCGGACCCGGAAGCGCTCTCCCGGAGCAACGCATCCGATGCATCGACGGCGGGAGCGACGAGGCCGCCCACCGCGACGAGGAGGGTCTCGGCACCCGATCGCCGGACGAAAACGCCCTTGCCGGGATCGAGTTCCTTGGCATAGGCCTCCTCTTCGCGCGGGCTCGGGGCTTTGGGGTATCGGACCACGGCCGGTTTGCCCGAGTCCAGGGCCCATTCGATGCAGAGAGCGAGCTCCATCGCGCTGGCCGGGGCGAGGATCGAAAGATTGGGGAAGGATCGAAAGAGGGCGATGTCGTACAGCCCCTGATGCGTCTCGCCGTCTTCCCCCACCGCTCCAGATCTGTCCAAGGCGAAGACTACCGGGAGATTCGGCAGCGCCACATCGTGGAGGATCTGGTCGACCGCGCGTTGAGCGAAGGTCGAATAGAGCGCGACCACGGGGCGGAGGCCTACCGAGGCGAGGCCGGCCGCGAAGGTCACGGCGTGCTCCTCGGCGATGCCGACGTCGTAGAGGCGGCCCGGGCAGGCTTCCACGAAAGCGTCGAGACCCGCGCCGGCCGTCATCGCCGCGGTGACCGCGACCAGCCGATCGTCGAAGCAGCCGCGACGGACCATGGCTTGCGAGAAGGCCTCGGTGAAGGTGGAGGGGGAGCGCTTCTCCACCGTCTCGTCCAGGCAGCGATTGGGCGCGACGCCGTGATAGCCCGAGGGATCGCCCTCGGCCAGGTCATATCCCTTTCCCTTCCTGGTGACGACATGGACGACGACGGGTTTGCCGAGCGCGCGGGCCTCGCGAAGGACTTGCGTCATCGCCGAGATATTGTGCCCGTCGATGGGGCCCGCGTATTCGAATCCGAGGTCCGAGAAGAGGTTTTCCTTGAAGATCAGAGCCTTGACCGCCCTCTTTCCCCTGACCATGCGGGAATAGAGGAATTCGCCGATGAAGGGGAAGCCCTTCACCACGCGGTCTATCCTCGAACGGATTCCCTGGTAGCGAACGGTCGCGGAAAGACGCGACAGGTAGCTGGACAAGGCTCCCACGTTGGGCGAAATCGACATCTTGTTGTCGTTGAGCACTACTACGAGCGGCAGGCCCAGCTGCCCCGCGTGGCCGAGGGCCTCGAAGGCCATCCCGCCGGTGAGGGCTCCATCGCCGATGACGGCTACGGCCACGCCCCCCAGCCCGAGTATCCGCCGCGCCTCGAGTATGCCCAGGGCGACCGAAATCGAAGTGGACGCGTGACCCGTGTCGAAGGCATCGTGCGGGCTCTCGGAACGCTTCGGAAAGCCGGAGATGCCGCCCGATTCGCGGATGGTATCGAATTCCCTGCGACGACCGGTGACCAGCTTGTGAGCATAGCATTGGTGTCCCACGTCCCAGACTATTGCGTCGCGGGGGGAGTCGAAGGCGCGGTGAATGGCGAGGGTCAATTCGACGACCCCGAGGTTGGAGGAAAGATGGCCGCCATTGCGCCCGACGACGGCTATTATTCTTTGCCGGATTTCCTCCGCGAGGACCTTGAGTTCCGGCGGCCCGAGCTTCCTGAGATCCTCCGGGGAATCGATCGAATCCAAGATTGCCATCGCGTGATACGATACCACAGCCGACCGGCTAATGCTACGATGGCGGATATGGAATTGCTCAGCCTGGACCTTCGATCGCCCATCGCCTACTCCGGCCTGGAGAACCCGCCCCTTTCGGGCGCTCCGTTCGGGGGTACGACCCAGTTTCCCTCGAACTCGGGGAGGCTGGTCGAGGTCGGCGTCGGCGAGGCCATGTCGGAGGGAGAGGAAGAGATATTCCTCTTCGACGAGGAAGATCTGATCGTCTTCGACGCGGACGAGGGGCCGGCCCTTCGCCGCCCTCTTCCCAGGCCTCGCTTCTACGGCCGACGCGACGCCTCATCGGGAACGGACCGCGCCGCGAGGCTCGGGCCCGGAGCTTACGCCTTCGTTCAATGGCGACCCACGGACGAAGGAGAGCTGCTGGCGGGTCTCGAGTGGTTCGCGAGGGAGGCCTGGTGGGAGAGAGCCGCCGTCGAGGGCCCTTATATACTGCGGCGCGTGCGAGAAGACGGCAGGCTGGCGACTCAGGCCTTGAGGAGAATCGCGGAAACACGGAGTCTTTCGGGCGCTTGAGCCGGCCCTAGAAGGCCAATTTCGCCTCGCTCGCCGCTTTCGGCCTCGCGGAGCCCTTGGTTCTCTTGTCTTCATACATGCGCTGGTCCGCCGCCTCGAGCAGCATATCGATGCAGCGCTGGGGATCGGCGCGGGCCGCGTCGGAACGGACGGAGTCGAAGACTTCGCCGAGCGCGGCGACGCCCCAGGAAAGCCGCGGCTTGTAGGAGCCCGCCTCGGCCCCCGAAGCCAGCTCGGCGTTCACCTTCTCCATGATCCCGGAAACCACGTTGGCGCGGCAATCGGGAAATACGACGAGAAATTCGTCGCCGCCGATCCTGCCTACCGTGTCCGAGCCCCTGACCGCCCCTACGAGCACCGAGCTGACGCGGCGGATGTAATCGTCACCCGCCGCGTGGCCATAGGCGTCGTTGACGAGCTTGAGGCCGTCGAGGTCGGCCAAGCAAAGCGCGAGGGGGGCTCCGGAGCGTCGGCATTGCGCGATATGCTTCTCGAGTATGATGAGGGCCGTGCGCCGATTGACGGTACCGGTGAGCGAGTCGGTGGAAGCGAGATACTTGAGCTCGGCTTCAGCGCGCTTGAGACTGATGAGGTTGGCCACGACGCGCGAGAAGATCACGAAGATCTCTCGCTTCTCCGGGCTGAAGTCCTTCTGGCTCAGGAGGTTGTCGACGCTGAACTCGCCAATGAAGGCGTGGCCGTCCCACAGCGGCGCGATGAGTTTGCTGCCCCTACCGACCTCCCTGCCCTCGTGGTCGTGACAGACGTCGTCGGAGCCGAAATAGAGCGGAACCATGCCCTTGTAGAAGGAAGGCGGGATCGCCCCCTTCCTTACTAAAGGATGCCTGATTCCGTGCTCGTCGCGAAGATTGCCTTCCTCGTCGATGCCCCAGGTACCGACTTTCATTCGCGGATCCTTGCGATCGACGAACCAGATGCTCAAGCGGTCGAAGCCCAGCGTCTCGCGGCCCAATCGGACGGCATCCCGGCATAGGTCGTCGACGCTTTGGCAAAGCGATAGCTCGAACGAGATTTCGTGGAGGGATTTGAGGTCGATTTCGTAGGTTTCGCGGGGAAGCGCCTCGCGATCGGCGATGACGGCGACAGCGGGCGTACCGTCCCAAACGCCGCGTACGAGGCTGATTCCCGGTTGAACATGGAGGGGATAGCCCCCCGAATTGCCCAGGACGGCGAGCGTTTGTCCCTGTCCCTGGATCGAACGCCGGAGGTCTTGAGCCTCAGGCAGTTTTTGCATGGAGCTAAGATATCCCCCAAAGGAGAAAAACGAAAGAGGTTTTGTGAAATTTTCGCGGCGACGATCGGTTCGCTCACCGCGAGGCGATCGAGTCAGGGATGGAGGCCATAACCCATGGGAAAGAGTCCCGTTTTCCCATCGCCCGCGTTTATGGGTACCTGATCTAGGGAAGCCGGCCAGGTGCAGGGAAGGGTGCCGCGCGCGCGAATATCGCCGAAAAGCACGTCGGCGATTCCCTCCCCCTCGCTTCCCGGCAGCCAAGCCGCGACGAAGGCGTCCACCTTGGACAGCTCCTCGTTGATTATGAGAGGCCGGCCCGAGAGCAGGACGACGACGACGGGAGCTCCTGCGGATGCGGCGGTCGCCACGAGGGCCTTTTCGCCCGGTCCGAGTGCGAGGTCCGGCTTGTCCCCCGCGCCCTCGGCATAGGGATTCTCTCCGATCACCACGACCGTGAGATCGGGCTTGAAGCCGTCGGGCGGCTTCCCGTTCGGGGAGTAGGCGACGACGGCGCCCCGTTTCTCCTCGGCAGCCGCGACGCCGTCGTATATGGTCGTCCCCGGCACGGATGGGCCCCGGAGACCCTGCCAGCCGAGGGTCCAGCCGCCGCATTGCGCGCCGATATCGCGGGACCTGGAGCCGGCGACGAGCAGCCTCTTGACGGAGGCCGCTACGGGAAGGATCCCTCCCTCGTTCTTGAGAACGACCAGGGATTCGGCGACGGCCTTCCGCGCGACGGCGCGATGGGCCGCCGAGCCGACATCGGGCAGAAGCGAGCGGTCGGAGAAGGGCCTCTCGAAAAGGCCGAGCTCGAATTTGACCTTGAGGATGCGCCGGACGGCCTCGTCGAGGCGGGTCCGCTCGATCGACCCTTTTGCGACCAAATCGAGCATCGCGTCATAGACTCGCGGATACGCGTCGGGGATCATTATCATGTCTATCCCGGAATTGACGGCCGCAGCGAGCCTGCGGCCCTCGTCGCCCGGCAACAGGTCCACCCCGCCCCAGTCGGAGACGACGAAGCCCTCGAAGCCGAGCTTGCCGCGCAGTATTCCCGTCAGGAGATGCGCGTTACCGTGATCCTTGACGCCGTTCCATGAGCTGAAGGAAGCCATCACGCATTCGAGGCCGGCGGCGATCGCCGTCTCGTAGGGCGCGACGAAGAGCGACATGAACTCGTCCTCGGGGCAGAGGGTATCGCCCCGGTCGACGCCCCCAGCGGTTCCGCCGTCGCCGGCGAAATGCTTGGCCGTCGCGAGCACGGCGGTCGCCGATCCGAGGCCACCCGCCTGCAGTCCCCTGATTTCGGCCGCTCCCAGCCTGCCGACGAGCTCGGGAGTCTCGCCGAAGCCTTCGTATGTACGTCCCCAACGCTCGTCGCGGGGCACGGCGAGGCAGGGGCCGAAGTCCCACCTAGCCCCGGTGGCCAGCATCTCCAGCGCCGTTATCCGACCCTCCTCCTCGACCAGATCGGGATCGTCGGCGGCCCCCATGCCGATGTTGTGGGGAAAGATGACCGCCCCCCTCACGTTGTTGTCGCCGTGCACCGCGTCGAGCCCGTACAGGATGGGGATGCCGAGCCTCGACGAGAGCGCCGCGCGCTGATAAGCGTCGATCATGTCCGCCCAATGCTCCGGATCGTTGACCGAGGGGCCGGAACCGCCTCCGGAGAGGAGGGAGCCGATCCCATAGACCGCGATGTCCCGCTCCTTCGCCAGGTAATCGCGGGCTACCTGGAGAGTCTGGCCGATCTTCTCTCCGATCGTCATTCGCGAGAGGAGGTCTTCGACTCGGCGGTCGATCGGGAGTGTCGGGTCCCGATACGGGAGGACGGACTGGGCATCGACCGATCCGAGGGTCAAAGAGGCGAGAAGGAGCGACAGGACGTAATAGGGCACATGACACTTGTTCACGGGCGGTCTCCTGGCGAAGCCGATTAATAATAGCCCCGGAGCGATCTCTGCGCTATACTACTCGGAATGGGCATCGATGACGACTTCGGGAACTCCGAGCGCTCCGCCGCGGATAAATCCCGCGCGGACCAGAGGCAGCTCCGTTTCGAGGCCGCCAGGAACGCCTTCGCGCTCAAGATGGCGGCCCTTCACGACCTTTCCCTCGACCTTACCCTCGCGAACGACGTCGACGACCTGTGTCGTCGCGCGGTGGATCTCGGTCAGCGAGTCCTCGGCTACGATCGGATCGAAATCTGGTTCATAGACCCGGAAGACCCCGCCCTCCTTTTCGGAAGCTACGGCACGGACGAATCGGGCCGAGTGAGGGACGAGCGTGGCGTTCAGTATAGGCGATCGGAAGAAGCTCTTCCCGAAGGCTTTTACGAGGGCAAGGAGCCCGTATACTTCATGGGCTCCGGACCTTGCTTCAACGAGCGCCACGAGGTGGTCGGGACGGCCGAGCGCGCGCTCGCGCTCCTCTGGGACGGGCGCAAGGTAATCGGCGAGATATGGGTGGACAACTTGGTCACCAAACGCTCGATTGACGGCGGCTCGCTCGAGCTCCTCGTCCGCTACGCGAGGATCGTCGGCTCGCTCTCGAGCCTTAAGCGAGTTCAGGCCGAGCTCATGTTGTTGGCATCGACCGACGCGCTCACGGGCGTCGTAAACCGGCGGACGGTCCTCGTCATCCTCGAAAAGCAGTTCAGCCTGGCGTCGCGGAAAGGCGACGATATCTCGGTGATATTCTGCCGACTCGAGGGCTTCAAGGCGGTGAACGACGACCTGGGCCACGCCGCCGGCGACGAGTACGTCAAAATCGCGAGCTCCCTCCTCTTGGGCGCGCTGCGGTACTGCGATACCGTGGGACGGATCGGGACCGACGAATTCCTGTTGGTCCTACCGGACTGCGATACAGTCGGGGCGGCCATCATCGACGCGCGGATAGCGGCGGCGCTCTCCCGGGTCAACGACGGTCAGCGTCCGTACAAGGTATCGCTCTGCAGGGGGATAGCCTCGAGAAGCGAGCTCCCAGGCGCAGATCGGGACACCAGAGCCCAGACGCTCCTGGATTTCGCCAACCGCCGGAAGCACGAGGCCAGGCGCGGTCGCGAGGCCCCCGACGGCGGATCGCCCGAACTATAGGGGCCTCACGGGGATCGCTATTCCAGCACCGCGTATATTCGTCTCACGCCGGCGCTCGAAGACTGCTCCTTCTGTATGCGGAACCTGCCCAGGACGCCCGTGCGCTCGACGTGGGGCCCGCCGCAAACTTCCTTGGAGAAATCGCCTATCGTATAGACCTTCACCGTTTCCTCGTACTTCTCACCGAAGAGCGCCCTCGCTCCCGAGGCCTTCGCCTCGTCGAGCTTCATCATGGCCATCGTGACGGGGAGGTCGCGGCCGATCTGCTCGTTCACGATGGCCTCGACGCGCGCGAGCTCCTCCTTGGTCATGGGGGCGCCGTGGGCGAAGTCGAAGCGCAGCCGCTCGGCCGTAATATTGGAGCCCTTCTGCGCCACGTGGTCGCCGAGGACGACGGCAAGCGCCTGCTGCAGGAGGTGAGTCGCCGTGTGGTACTTGGTGGAGACCTCGGAATGGTCGGCGAGACCGCCCTTGAAAAGCTGCTCCGACCCCGCGCGAGAGAGCTCCTGGTGCTTCTTGTAGGCCTCGTCGAACTCGGGTCGGTTCACCTTCATCCCGTTCTCCTCCGCCAGCTCCTCGGTAAGCTCGATGGGGAAGCCGTAGGTGTCGTAAAGCTTGAAGGCGAGGCGGCCCGACATGGTCCTCTGCGGATTCTTGAGGAGATTGGGGAGCATCTTCTCGAACTCGCGCTCGCCCTTCTGCAGGGTCTCGAGGAATTTCTCCTCTTCCTTCGATAATTCGTCGAGGACGCGCGCGCGGTTCTGGGCGAGCTCGGGGAAGGGAGCGGAGAAGTTGTCGACGACCGCCGCCGCGGGTCTCGCGAGGAAGGAACCTTCGATGCCGAGCTTGCGGCCGTGGCGCACCGCGCGGCGGATGATGCGGCGCAGGACGTAGCCCGCGCCTACGTTGGACGGCATCACGGCCTTGGGGTCGCCCAGGATGAAGGTAGCCGTGCGGACGTGATCGGCTATGATGCGCACCGAGCGGTCCTTGTCGTCCTCGCTCTTGTACTCGTATCCGGCCACCGACTCGATCGCCTCGATGATCGGCCCGAAGGCCTCGGTATCGTAGACCGACTTCTTGCCCTGGAGGATGCAGACGGTCCGCTCCAGGCCCATGCCGGTGTCCACGTTCTGCGCCGGGAGGCGTACGAGCGTCTTCTCGTCGACCCGGTTGAATTCCATGAAGACGTTGTTCCAGATCTCCATCCATCCCTGGGAATCCGTGCCCTTGTTGGAGCCGGAAGGAGGGAGCCCGTCTCCGACCCAGAAGAATATCTCGGTGTCGGGACCGCAGGGACCCGTCGGGCCCGCGGCCCACCAATTGTCCTTGGCCGGCAGATAGGCGATGCGATCGAGCGGCATGCCCAAGCCCTTCCACGCCTCGGCGGAGGTCTCGTCCCGCGGCGCGTTGGCGTCGCCTTCGAATACGGTGACCGAGATCATCCGCGGGTCCAGGGCCAGCCATTCGGGCGAAGTGAGGAATTCCCAGGAATAGGCGATGGACTCCTTCTTGAAGTAGTCGCCGAGCGACCAGTTGCCGAGCATCTCGAAGCAAGTGAGGTGGCTTTCGTCGCCGACCTCCTCGATGTCGCCGGTGCGGATGCACTTTTGATAGTCGGTGAGTCTCTTGCCCGCCGGGTGAGGCTCGCCGAGGAGGTAGGGGACCAGAGGATGCATTCCGGCGGTGGTGAACAATACGGTCGGATCGTTCTCGGGAATGAGGGACTTGCCGGATATCTCGGCGTGGCCCTTGGACTTGAAGAAATCGACGTATTTCCTGCGCAGCTCGTGGAGCGTGATCATGGCGGCGAGTGTAAAGGCAAGCTCGCCAGGCGGTCAAGGATGGATCAGCAGGCCTTCGCCTCGGCGCCGTGGACCGCCTTCTCCTCGGCCTCGAGGTCGGGATAGCGGCTCCGTATCTCCTCGATGCGCGGCAGTATCTCGAAGAAGGCGGCGACGATCTCGGGATCGAACTTGGTGCCAGACATCGAGCGGATCTCGTCGTATACCTTGCCCGAATCCCAGGGCTCCTTGTACACGCGCTTGGAGACGAGGGCGTCGTAGACGTCGGCGACGGCGACGATGCGGCCCCCCAGGGGTATCTCCTCGCCCTTAAGGCGACGCGCCCCGCCATCCTCCCCGCATTCGAGCGGAGCGGAGATCGGATCCTCGGCCCATATGTCCACCATGCCCGGATAGCCCGTGCCGTCCCAGTTCTCATGATGGCGCAGGGCGACCTCGGCCGAGACCCTGTCCAGCTCGGATGAAGGATCGACGAAGAGCTTGGCGCCGAAACAGGTATGAGCCTGCATGATCTTGTATTCCTCGGGAGTGAAGCGCGCCGGCTTCTTGAGAATGAGGTCCGATATGGCGACTTTGCCGACGTCGTGGAGCATGGCGGCCATCTTGAGCATATCCTTGGTGCGTTCACGCTCGCTTTCGGGCAGACCGCGGTTGAAAGCCCACCTGTCGTAGATCTCGGCCGCATACCCCGCAACGCGGTTGACGTGAGGGCCCGTCTCTTTGGGATCGCGCATCTCGGCCATACGGTTCATCCGCAATATGATCGAGCGCGTCATATAGGCGCGCTCGAGGGCATTGGTCGCGCTCGACGCGAAATGTCCGACGATCTTCTCGTCGCGGGCGGTGAAGGGTAGGACCTCGCCGTTCTCGCCGAGGGCGTTGAAGACCTGTATGACGCCGATGAGGTTGCCGGAGGAAGTGATGAGGGGATGGGCGAGTATGGAACGGGTCTTCCAATTGTTCTGCTGGTCGAAGGAAGGGCTGAATTTATAAGGTTTATCCGGAGGAATCGCATAGGCATCATCGATGCGAAGGACTACGCGATTCTTTGCCGCGTAGCCGGCGAAGCGAGATTCGTCTATGGGAATGCGCGCATTGCTCATCGGGAGCTTCTGTCCCGGCGGCAGACGCTTCTCCAGGGTGACGTTCTGGGTGTATCTAAAGACCAACTGGTCGCCCTCGCGTACATAAATCGTTCCCGCTTCTGCATTTAGGACGCGGCGAGCCTCGAGGAGAATACGCTCGAGCAATATATCGGCATCCTGAATCTTGCTGAGATCGGAATCGATTTGAAAAACTAAATCACGATAATCAGGCTTCTTGGACGGCATTGTCTCTCCGCTATAATTCTCGGCCTTCTACTACTGTAAATTAAGTGGACGAAATTTTCAATTTCTAAAGGCTGCACTAAAGACAACTTTCCTCCATTGTTTCGAAGAAAGATCAGGAAATACAATATGAATGAGTGCTCATTCTTCTATTAGGAGAGCTATTATGTTGAATATACTTACTGGCGCGTTCGGACGACGCAGGGAAATGCGTAAGGAGCGGTCGATCGGCCGACGCGAGGCAGCCTCCGCCAGCGGATCACGACGCGGGGGGCCGCAGCTCCACACCGAAGCTGCTCTCGACCGACAGTTTGATGAAGTCGATCACGTCCTCCGGTCCCACCTCGATACCCGTGCTTCGGGAGATGCGTACGGCATCGAGGCAGCCCAGGAAATAGATCGTGATCGCGGCCCGGGCGCGCTTGGGCGCGAAATCCATGGCGACGCCGCGCTCGGTCGCCAGCTCGCCGATGAGACTTCCGATCAGGGAGGCGAGTCGCTCGAGCTTGTCTTCGAGTCCCGAACCCTTATCGGCCTCGGCGAGGAATATGGAAATGAGATCGACATCGGCGAAAAGCTCGGGAAGGAAACGGAACACGACCGTCGCGAGCCTTTCCTCGGGCCTGCCTGGACCCGCTATCGCGTCGGCGAGAGTACTGAAAAAGGCTTCCCAACCCTCCTCGATGACCGTTCGGACGATCGATTCCTTGTCGCCGAAGTAGGTGTAAATCGAGCCGACGGGAAGGTCTACCTCGCGGGCAAGGTCGGAGACCGAGGTTCCGTGAAAGCCTCGGGCCGCGAAGAGCCGCTTCGCCGCCCCGAGGATCGCAAGCCGCTTGCCCTCGTCCCTTTCCCTCGCCATGGTCAGGCCTCCTCGAAGATCCCGGCGCTCTTGTCCTTGCGGACCTTTTCCCAATCGAATATGCGGCCGTTCATGACCACGTATACGCCATAGGGTAGAAGCTGCACCGCCGAAAAGGCCGCGCCGAAATTGAAGAGCGCGTCCGAACCCTGTACCTGGAAGGGAACCATCGCGCCCGTGATGACGATGGTCTTCGCGAGCCGCGCGGGCCCGATGAGACGGGCGGTCTCGGCCATCGTATCGGTGCCGTGAGTGATGAGGATACGGTCCTCGATCGCTCGCTCGCAGGCAACGAGGACCGAATGCCGATTGCCGTCCTGCATCTGGAGGCTATCTATCAGCTGGTTGAACTCGATCGTCACGGGGACGGTCACTCTGACTTGTTCGAGTATTTCGGGAAGGTGGCTTTCCTTGAAAGTGAGCTCGCCCTTGATCGCGTCGTAGGCTTTATCGAAGGTGCCTCCGGTAACGACGACCCGGATGGGCTTGGAAACCATGCTCCCACTATGGCTGCGAAGCGGACTTTGGACAAGTATGGCCTCTTGACGCTCATGCGGATATTTGTAAAATAGCCCTCTCGTTCTGTAGACTCGACATTATTATATGTTTTAGGAGCATATTTCGCATGAAACATCGTTTTACAGCGTATATCCTCATCGTTACATCCTTCACCCTACTCTCCTTCTCCTGCGCCAAGCCCGAACGCCCCACCAAGGCGGACAGTGTTCTCACCGTCCTCGGTTCGTTGAACGAGCAGGAAATACCCGGCTACCTCGAGAGCCTCGAGAGAAGGGATCCCATCGCTCCGTACTACCGCGATCCTTCCACCAAAGAAAGCACGCTTCAATTCTTTTCCACGCTCACGCAGTCCGATACCATAGCGCGGGCTATTTTGGATAGCTCGGATAAATTCGGCGTCAGGCCCTCGCTCGCTTTCGCCCTTGCCTTGGAGGAGAGCGATTTCAAGATAGACGCGATAAACAAGAATGGCGATTCGGTGGATCGAGGACTCTTCCAGCTCAACTCCAAGTCGTATCCCAGGTTGAAGGCCCAGGATTTCTACGATCCGACGACGAATGCCCGTTATGGCATCTCCCACCTGGGCAGCTGCCTCGCGCAGGCAGGCAACGAGGTCGCCGCCCTGGCCATGTACAACGCGGGGAACGGCCGAGTCGAGCGCGGAGCGACTCCTCAGAGGACCCTCAACTACATATCCAGGATCCTCGCCTACGAGGACAACATCTCAAGCCTCTTCGCCGCCAAGGTGATGGCTGCGCCCAGCTCCCCCGCCGCCCCCGGGATCGCGAGACTCATCGCAGAGAGCGTGAGCATAGGCCTGGTTTCCAACACGGCCGCGCGCAAGGACTGACAAGGCGGAAAGAGCAGGTCAACGCCTTCGGTTCCAGCCGGAATCCGAGAAACGCTCGGCGGCGAGGCTTCCTGCCTCGGCTTCCTCGACCGGGCTGAGCGCCTCGGGCTCGAAATCGGCGCCCCAGGCTTCGGCGCAACCCTGGCGCAAGACTTCCGAGGCTTCTTCGTAACCGACATCGCGGCCCAGCAAATCGCGCAACGAGGTCACCCTCGCCTTCACCTCGTCGATGGCCTTTCCCTTCAGCTTCTCGGCCGGGACTTTGAGGAGGGAAAACATGCGCTCGGGATCGAGGCCGAGGAGGACCGTGCCATGTTGGAGCAGGCAGCCCTTTCGTCGCGTCTGGGCGTTCCCGGAGATTTTCTTGCCGCCGGCGGCGACGTCGTTGATGGGTTCGAATGAAGCCTCCACGCCCAGCCGGCCCAAGCCCTTTACCACGCCCGAGCAGATGAGACGATAGGACTCCAGGATGTCGTCGGGAGCGAGGGGATGGCCGAGAGGCAGGACGACCGAATACGTGATCTCCTCGGAGTGGAAGACCGCCCCTCCGCCGGTGAGCCTGCGGATGGCATCGACTCCCTGGCTCCGGCACGCATCGACATCCACCTCGGCCTCGAGAGATTGGAAGTAGCCGATGGTTACGCAGGACGGATGCCAACGGTAGAAGCGCATGACTGGCGGCGAGTCCCCACGCGAAACCGAGTCGAGGAGAGCCTCGTCCGTGCCCATATTGAGCGCGCCGGAAAGGGCTCCGCCGAGACCGGAGTCGACGAGCCTCAGCTTCATGCGCGACCTCCCTCGTCCGGCTCCGGCGACCCGGCGGCAAGAGCCATGAAGGTGCCGGCTCGCGCAGCGGCCTCCCGGAGCGCATCGGCGATATCCGAGGGAGAGGCTCCGAAGAGCCTCAAGGGCGGCCTCGAGAAAAGGGAGAGGGCCGCCTCGCCCAGGCGGTCGACGGGGGACCCCACGAGCTCGGCCTCCGCGGCCTCGAAGCTCTCCTCGGGATGCGCGAAGAAATCGCCGTGGACGAGGGCGCGCAGGACGACCCCCGCCTCGATCTCGACCTCGACCCGGAGAAGCTTTCCGCCGGGGACTTTATGGTCGAGGCGGGCCGTCATGCGACTTCGAAGCTCGAGCGCGCGTGATAGCTCGTCCGCGCGAGGGGAGCCGAAACCACGGATGAAAAGCCCCTCGATCGGGCTTCCTCGGCGAGAAGCGCGAACTCTTCCGGAGGAAGGTACCGGAGGACCTCGGTCTGCAGCCCGGTGGGCCTGAGGTATTGGCCCAGCACGAGACTCGCGCAGCCGGCCTCGCGAAGATCATCCATTGCGCAGAGGACTTCCCCGCGCTCCTCGCCCAGGCCCAGCATGAGGCTCGATTTGACGACGGGCGAGCCGCCCTGCTCCCTGGACCGCATGGCCGCGAGGAAGAGGGTCCGGAGGCTGGCCGCATAGGAGGCGCGCGCGTCCCGTAGGCACTGTAGCCTCTCCACGGTCTCGAGGTTGTGCGCGAGGACGTCCGGATGGGCATCCAGGATGGCTTCTATCTCGCCCTCACGATAATCGGGGACGAGCAGCTCGACTCGGACGGGGGGACTGAGGGCTTTGAGGGCTTGGGCGCATGCCGCGAAGTGGCCGGAGCCGCGGTCGGGAAGATCGTCTCGATCGACGCTCGTGACCACCGCGTAGCTCAAGCCGAGCTCGGCGACGGCGAGGGCCAGCTCTTCGGGTTCCTCGATTCGCGGCGCCTCTCCCGCCTTGCCGTGCCGAACGGCACAAAAGCGGCAACCGCGAGTGCAGACCGAGCCGAGCACCATGAAGGTGGCCGTCGAGGCGCCCCAGCACTCCGCTTTGTTGGGGCAGCGCGCCGAATCGCAGACGGTCGAGAGGCCCCGCCGCTCGAGGATGGACGAGACCCGCCGCCAGTCGCCGCCCGAGGGCAGCCCGACGCGGAGCCACCGAGGAAGCCGCTCGGCCGTTCGCGAAGCCGCGGTCAAGTCGATGCCCTGCCTTCCCGAGCGGGCCTGCCCCTTGGCCTGGCCTCGCCGCCTTTAAAGGAAGAGGCCAGGAGGGAAGCCGCCTCGATCAGACTGGATACGTCCGCCCTCCCGAGGACGGCGATGCGGAATATGGCGGCCTCGATGAGGGTATAGGATAGGTCTCCGGCCGTCTTGACCGAGAATTGGGGAAAGTCGCCCTTTTTCTGGCCGTCGATGAGTATGCCGGCGAGGATGTGGCGCATCCTTATGGTCCGCCTCCGAACTCTCTCGTCGGGATCGACCCCTGCCGCCCGCAGGTGGCCGAGATAGTCCAGGATGACCGAAAGAAGGCGATGCTGGGCGGCGCAGGCCTCCAGGACCATGCCAAGGATGACGGCCAGCTTGTCGGATTGGCTGCGGGCGGGATCCGCCGCTATCACGAGGACTTCCGCCTCGAGCTTCTCCGTAAAGAGCTTGATGCTGAATGTGAAGATTTCGCGCTTGTTCTTGAAATACAGATAGAGGATGGTGCGGGTAATGCCGCAACGCTCGGCTATCTTCTGGAAGGTGGTGTCCTCGTAGCCTTCGTCGATGAATACATCGAGGGCCTTCTCCAGGATCTCGCGCTTGCGTTTTTCATGCTCGATCGTGATTGACAAGTTCACCGCCTCCGTCTTTGTGTTAGTATACAATCCCATGGCGTTCATATGGAAGACTTCCGAACCTTGTGCTGGTTCCCCGCCTCGGCTACTATCGATAAGTGGGCGGGAGGTAACGATGAGCTCGAGCGCGAA
Organism: uncultured Spirochaetota bacterium; assembly: GCA_963778775.1. Lineage (GTDB taxonomy): Bacteria > Spirochaetota > Spirochaetia > Treponematales > Rectinemataceae > UBA1306. The sequence continues at coordinate 3,141 of CAVZVX010000089.1, read as the reverse complement.
GGTTCTCGTCGCGAGGCTGGAGGCTATCGAAGGCAAAGGGCGGCCGACGGCTCGTACCGGAGACCGCGTCATGGAATTCCACGTCTCGCGGACCGCGCGCGACCGGCTCGGCATGGAAGGAAGCCTGTTCCGAAGCACCGGCAACGTGATACTCCCGGATTTCCGAGCCGCGCGGCTTCTCGCCAGGCGGATCAACGAAAAGGTCGACGCCGCCCTCTTGCCCGAAAGGGCGGTCCGGGCCGGCAGGCTCAATGCGATGGCCCTCATCGACGAGATACTCCACGACGTGGCCCGGCTTTTCCGCGAGAGAGCCGAGCCCCGCGCCTTCGCCCGGGCGCTCGCCGACCTCGAGCGCTCGCTCGGGGCCAAGGCGCTCGACGGCCTCCTCCTCGCCTTCGTCGAGCGCTTCCCGCCCCTGTCCGTCTACGAAGGCCACGAGGAAGCCGCGGCCTGGCTGGCCTCTTCGGCCGGCGCCGAGGCGGGATCGAGCCCCTCCAATCGCGAGGTCGCGGTCGAAGAGCTCCTCCTCCTGCGCCTCGCCAACGAGAACCCCGCCTTCGCGCCCTTCCGCTTCCTCTTCGACGAGGCTGTCCTCGCGGTACCCGGCTCCGTCCTAGCCGAGTCCTACGCCGAGGCGATCGGCGTTCTCGGCGCGAGCATGGCCTCCATGCCGAAATTCGGGCCCGACGACCAGGACCTCTGCACCATGCTCCGCAGTCCCGCCGTCGCGGCGCCGTACTCGCTACCTGGCCAGCTCGACTACATCCGGAGCCGCTGGGGACTCGTGCTCGGCGAGCGCCTGCTCCGCCTCCTCGGCTCCCTCGACCTGATCCGCGAGGAGGAGCGGCCCCGCTTTCCCGGGCCGGGACCGACGAGGGCCTACGTCTACTCGGGGATGGAGCGGGAGTACGAGCGCTTCAGCCCGGACAAGGACTGGATGCCCAATGTCGTGATGATGGCCAAATCGAGCCTCGTCTGGCTCTACCAGCTCTCGAGGAGCTACGGTCGGGACATCTGCACGCTGGACGCCATACCGGACGAGGAGCTCGACGCCCTGGCCTCGCGCGGATTCAACGGCCTTTGGCTCATCGGCCTCTGGGAGCGCAGCCCGGCGAGCGCCGAGATAAAGCGGCGCTGCGGCAACCCCGAGGCGGCCGCGAGCGCGTATTCGCTCTTCGACTACGAGATCGCGGCCGAGCTCGGCGGCTGGCCCGCCCTCGAGCGCCTGCGCGAGAGGTGCGGTTGGCGAGGCATCAGGCTCGCGGCCGACATGGTGCCCAACCACGCCGGCATCGACTCGGCCTGGGTGCGCGAGAGGCCCGAGCTCTTCATGCAGTCCGAGCAGTGTCCCTTCCCCGGCTACAAGTTCGAGGGCGGCGACCTCTCGGGGGACGGCCGCGTCGGCATCTGGCTCGAGGACCACTACTACGACCGTACCGACGCCGCGGTCGTCTTCAAGCGCCTCGACCGTGCCACCGGCCGCGTGGCCTACGTCTACCACGGCAACGACGGGACGGGACTTCCCTGGAGCGATACCGCCCAGATCGATTTCCTGAGAGAGGACGCCCGAGAGGCGGTCAAGGAGCGGATCCTCCACGTGGCGCGCAACTTCCCCATCATCCGATTCGACGCCGCGATGATAATGGCGCGCAAGCACTTCCGCCGGCTCTGGTATCCGGAGCCTGGCTCGGGAGGGGACGTGCCCTCGCGCTCCGACAAGGCGCTCGCGCCCCAGGACTTCGACCGCGCGATGCCCGAGGAATTCTGGCGCGAGGTCGTGGACCTCTGCGCGCGCGAGGCTCCCGACACCCTCCTCCTCGCCGAGGCCTTCTGGATGATGGAGGGCTACTTCGTCCGCACCCTCGGCATGCACCGGGTGTACAACTCGGCCTTCATGAACATGCTCAAGCGCGAGGAGAACGCGAAGTACCGCGAGACGATCCGCAACACCCAGGAATTCGACAAGGACATCCTCAAGCGCTTCGTCAACTTCATGAACAATCCCGACGAGGAGACCGCCGTCGCCCAGTTCGGCAAGGGGGACAAGTATTTCGGCGTATGCACGATGATGGCGACTATGCCCGGACTGCCCATGTTCGGCCACGGCCAAGCACCGTAGGCGCGACATCTTTGTAGAACTGCCGCGCCAAAATTCACAAGCCCCGTAGGGGCGACATCTTCGGAGAACGGAGGTGCCGCTCCTGGACGGAGCTTGAAAATCTGCCTTTATTTGGTTCTACAAAGATGTCGCGCCTACGGCGCTTCCGGCAAACTTCCTTGCCGGATCAGATGAGTACGGCAACGTGAGAATGGCGGCTTTGTGCCGATTGCCACTGGGTGTCAGTCACACCACGATGTTGACCAGCCGCTTAGGGATGATGATGATCTTCTTGACGGGCTTGCCTTCGAGGAAGGGTTTGAGCTTCTCGCAGGCCAGCGCGGCGGTCTCCACCTCGGCGGCGGTGGCGTCGGCGGCAATGTGAATGTGGTCGCGAAGCTTGCCATTGACTTGCACAGGCATCTCGATGGTCTTTTCCACGAGCAGCGCGGGATCGAATTTCGGCCAGGGCTGGTAGGCGAGGCCGGGTCGAGGCGTCCTTGCGCTTTGGCTCCCGCGAGATGCCGCTGGGAGAGATTCTCGACCTGGGGCCCGGGGATGTCGTGCAGCTCGATCGACATGTATCTGACCCTGTGGACCTGATCGTCGGTGACAAGATCGTTGCCCGCGGAGAAGTGGTGCTGGTGAACGGCAACTTCGGTCTCCGCGTGACGGAGGTGGCTGCGCCGAGGAAACGCCTGGAGAGTATACGATGCCTCTTTTGACAGGGCAGAGGAGCACGAACGCCCGCGCGGCGGCTCCGAAGCTGAACCCGGAATCGTTTCCGCTCGGGAGCCGGTTGAAGGTACCTGGGCGCGACGCAGAAGGCGTCCGCTCAGGGCTCTTTGCCACCTGCGCCAACCCTGGCTGCGCCTCAGGATGGCTGCGGCTATGGCGTAGCCGTTCTGCGCCGGTTTTTGAAGACGGGTGGTGCTGCTCGGCCGCCTGCACCTGCTCGCAGGTGAAAGCGGCGGTTCGCCGTGAGATGGAAGCCCGCGGAGCGACGGAGGAAGGCCATCGCCACCGCATTCCGCTCGGCTTGG
>CAVZVX010000088.1:0-14681 GCA_963778775.1 uncultured Spirochaetota bacterium | reverse complement strand
AGAGCAGGAGAATCAGGACGATCCCCAATACGAAGAGAACGGTCTGGAGAGTCCGGCCCTTGGGTTTTCCCTTGGCTTCCTCTGCATCGACCTCGGATCGGACGTCGGCCAGGAGCTGGGCCGAGTCGGCTTCGGGGGGAAGGTTGTCGGTGCCCGCGAAATCCTCGTCCGAGAAAGCAGAAAAATGCGAATCGTCCGAGCTTTTAGAGAATTCGAAGTCGGGTACCTCGTATTTTTCTTCTTCGGAGAGCGCCTCCAGCGAAACTTTGAGGCTCTGACTCGCTCCCGTCGAAGCTTCCTGGGCGAGGGCCGTAAGCGTTCCGTCGTCGGTCAGGCCGATCTCCATCTGGATATCGGGCTCGCCTTTGGCCATCGAAGGAATACCCTCGACGACGAGGCTCCCGATATAGGTCGCGTTTTCGACCGTAGGCCCTTGGCCGCGGTAGAGGTCGATCTGTACGCTCGGTTGACGGTCCTGGACCGTCGTGACCACCAGCCGCTTACGCGATGCCGTCCCGTCTTCCAGGACCGGATAGAACTCGCCATCGGCGAGTTTGAGGCCGATTTTATTCGCATTCATGGCGCCTTCCTCGGTGCGGTTTTCCCTAAGGTACTATTCTATCTCACTAGCAGTGTATCACCTGGCTCGAATAAAGCAATACGTCGCGGGATCTCAAGCGACGGCAACCGCCACCAGACTGGCCACGGCCTCGTCGTAAAGCGAACCATCGACCCCGCCCAGGATGCGGACATCCGCGAAACCCGCCTTGAGGAGGGCGGCTCGGAGCTCGGTCCCGGAATAGAGCCGGATGACGAAAGAGCGGTCCACGATTTCGCCGTCCCTGGACAGAATCCATCGGTTGCGTAGGCCTTCCCAGGCTCCGACCACGGAATACTCGGTGCGAATAACCCAGCCGCCTCGCTCGAAGCTCTCCCCGGCGATGAAATCCCGAGCGGCAGTCTCCTTGCCGGTCGTCTCGATGACAAGGGAACCGCCGGGCCTCAGGGCCGCGCGGAGGCGCGCGAGGGCTATCAAATCCTCGTCGGGGTCGGCGAAATAGCCGAAGCTCGTATATAGATTTATCGCGAGATCGAAGGGCTCGTCGACCGAGAAGTCGCGGATATCGGCGCGCAGGAAGCGTGCGCCGCCGGCCGCGCTCTCTCGTGCGGCTTCCAGGTAAGCCGACGTGATGTCGATGCCCGTGACGCGATAGCCGCGCGAGGCGAGCTCGAGGCAGTGACGGCCCGGTCCGCAACATGCGTCGAGCACGGCCGCGCCCGGCTTCGGCCGGACCAGACGCTCTATACAGTCGATAACGCCCGGAACCTCGGCCCAACGCGCCTCGTCGAACATCACGGGGGCGTAGGCGGTCCAGAATCCCTCGTCCTCGAACCACTCGCCTTCGGTCATAGCGCTCCGTGGTCCACGACGAGGGCCATGACGTACTCGAGGAGCTCCAAATCCAGATTGTCTTCTTCGAGGACTATCGCCTCGCGTATCTCCTCCCAGTCGGCCTTTTCGAAAGGAGTGCCGTCGTAGTCCATCATGAGCACGCTCCCGACCCCGGCAAGCCACGCGGAAGCCGCATCGGAACGGGAACGCCGCCGCTCGAGATAGGAATCGAAAAGCGAGGACATCGCCTCCTGCCCGACTTTGGGAAAGGAGCGGAAGAAGAAAGCGCGAACGGCCTCGATTTCGGTCGCCTCCCCCCTTCCCGCGGCGCGACGGACGGCCTGGTCCAGATCGGTCCGAAATTTATCGGTGGGCTGCATGTCGATACTATAACCCGAAATCGCGGGAATTTCGCAGGCTTCAGGAATAGAGGGCGAAGGAGAAGACCGCAGCATCGAACAACCCGTGGCCGATGGCGATCTCGTGAATGTTCTTCGCCTCGTTCCAGCGCCAGGCGAAGAAAAGACCGAGGAGCCCGCCGGACGCCAAGCCTATTATCCCTTGATAGCCGTGACCCATTCCGAAGAGGATCGCCGAGGCCATCGCGGCCCAGATCGGCGGAACGCCCGCCTGACCGAGACGACGGAGCAAGTAGGCGCGGAAGAACAGCTCCTCGCAATAGCCCGTCGCCATCGACGAGACCAATAGCAAGGGAGCGAGGGCGATCGCTCCACGCGGCCCCGATCTGGCCCGGGCGAGGAAATCGTTCTGCGCGCCCAGGGCCGACAAGAGCAGGCTTGGGACGAGCATGACCGTAAAGGCGCCCAATGAACAAAGGAGGCCCCTGACGGAGTCCTTCAGCCTGATGGGGAGAATGGAGAAAGCCCGAAGGCCGTCGCCTACCGCCATGAGGTACAGGAGGAGGAGGGCTCGCGGCAAGTTCACCGCTATAGCGGCCAAATGGTATCCGGGCTTGGATAGCATATCCGGGGACGATCCGGCGAAAATATAGGCTGCCAGGTAGAAGGCGAGGAACAGCGCCGATGCCTCGATGAGAGGCCGATCAGGCTCGCCTCTGGGCGGACCTAATGGGCCTTCGCCGTCTCGACCTTGTTCGTGCATCGCGTCCCCTTTCTTTGACCCGGACGAATCTCGTACAGTATAATGCAAATATATGCTCCTGATCGTGCTGCTCGCGGCTCTCGTCCTCGTTCTCTTGATTGCAGTGCTTTCCTTGGCCATGCGAGGCGCCAAACGCTATTCCTGGGCCGAGTACTACCTTCGGACCAGAGAGGCGGGCATGAGCCTATCGGAGGCGAAGCAGCTTCGGGACGCCGCGGCTCTTTCCGGCCTGGCCGACCCGACCAACGTATTGTGGGCCCCGCGCGATATGGATAAGGCGATCGCCGCGCTCAACGTCGGCCTCAAGCGCGAGGGCAAAGATCGCGGCCGCGAAGGCTTGATGTTGATGGACAAGGTCTACGCGTTGCGCAAAGGGATCGAATTCGAGCAGCCGCGCTTCAAATACGGCATTCGCTCGAGTCGGCAGATCGGCGCCGGCCAGCGGTTGCGCATTCTCGTTCATGGAATAGGCGTCTTCGGTTCGACGGTGATCGACAATCAGGCGCGCTTTTTCGTCGTCTCCTCCCCGATCGGGAATCGGCTGCCCAGAAACTGGGTCTGGAAGGGCAAAAAGGTCTCCATTTATTTCTGGCGGCGCGAGGACGCCGGCTACGTCTTCGACAGCTACGTGATCGACGACCTTCGCATCCGGAGCGTTCCCGTGCTCCAGGTGTCCCATTCCGAGGCTCTGCTCCGTACGCAGAAAAGGAAATCGGTGCGGGCCAGGTCGAAGATCCCGGCCTATCTCTATCTCTTGAAGCGGATCGAGGGGGCTTACGAGAAACCGGAACGCGCTCCGGGGCTCCGCGCCCTCGTCCAAGACCTGTCCGATGACGGAGCCGCCGTCGCGATAGGCGGGAAGGCCAGGCCGGGACTTCAAGTCAAGCTGCAGTTCGGCCTCGACGAAGGCAGCGTCGTGATGAGCGGGACGGTGAAGAGCGTGGATTTCGACGCGGAAGCAAACCGCTCCATCCTCCATATCGAAGCGGTGCCGCCGAGTCCCAGGATGCGCAACGCGATCCGTTCCTTCGTATATAATATCCGCGAAGACTCCGACACCGTTCCGCAAGGGGGCTGAATGAAACGCATCGTCGCGACTTTTGCGCTCGCGCTCGGCCTGGTTATGGCCTTACAGGCGCAGGACGCCGAATCGATAGTCCTGGCCTATCGCCGTAATTTCGCGAGGTCGAGCCTCGTCACCAAGCTCGAGCTTCTCAAGGAAGCCGCGACGCGAAGCGACGCCGATATGGGCCCTCTCTACGACATGGCCCTCCGATTCGCCGTGGATTACTCCGCCCTGCTCGGGCCCGATCCCCAGCTCAAGGATCTCGCCGTCCTCGCCGCCATCGAGACCGGGAAGACCGCCTATGTCAAGGCTATCGACGATCTTTGGGCGCTTTTCCAGGGTTATAACGACGAGGACGTGCGCGCTGCCGCTATAACCGCCCTAGGTCAAGCCGGCGTCGGGGAAACGAGGGTGGCCGAAAATCTCGACTCCTTCCTCGCGTCGCAAAACAGCCTCTTCCGCTCCGGAGCCCAACCCGAGTATCCCGCCCTGGAGGCCTGCATCGACGCCCTCGGGGCACTTGGCGACGGATCCTCCTTCCCCGTCCTCTTCTCGGCCTATGTTGCCGGGTATTCCCCCGCTCTCGCGGCCAAAGCGGCCGCGGCCCTCGGTTCGATAAAGGGAGACTACAGAGGCTATCTGCTTCGCGTCATCGCGAAGAATCCGCCCCTGGAGAAATCGGCAGCCTACGCCGCCGGCATGGCCAATTCCCATTTCGTCGACGACGATCGCGGAGAGCTGGCCGAGGGCTCCATGGCGGCCGCGCTCGACGCAATCGCTCAATCCGCTTCCCAATCTCCGGTGGAGATACAGTCCCTCCGAGAACTCAGGCTTTCAGCCGCCCGTGAGCTCACCGCCCTCAAGTGGCAAAAGGCTTCGCCGCTCGCGGTGCAGCACTTCAGGCTCGTGCTGGCCGACTATGCCAAGGGCGCGGCCTCGAAGACCGATTTCCTCGAGGCCATAGCCTGCCTCGGAGCGATGGGTTCCACCGAGGCGGCCCAAGCGCTGGCCCTCTATCTCCAGCTCATCAACGCCCAGACCGAGCAAGGCTCGCCCTATGACGAGGATATCCTGATCGCCTCGATAAATGCATTGGGCGAACTCGGCGATAAAGTCGCTTTCGACTACCTGTTGCAGATCGGGTATCTGCAGTACTCCGAAGCGGTCAAACGCGCCGCGAAGGATGCCCTGCTCAAGCTCAGATGGTGATCCGCACGCGGGCGCATGCCGCGAAGCTCCTCTCCCGGGGTCGTTCATTCGCGTGACGGTGGCGGGATAGGGCCCCGAGTCGCCCTCGGATTGAATCGTTCAATGCTTTCGTGCGCGGTTCCTATTCATGGAATTAACGAGATTCCTCCTCTCCGAGCCGCGACGCTTCTCGTTGCCCGTTTCGGCCGCTTTCGGCATGGCACTGAGCTTCTACCCCGGCGTCGGTTTCATTCCCTGGGCCCTCGCAATGGCGGTCTGTCTCGCCTCATTCGGAACAGCCATCGGTCAATTGGGCGGGCTGGCGGTTCGTCTCCGGCACATGCAAGCCCTCGCCGCCGCCATGGGCGTCGTCGCGGGAACTTCCCTCGCCTGGTACGAGGCGGGCTTCGCGACGGCAGGCGCCTCGGAGAGCCCGTCTCCGGGGACTGACGCGTCAAGGTCCATAGCGCTCGTCCATATCGCCCCCTCTTGGGCCGAAGGCCGGCTGTCCACGGATTCGCGGCCAGCCGGAAACGGTTTCCGTGCATATACGCTCGGTATCGAACGTCTGGGCCTCGCAGGCCGCGGCGTCTCGGCCGAGCTCTCCTATCCCGGGAGGGCTTGCAAAAAAACCTTGCGGGTCCTCGTCCGTGGGGGAAGAGCGATCGACGCCGGATCCCTGATCAGGGCGCGAGGATCTCCCGGCGCCGAGGCGAAAGAGCCGGTTCTCTTCGCCCGGCCTCGCGACATCGTGGCCATCGACCGGGGCGGTCGGATCGATCGGGCCAGAAGCGCCGTTCGGGATGCCTGCAGACGGGCGCTGGCCAGGATCGGGAGGCGTTCGGCAGGCCTCTTGCAGGCCTTGATCCTCGGAGTCAAAGATAGCCTCGCTCCCGAGGAGGCCGAAGCCTTCAAGGCGGCCGGCTGCTCGCACATCCTCGCCCTTTCCGGGGAGCATCTGTCGGTCCTGGCCGTTCTCGCCATAGCCGCCCTAAGGCCGCTTATCGGACCCATCCGCGCGCGACTGGGCGGCGCCGTCCTCGCCGGTTTGTTCATGTGGATAGCCGGCCCCGGACCCTCGCTCGCTCGCGCCGTACTGATGATGTGGATCGGGGCTGCCGCCCTCATCCTCGACAGGCCTCAGTTTCAGCTCTCATCTCTGGCGCTCGCCTTTCTCGTCATGGTCCCCCTCGACCCCTCTGGATCGCGCAGCCTCTCCTTTACCCTCTCGTTCGCGGCGGTGTGGGGACTCGCCGTCCTGGCGCCCCGATTCTCCTTTCTTTTGGGCCGATGGCTGCCACCCTTCCTTCGGCAGTCGGCATCCGTATCCCTCGCCGCCCAAACGGCCGTTTCGCCTCTGCTCGCTTTCGACTTCGGCTATCTTCAGTTCGCCGGGATACTCGCCTCCATGGGGGCGGGGCCGATCGTCATGGTTTTGATGTGGTGGGGAATCGGCTCCGGCCTCGTATGTTCTTTCATTCCCTTCGTGGCCCCCTTTGCCGCATCGGTTTCCGATCTCCTCTACCTCCTGCTCATGGGCATCATGAATACGGCGGCCGGTCTTCCGCGGCTCCTCCTCTCCTCCGGCCTCCAGCGCGCCATCGCGAGCGCCGCCGTAGTCGGGCTAGCGGCCTTGGTATATGCTCGCCCCTATGCCGAATATCGAGCTTGGCTTACCCGACTACGACTCTCCCCAGGCCCTTCAAGCCCTTCTCGCGGCGGAGGGCCTAGCCATGTCCAAGCGCTTCGGCCAAAACTTCCTCGTGGACAGGCGCTCGCGGGAAAGAGTGCTGGATGAGCTCAAGGCCGAGGCTGGCACGCGAGTATGGGAGATAGGTCCGGGCATCGGAGCGATGACTGCCCTTGCCCTGGACCTTGGCCTAGCGGTCACCGTCTTCGAGATAGACCATGGCTTCTCGCGCACGCTCGCACGGCTTTTCGGCGGGAATCCCTCCTTCAGGCTCGTCGAGGGCGACTTCATCGATACCTGGAAGGCCGAGCTCGAGGCGACCGGCGCTCCCGACAGAATCTTCGGTAATCTGCCATACAGCGCCGCCAACGCCATCGTGGCGTCCCTCCTGGAGGGCGGCCTTGTCCCCCCGCGAATGATATTCACGGTGCAGAAGGAAGCGGGCTTGCGGATGATCGCCGTCCCCGGCAGCAAGGATTATTCCTCGTTCTCCGTGCTATGCGCGTCGACCTGCAAATGCAGGCTCGCCTTCGACCTCGGCTCGAGCTCCTTCTGGCCCGTCCCGCGCGTAACCAGCTCGGTCGTTCGAATGGAGCCGAGGAAGGCCCCTCTCGCGGCCGGCGATCGCGCCGGCTTCTCGGCCTTCGTCCGCGCAGGCTTCTCCTCTCGCCGCAAGACGCTACGCAACAACCTCCGCGCCGCGGGCCCTGCCATCGGCGCTTCGCTCGGAAGGGGCGATGGCTCCTCGATCCAGGACGCCCTGCCCGGCATCCTCGCGGCATTGGGCATCCGCTCCGACGTCCGCGCCGAGGCGCTTACGCCTGAAAGTCTCGCGGCGGTCTACGGGACCCTGAAGAGAGCCGGGACCGGGGTTCTCGAATTCTAAGCCCTTGCCCTACCACGGCCGCGACAGTACCTTATGCTCATGTCGCAGGTTGCCTACAGGGAGCCTTCGGCACGCCGCTCCGTAGGGAGGGCGAATAGCGTTCCGCCCGCGCGGGCAAACCGCGCCGCGGAGCTTCCTCGCGTATTGGAGGACAGTATGGGTCACTGCGACAGAGGTTTCGATTTCGACGGGTCGCTCGACGACATAATCCGCATGGCTCGCGATTTCGGCGAGAAGATGAAGGGCATGGCTCCCGAGATGGACCCCATCTTCGAGTCCTGCTACGGCTATCGCCACCACGCCTACTTCTATCCACCCGCCAATGTCTACACGACTCGAGACGGTAGCATGGTCCTCGAGTTCGCCTTAGTCGGCATAGACGAGAGCGCCGTCTCGGCGACCTTCCAGGGTGATTACCTCGTCCTCAGCGCCAAGGCCGCGGCCAAAGAGGGCGAGGGAGACGCGGGCCGCTTCTCGAGGCGAGGCTTCAGGCCCCGCGACATCGACAGACAGAAGTATCGCGTTCCCGCCGAGGACTATGCGCAGGAACTGGCGAAGGCCGTATTCAAGAACGGCGTGCTAACCGTCACCGTCCCCCCCAAGGAGAGCGATGGCTCCGGCATCAAGGTAGAAATCGTCAAAGAAGGCAATTGAGCAATGATATAGTGGGACCGAAGGCCGTTCCCGTCAGGGCGGCCTTCGGTCGAACGCTGGAGGGATATGTGAAGGGCAATCGCATGTACGTCGATATAGGCACCATACTGGACGAGGTATTCGACGCGGCCAAAAGCTTCGGCGCGAATTTTCAGGATATGGGCGGCAAGCTGGGGGAAAAGATGGGCCCGAATTTCAACGTTCACGTAAACGCCGGGCCCGGGGCAGGGGCGAAGCCCTGGTTCGACATGGGTCAGGACGAGAACGCCGACTATTATCCCGGTTATTCCTATCCTCCCATGAACATCTACCTCACGAGCGAGCGAGGCATGGTTTTCGAGTTTGCCTTGGCGGGTTTCGACGAAAAGGACATCTTCCTCAACTTCCAGGGCGATTATATGGTGTTCAACGCCAAAATCGGCCTCGACGAGCTCCCCGAGGACGACGTGCGCTATTTCAAGCGCCGGCTCAAGCTCAAGGACGTCGAGAAGCAAAAATACTACGTACCGGCCGACAAATTCTCGCAGGACAGGGTGCGGGCCGTCTTCCGCAATGGCATACTCAAGGTCACGGTTCCCCCCAAGGAAGAATCCGACGCTCCCGAGGGCATCAAGATCGAGATTCTCAAGGAAGGCGAGTAAGACCCCTCTTCTCAGCGCGGCATCAGGCCTCGCTTCTCGAGATAATCCTGGAGTTCCGAAAGGTGGGTCGCGATGAAGAGGGCGCAGTAGCCGGTAAAGGCCGCGCCGAGCACCAGTGAAATCGACAACAGATAACCCGATCCGAAGAGAGATTTGAGGAAGTCGACGTCCTTGCCCATCAAGGGCAGGAGCACCATCGAGATGGCCAGCACGGCGCCCGGGAAGATCCAGTCGCCGAGGGCGAAGTCCTGCCTGGGCGGAGGCATCAGCCTGACGGCCGCCATGATGTGGTCCTCGATGAGACCCTCGGGGATGGCATCGGTCCCGAGAGGATGCGCGTCCTCGCGATAGGCGCGCATGGCCGCGGATATCTGCGCCTCCGCGAGAGAGCAGGAGGCGCAGCGGGCAAGATGCCAACGCAGGGCCAAGCCATAGCCTTGCTTCGAGTCGATTTCATCGAGCCGCTTAAGCGCCGCTTCGTGCCGCATCCCCATCCTCCCGTATCGCTCCGAGCCGCTCTCGCAGGATCCGCTTGGCGCGGAAGACGTGCGATTTTATCGTATTCACCGGATATCCCGTCATCTCGCTGATCTCAGAATACTTAAGGTCGTAATAGAAATAAAGCTCGATGCACAAGGCCTGGCGCGACGGCAGCCCGGCCATCGCCTCGCGCACCGCCCTCGCGGTTTCCTCGCGCAACTGCTCTTCCTCGGCTCCAGGCGCCCCCGCGATCTCCGTTTCGGGATCGAGCGAAAGATGATCCCGCTTGCGCTTCTTCGAGTTGATCGCGGTATTGTACGCGATCCGCAGCAGCCAGGTCGAGAAGAGGCTTCGTCCTTTAAAGGACGCAAGGGCGGTATAAGCCTTGACGAAGACGTCCTGAGTGAAATCGGCGGCTTCTTCCGCATCTCGAAAAAAACTCATGCCCAATCGCTTTACCCGCGCGCTATGATGCCTCACCAATATCGCAAAGGCTTCGGTATTCCCATCCAGGACCTGCCCTATCGCCTCCTCGTCGCTCGTCGCCAGCGCCCGGTCATTGGCGCTCATGCCCCGTCCCGGTTCCTCCGCAGCATGAAGAAAAGCAAAAGGCTGATGCCCGCCGCGAAGGGGAGAAGCCCCCCTAAGAGGGCGTATGAGGCGCCCCCGATTACGATGAAGAGGATCGAGAGGACGGCTCCCACGCTCAGCAATAGGAGGCCCGCGAGGAGACAGAAGGTATCAAGGTCGATCCTGCTCGCCTCGTAGAGCCCCCGCTCGATGAGCCGCACCTTCTCGCGATGGCTCCAGAGCAGATAGAAGAAGGCGATCACGCCCGCCATTACGATGCCCACTATCGGGATGATCGAAACGATGATCTGCGCCGCAGAAGGTAATACCATCGGAAATCCTCTCTTTCCGCATCGATGCGCCTATTAGACGCCGACGCCCCTACGGAAGTTGCGTTCACGGGGCATCAATCTATTCCAGGTCGAGGGTCCGAGTCGCCACGACGTCTATACCGAGGCCTAGGGCATCGCGAATTATGACCTGGCCCCTTCGTACCGGCAGCGGTTTCTCGAGGACGTAGATAGCCTCGAGGAGCTCTTTCACGCGCTCCTTAGGAAAAGGCGACGCCGTCCTGCAAGGAATGCGACGGGTGGAGCCCCGTTGGGCCCGCGAGCCGGAGCCCGTTACGGCCCGGCAAGTGGCCGTGACCGTCCTCTTGGGCGCAAACAGCTCCTCGCGGGCATAGGCGGCGCCGCGGGGGCATCGGTTGCCTCCGACGGAGAGCTCGCTACCCGTAGCGAGGGTCGAGTTCTCGGGTGCGCCATCGACGACGAGGCGGCAGCCCATGGGGCAGGTTATGCAGGTCAGTTCGCGTCTCATATTCGCCTTTTCATTGTATCGAGATCTCGACTGCGGCGTCAGGCAGCTCGGCCGCAGCGGCCAGTTCGGCCTTGCCGAGGGTCAAGGTAATCATTTCAGATGGCTGGACATGGTTTTTCCTGGACGAAAGAAGCACCTTGCCGTCGATCCTGACCTCCAGAATCGCGTCGTTCTTGACGATCATGGTCCTGAGGTAGAGCTTGTTGTCGCGGCCCGTATCGACGCGCGCCGGAACGACATAGCGTACGTTCGACCCGGCCTTGACTCTTGCCTCGCGTCCGGGCCTGGCCCCCTCGAGCCATGCGGCCGCGCAGCGCCCCGCGCGCCTGGCCTCTTCGACGACGTAGTCGACGAGGTCGTGGACGTGAAGGACGTTGCCGCAGGCGAAGATCCCGGGAAGACTGGTCATCAGGGTCGAATCGGTCCAGGCGCCGTTGGTCATCGGATTGATCGAGACGCCGGCCTTGCGCGAAAGCTCGTTTTCGGGCACGAGCCCGACCGAGAGCAGGACGGTATCGCAGGGGATCTTGAAAGCCTTTCCCGTCACGAGGGCGCCGTTTTCGATCGGCGCCACCTCTATGCCTTCGACCCGATCCCTGCCGTAGATGTCGGTCGTGAGGTGGGAAAGGTACAGGGGGATGTCGAAATCATGAAGGCACTGGACGATATTGCGCGTCAGGCCCGAGGGGTAGGGCAGGATCTCGACGACGGCATGGACCTTGCAGCCTATCCAGCTCATGCGCCTGGCCATGATCAGACCGATGTCGCCCGAGCCGATGATGACGACTTCCCTGCCCGGCACGTAGCCTTCCACATTGACCAGGCGCTGCGCGAGGCCAGCGGTGAAAACGCCGGCCGGCCTCGATCCCGGAATGCGTACGTTGCCCCGGTTGCGCTCCCTGCAACCCATCGCCAGGACGACGGCCCTCGACCTGAGCCTGAGCGCGCCCTCCTTCGCGGACACGCAGGACAGGACTTTTTCGCCCTCGTCGGCTAGCATATCGAGTACGGTGCATCCGCAGTAGACGCTTATTCGTCGCCCACCGATCCTCTCCTCGAAGCGCTCGGCGAATTCCGGCCCGGTCAGCTCCTCGTTGAACTCGATGAGGCCGAAGCCGTTGTGGATGCACTGAGTCAAAATGCCGCCGAGGCGCTCCTCGCGCTCGGCGACGGCCACGCTGAGGCCCCTGGCCTCAAGCTCGAGGGCGGCGGCCATCCCGGCAGCGCCGCCGCCTATCACGACGCAGTCGAAGCTCAGCTCCCTCATAGCTCACCCCTGAGCAGCGTCGAGGCACGGCCGCGTTTAGTGATCCGGTCCCAGCCCATGCCGGTCTCCCTCATGAGTATCTTGACGATCTTGTAGGTGCAGAACCCGCCTTGGCAACGACCCATTTGCGCTCGAGTGAAGTACTTGATGCCATCGAGAGTGGTATGGCCGCGGCGTATCGCGGCGACGATCTCCGCCTCGGTAACGCGCTCGCAACGGCAGACCACCTCGCCGTATGCCGGATCGCGGGCGATGAGCTCGTCCAGCTCGAAAAGAGAAAGGTCCCTGGCCCGAGGCTCCCTTTCCACCGTGGGGTCCCAATTCGCTTTCTCGACAAGAACGAGGCCCGCCTTCTTGAGCAGGTCCTTCACATACTCGCCTATCGCCGGGCTCGCGGTGAGGCCGGGCGACTGAATGCCGGCGACCTGGACTAGTGCCGGCGCCTTGGCGGACAGGTCGATGTAATAGTCCTCGCCCAGAGTGGGCCTGATGCCCGCAAAACTCGTGATGACGTCGGCTTCGGAGATGTCGGGAATCATATTCCGCGCGCTCCGCAAGATGGTCTCGAGCTGCACTCCGGTCGTGGCCGCGTCCTCTTTGTCCTCGACCGCGCTCGCCGTGGGCCCGATGAGGACGGTTCCCTCCACGGTAGGTACGACGAGCATGCCCTTGGAAACCGAAGTGGGCACCGGGAATACCACTCGGTCGGGCTTGGCCTTGGTCAGCTTGTCCAGGAGGTAGTACTCGCCCTTGCGGCCCTTGATCGAATAATCCTCGGCCCCGAACATCCGCGAGACCTCGTCGGCCGCGAGGCCGGCGCAGTTGACCGCATAGCTCGCCCGGAGCCGTCTGCCGTCCGCCGCATGAAGGATCCAGGCATCGCCCTCGCGCTCGGCCGCGACGGCATTCCATCCCGTGAATACGCGGACGCCGTTCTTGACCGCGGACTCGACGAGGGAAAATACGAAGCGATATGGCTCGACGATGCCGCCGCCGGGGGCGTAGAGGCCGCCGAGGGCGTCCCGGCTGAGCTTGGGCTCGAGCTCGAGCATTCGCTCCCTCGAGCACATCTCGATGCCGATGGCGCCGTTGTCGACGCCCTGCGCGTAGAGCTGCTCCACGGCCCGCATTTCGTCCTCGTGGAGAGCGACGACGACGATGCCGCAACGCACGAAGGGGAACCCCAGCTCCGTCTTGAGGCGGTCGAACATCATCGCGCCCTGGATCTCCAGGCGAGCCTTCAGATACTTCTTATTGTGATGAAACCCGCCGTGGACTATCCCGGAGTTGGCCTTGGAAACTCCGAAAGAAACGTCGGCCTCTTTGTCCAAAAGGGCGACGCCGATTTCGTAGGCCGAGAGCCTTCGAGCGATGTTCGCCCCGCAAACTCCCGCGCCGATGATCGCGACCTCGTACGATTCCGGCATCATGAACGCTCGATCACCAGCAAGCTCACGTCGTCATTGTAGCTCCCTGCCCTCGTCTCCCGCGAGCGGCGTCGGAACGCATCGACGAAGTTTTCCAGGGCTACGCCCCGAAACCCGTCCGCGAATGCGCTCAGGCTCTCCAGGGAATTCTCGAGGAGGCCCTCGCCGAAAATCGCGAATAGCCCGTCCGAGGCGATGAGGAGCCGATCCCCCGGCGAAAGGACGCCGGTAGCCTCCTCGATGTCGGCATCTAATATGACGCCGACCGCCGCACCTTTCGTGTAGTGGACGCGCATCCCTCCGCCGGCCGCGAGATGCAACGCGGGCGAATAGCCCGCGCGCGCCACTCTATATTCTCCCGTCGATTTATCCACCGTACCGTAAGCGATCGTGAAAAAACTGCTCCCCATCGCATCCTCCGCTTTATGACCGTATCGCTCGTAGAGCGAGCGTACGATGTCGGCCGGCGCCGGCGCCTTGCCGCCCCTTCCCCAGCCGAGGACGGGAAGGAGGTCTCGGAGCGAGAAGGCCATCAGGGACGCGAGGATTCCATGCCCCATGACGTCGAAGCCATAGAAGGCGATCTCGTTCTCACCCGCGGAGAAGACATCGAAGAAATCGCCCGAGCCCGAGAGGCAGGGTTCGAGGAAGCCGCCGACTTCGTAACCCGGACCGGCCGCCGAAGGCAAGGGAAGGAGACGGATCAAAGCCGCGTTGGCTTCCGCGGCGGAGGCCTCGAGAAGAAGGCGTTCGCGCCGATCCATGTTTCCGAACACGACGAGACTGCCGTACTCGCGGCCGTCGGAGCGAAGAAGCCGCTCGACGGATGCGACCTTGCCCGCCGATCTGTCGTCGTCATCCCTCAGCTTGACGAGCCTGCGACCCGGATCCTTCCAGCCTTTCTCCAATATGCGCGAGAGCTCGACCCGCGCCAGCAGACTCGGGTCAGATAATTTCAGAAAGGCGATCGCGGCCTTGTTCGCATGCGCGATCCGACCGTCCAGATCGGCGATCAGCGCGGGTTCCTCCAAGACGTCGACCAGGGATATCGCTCCGCGCAGCTCGCGCTTGAGCGGCTCGCCGCTCTTGGCGCGCGAGAGAGCCAGCTGCACGTTGGCTGCGAGCTCGCGCTCATCGAAAGGTTTAAGCAAAAAGGCATCGGGACCCGTCAAGGCGGCTCGCCTCAGCGTATCCGGATCGGAATAGGCGGTAAGATATATCACCGGGAGGTCGAACTCCGCCTTGGCCTGATAAGCCGCCTCGATGCCGTCGAGACTTCCGCGAAGCCGAATATCCATCAGCATGAGATCGGGCTGGTGACGCGCCACGGCCTGGACGACCGCTTCGCCCGACTCCAGCACCTCGGGTACGAAATAGCCCAGGCGCTCGAGGTCTTCCTTCAATTCCAATCCGACGAGCGTCTCGTCCTCCACGACCAGAATCGTCTCTTTTGTCATGTAATCCTCCTGAATGAAAAG
>CAVZVX010000087.1:0-10291 GCA_963778775.1 uncultured Spirochaetota bacterium | reverse complement strand
AATTATTGCTTTTCCTGACGACGCTCATTTATCCCTCCTGCCGCCGAGGAGGCGCATCTGGACGTAGGCGAAGACTCCCGCGATTAGCACGACGACGTACGATAGAGCCGTCGAGTAGCCGAAGTCCGAGTTGATGACGAAAGCCTGGCGGTAGATGTAGAGGGCCGCCGTCATGGTGGCGTTAGCCGGACCGCCTTGGGTGGTAAGTATATTGGGCTCGTCGAAGAGCTGCATCGTGCCGTTCGTCGAGGTCACCGCCGAGAAGAGGATGACCGGCAGGAGGAGCGGCAGGGTGATTCTGAAGAACTGCCTCGCCTTGCTCGCACCGTCGACCTCGGCCGCCTCGTAAATCTCGGTATCGATGCTCTGCAACCCAACGAGGAAAAACACCATGTTATATCCCGTCCAGCGCCAGGTCAGGGCGAAAATGATGGTGACGTTTGCCCAGAACGGGCTGGCCAGCCAGCTGATGGGCTCCGAAAGGAGGTGGAAGTTCAGCATGATGTTGTTCAAGAGCCCGTTCGTCTGGAGCAGGATTCTGAACAGCACCGAGTAGGCGACGAGGGAAGTCACGCAGGGCAGAAAGAAGATCGTCCTAAATGTGCCCCTCAGCCCTTTGATTCCCTGATTGAGGATTACCGCGAGGACCAGGGCTAGGAGGATCATGATCGGGATCTGGATTCCCATATAGATGAAGTTGTGGCTGATCGCCTGCAGGAAGAAGGAATCGTGGGACAGGCGCACGAAATTGCCGAGACCCACGAAGGCATCGGTGGCGCCCTTCCATTTCCTAGTCACGTAGTAAAGGGAGGAAAGGATCGGATAGACTTGGAAGATAGCGAAAAATACCATCGCCGGCGCAACGCAGAGCCAGCCGAAACGGTTCAAATAGCGGTAATACGATCCGCGCTTATTCACACGGGCTCTCCTAGTTGTTCGCCGGTAAATGAGGGGGCTTCCGCCCAGGCGGAAGCCCCCTCGCGGAGACTATCGGTTTACTGGCCGGAGGTCTGCTTGTACTCGTTCTCGGCCGCGGCGATCGCTTCGTCGGGGGTCTTGTACTTTCCCTGGAAGTACAGGAGCGTCGCGTTGAACAGGGCGGTGCGCATAGTCTGATAGTTGGCCGTATACCTGAGGGCGGGGACCTTCGCCAGCCAGGTCGCGAAGTCCTTGTTGAAGGCCTGGCTGTTGTAGAAGAACTCGTCCTTGGCCACGTAATTCGAGCCTTTGCCAGCGGGGATGTAAGTACCCATGGCCCCGGCGGCCTTGAGAATGTCATTGTAGAAGGCGAGGGCGTCGGGAGAGGAGCTGGCCCAGGTGTTCTTGAGGAAGTCGATGGCGAGGTCCTTATTGGGGCCCGCGGCGCAGACGAGCCAGCTCGAGCCGCCGTTGTTGGAGGCGTTCTGAGCGCCCTTCACGCCCTCGAGGAGGGGGGTCGGGACGACCATCCACTTGCCCTTGTTCTCAGGCTTGGACTTGAGGGTGCCCACCATCCAGATCGCGTTGAGGAAACCGGCGGCTTCGTCGTTGTTGATGGAGTTGACCCAATTGCTCCAGCCCTCGCCCATATAGAAGAGGCCTTTATCGTTCATCTGCTTGAGGATGACGAGGGACTTCTTGACTATGTCGGTATTGATGTCGAGGCTCCCGTCCGGCTTGAAGAACTGGCCGCCGGCCGACTGGACCATGATGCGGAGAGTGTCGAAGCTGTCGCTCTCGTAGGCGATGAGGGGCTTGCCGGTCTTGGCCTTGACGACATCTCCAAGCTTGATCACATCAGACCAGGTCATGTTTTTCATGTAACTCTCGGGCTTGAGTCCCGCCGCCTTCAGGTAGTCGGCGCGGAGCCAGAGACCGGTGGACCCAGTATCGAAGGGAATGCCGTAGACCGAGTTGCCGACGGTCAGCGGGCCGACTTTATAGGCCGCGAACTTGGAGAAATCGATGCCGGCCGCCTTGAGATCGACGAAGCCCTTCGGGTAGTCCGAAAGGGTCTGCTCGATCCGGAAGTCTTGGCATAGATAGATATCGGGAAGCCCGGCGCCTCCGGCCTGCATACCGGCCGTAATCTTGCCCTGGATCTCGGCATCGGGGATGTCGACGATATCGAGCTGGAAATCGGGATGGGTCTTGGCGTACACCGCCGCCGCGGCCTTCATCGAGTAGCCGTTGAAGTTGGGATCCCAGCACCAGACCGTCACCTTCTTCTGGGCCGACAGGCAGGGAACGAGCGCAGTGACCAGGATAAGCGCGAGCGCGAATACCAGGCCTTTCTTCATCATAGTCCTCCTGAGGAGATTGATCGCCGCTTGGTAGGGCATGGCTCAAGTGTCGCGCCTGATCGCGGAGCCCGCAAGAGACAAGAATCACGGATAGATCGGATTTAGGCGGTACATTTGTCCCGGAATTCCTATTCGTGATATCGGATCTTGTTCGCGAGCTGGATGATCTGGAACCGGTCCTGCACGTCGAGCTTGGAATAGATCATGCTGACGTGATTGCGGACGGTATGCTCTGCGATGCGCAGTTGGGCGGAGATCTGCGCGTTGTCGTAGCCGGTGGCGATAAGGGTGAAGATCTCCCGCTCCCTGCGCGTCAGGCTTCCGAACCATTCCAGCCTCTCCGCTATCTCGCGGACCGGCGAGGGTTCCTCCGCGAGGAGGCTCTGCATGAGCTTCGCGACGATTTGGGGCGAGATCTGCACGGCACCGCTCTTGAGAGCCCGGATCGAGGCTATCAGCTCGGTCGGGGAGATATCCTTCAGCAGGTAGCCGGCCGCCCCGAGCCTCAACGCGTTGCGCACGTATTCGTCCTCGTCGTAGGTGGAGAGGATGATGATCTTCACCCCCGGCTGGGACTCGATGAGCCTGCCGGTGGCCTCGACCCCGTCCATCACGGGCATGTGCACGTCCATGAGGACGATGTCGGGATGGAGCCGGGCCGCCTGCTCGAGAGCCTCGCTCCCGTTCTTCGCGAGACCCACCACCTCGATATCCTCGGCGTAGTTCTGGAGGAAGGTCGACAGACTCTCGAGAAAAAGGCTCTGGTCGTCGGCGATGAGTACGCGGATCTTCTCCATGGGGCCTCGAGCTTACCCGCCGGCGGGAGGGACTTTCAAGGGCACGCGGACCGAGAGCGAGAAGCCGCCCTCGGGGGCGGGCCCGATGCCGACCACGCCGCCCAGGGCCCCGATGCGCTCCTCCATCCCCGTCAGCCCGATGCCCTTCACCACCTCGAAGGCTCCCTTCCCGTTGTCCGTGATGGTGAGGCTGAGCTCCTCCGCCTCGACCCAGAAGTTGACTCGTACGCTAGTGGCCTTCCCGTGGCGCACGGCGTTGGTCAGGGCCTCCTGGACGGTGCGATAGAGGGCGAGGTTGATGTCTCGGGGAAGGAAGTGCGGCAGGTTGGCCAGGTTCAGCTCGACTTCGATGCCCGTGATCTTGCGGAAGATGGACACGATCTTGAAGACTGCCCGCGTGCTGTCCGCCATGCCCGGCTGCTCGTCCCGAAGCCTGTGCAGGGCGAGCCGCGTCTCGCGCAGGCCCTCCTGCGCCTGCTTGCGCGCGGTGATGAGTATATCGGTGAGGCCGGCCTGGTCGTCCCTGCGCATGCTTCCCGCGGCGTCCATCAGGGCGATGAGGTTGGTGAAAATATAGCCCGAGATGTCGTGGATCTCGCGGCTTATCCGGTTCCGCTCGCGCTCCGAGGACTCCTCGTCGACCGTCCGGGCATAGCCCTGCAGGTTGAGGTTGAGCTCGGTGAGCGTGTCCAGGTTGCTTTCCTGGATGTGGATGATCTCGCCGAGCTCCATCCTGCGAGCGGCCAGGCGCTCGATCCATACGGTCGCCAGGGCGAATCCGCCGAGGACGAAGCAGAACACCGAAAGCTGATCGAAGCCGACGCGGGAAATCGAGTCGGCGAGGCCTTGGCCGAAGAAGATCGGGAATACCTGAACCAGTACGAGGACGACGAGGGCGACTCCGGCTAACACGAGATTGTAGGGCATATCGACGAGGAAGCCGATCTCGACCATAAGGCCCATGCCGAGAACCAGCTTGACCGAAAGCGCCCCCCCGATGCTGTATCCGAGGACGACGAGGAGGTAGCAACGGAGGAGGAAGACCACGTAGAGTCGCATCCCGGACCCGCAGGCCAAGGCGATGACGCTCAGGGCTATCGAGGCCGCGATGCAGCCGAGATAGGTTTCGTCGAAATAAGGACGCGTGCTCAGTCCCTGGGAGATGGTCGGGAAGAGAAGCAGCGCGAGGCCGTAGGTGAGGGCAAGGACCGACAGGTGACAGGCCTTGACCAGGGCCATTTTCCGGAAGAACGGGGGCGTCTTCAGTTCGCTTCCTCGCTGCCTCATCATAGGCCGGCTCCGGTTGCGGGACAAGTCATTGACAGCCGGCGCGCGCGGAGTAGACTGGACTTCAGGATTCCGAGGAAAGGATCAAGGATGTTCGAGCGAACTCCGGGACGCGGCAAGCGAAGGCCGAAGCCCGAGAAGCACCTTCCCTACTTCAAGTTCATCAAGGGCCTGGTCCAAGCCGGATGCCCTGTCTGCAACCAGACCCGCTCCTCGCTCGACGATTGGTTCGAGAACCTGCTTTACGAGAGCGCCAACGATCGGCCTCTCAGGCATCGTTTCGACGCGGAGCACGGAATGTGCGCCAGACATGCGCAGCGGATCTGCGCCTCCAACGACGGCCTCGGCACCGCGATCGTCTACCGGAGCATCCTCGAGCTCGCCGTCTCCTCGCTCGGCAAGGGCGCGCGCCCGCCGGTGAACGAGGGCAAGTGCGTGGCCTGCGACCACGAGGCCGACGCCGAATCGCGCTACGTCGGCCTCGTCGCGGATTTCCTCGACGAAGAGGATATGCGAGCGGGGCTATCGGCCTCTTCCGGGCTTTGCATGCCCCATGTCGCGGCGGTAATGGCGCTCAGGCGGGAGCCTCCGTCATGGTTCCTCGACCTGCATCGCGACAACTGCGCCCGGCTCCTCGAGGTCCTTATACGGTATATCGACAGCCAGAAGCTGTCGATCGAGGAGCGGCACGCGGCCCTCAGCTTCGAGGACGAGATGGCCTGGAAGAAGCTGGCGCCGCTGCTCGCGGGGGAAAAAGGCTGAGTATAGCCGACGCGAAGCGAAAAGGCGCGGTATCCTCCGCCGACTAGAAGCCGTCGAGCACTCCCGAATCCGGATCGTCGAGGAGCGAGAAGAAGGCGTCGACGACGCCGGCGTCGAAGGCCGTCGACCGATGGTCGGCGATCTCCTGCCTGGCCCGCTCGGGCCCGAGCGCCGCGCGATAGGGGCGGAAGGACATGATCGCCTCGAAGACGTCGGCGACGGCCATGATCCGCGCTTCGAGGAGTATTTCGTCGCCTCTCAGGCCTCTCGGATAGCCCGATCCGTCCATTCTCTCATGATGCTGGAGGACCATCTCGGCCACCGGCCGCTCGAAGTCGACCGATCCGAGGATCTGGTACCCGGCCTGGGGGTGCTGCTTTATAAGCTCGAATTCGGCTCGGCTGAGGCGGCCGGGCTTGCTCAATAGCTCGATCGGCACGTCGATCTTGCCGACGTCGTGGGAGAGCGCCGCCATGCGGAGCCCGTTCATCCGGCCGGGGTCCATGCCCATCCGCCCGGCGACGGCTACCGATATGCGCGCCACCCGGCGTTGGTGGTCGGCCGTATAGGGATCCCGCTGGCCGATGGCCGAGCTCAGGGCGTTCACGATCTCGTCGAGCAGGTTCTCGAGATGCGAGGAGTAGTAGTTGAGCAGGTTCCTGAGCGATACGATCCCGAGCACGGCGCCTCCGCTCGCGATCGGAAGGTTGCGGATACCCTTGTCCCGCATGAGGGCGAGGGCGTCGCCGCAGCTGATCTCAGGCCCGGCCGTGTATAGGCCGTCGCTCATCACGTCTCTCAGCCGCGCCCTCGCGATCGAGGCCGGATCGTGGAAATCCAGCTTGAGGAGGACGTCCCGTTCCGTGAATATTCCGACCGGGGAGCCTCTTTCCGTGACGAGGATGGCGCCGAGGTTGCCTGTCCTCATATGGTCGAGGGCCTGCAGGACGGGGCTATCGAGATCGAAGCCTCTCGCCGCTCCGGAAACGAATGCGGTTATAGGTTCCATGGCCGGTCGCCCTCCGCGTCTTTCATGAGAGCGTCTTTCGCTCCAAGTCGACGATCCGCCAGCCTCTCTTGC
Organism: uncultured Spirochaetota bacterium; assembly: GCA_963778775.1. Taxonomy (GTDB): domain Bacteria; phylum Spirochaetota; class Spirochaetia; order Treponematales; family Rectinemataceae; genus UBA1306. Next base: position 4,082 of record CAVZVX010000087.1, on the reverse strand, counting down.
CTCGCTCGAGAGTCAGAGTATCGGAGCGGCGCGCCTCCGTCGGGACGGAGGCGGAATCGAGAGGGGCCGATTCCGGTCTATCGAGGTACCACAAGGAGTATTCCGCTTTTAGGACGGCACGATCGCCCCCGTCGCCGCCTTGCTCCGTTACGGCGAGGTCGACGATCCCGTAGAGAAAGGCGGTCGGCGCCAGAGGAGGCTTTCCGGAAGCGACCCAACTTTCCGCTCGGACGACGGGGCTCTTGCCTTCGTAGGCCGTCCTCGTCTTCGTGAGGACCGTGAGGTTAATCAGGGTATCCTCGTCGTTCTTTATGGCCTTCTTGTCCCCGCAGGCCTCGAGCGAATCCAGGTCGATCGCATCGATGGCGAGGTAGTAGCGCCGGACGAGCTCCCGCGGGGAAAGATCGGAGAAATCCGGCTTGTCTCTCTGCGCCCTGAGCATATCCCCGGCGATGAGGGCCAGAACGACGACGGCCGCGGCCACGCCGACGAGGAGGGCTCCGCGCCTCCTGAAGAAATCCGCGCGCCTTCTTCTCGAGCGAGCCTGCGCCTCCGCGGCCTCCCGGCGTCTCGCGAGCGCCAACATCTCCTCGGGAGGGATTTCGCGGGTCCACCCCGCTTCCCGCGCCGTCTCGAGGCATTCAAGCCATTCGGACAAGGGCGCGGATCCGGGGTCGACCAGCGCCCTGTCGACTATCGCTGCGAGGCCGAGGTCGAGTCGAGGCGCCGAGAGGGCGATCGTCAAGCCGGGGACCGATCCGGCCACGCCGCTCGGCTCGGCGGATTCCCGCTCGAAAGCGCTCTTTCCGGTCGCAAGGCGGTATGCGACCTGGGCGAGCAGGAAGGAGGCGTCGGCTTCCGGCCCGGTCGAGCGAGGGCTGGAGAGCCGCGCGGCGGCGGCCAAGCGAGACTGGGCGCCGCTCGCGGTCAGGGCCCGCGCCATCGCCGCCGGCGGGAGCAGGAGAATCGTCCCTTCGCGATCCTTCGCGAAGAGCAGGCCCGAGGATACGATGCCGCGCGGGAGGCGTCCCTCCCCCTTGAGGAGAGTCAGGGCTCGGGCCAGGGAGAGAAGGCGCTTGAGGCCCGTCTCGAGGCTTTTCGCCTCGTCGAGACTCTCTGCGCGCAAGCCCTCCTCGACGGCGTCGGCGAGGCCGACCGGGTCCGGGCCGACGAGGAGGGCGCCCTCCTCGTCCTGTACGATGGACTCGAAGCGCCACGGGGTCGAGGCGCCGCCCGATACGAGTCGGCCTTCTTCGGCCATCGCGGCCGCCAAGGCCAGTCCCGCGCCCTTGACCGCGGCGGCGGGGAAGCGGAGGGCCAGCTTGGGGCTGCCCTCCTCGAAACGGCTGAAAAGGATCGGATTCATCGAAGCCAATATATCCCGGACGCTCCGCTCGCGTCTCTCCACCCCCGCGTCGACGAAGAGCGCTAGAGGATAAGGTCGCGAAGCTCTTCGATGCCGGAGAGGTAGTAGGTACAGATACCCTGCATCGCCTCGCGTATTTCCGGAATGCGATGCCCCCATCCCGCCGCGGCGAAATCGACGCCCACGGACGCGGCCATGTCGGCGCCCGGCTTGAGGTCGTCGAGAACGAGGATTTCCTCCTTCGCGAGGCCGAAGCGCGCCATCGCGCCGAGCAGCGGATAGGGATGGGGCTTTCGCTTGTCGGGGTCTTCGTCCCAACCGAAAACGAAATCGGGCATGGCGGCGGAGACGATCGCGTTCCCGGCTCCTTCGCAGGACGCGCGATAGTCGCGCTCGATCATCCGGACCTCCGAATGGGAGGCGACGACGAGTATTCCGCCCCTCTGCCTGTATTCGGCATAGATGTCGAGGATGCCGGGGAAAAAGTCGGGGACGCGCGAGGAAGTGAATTCCCTCCAGACAGCGTAGCTAGCATCCATCTCGGTACGGCTGAGCCCGAGCTCCTCCGAGAGAAAGGGAACGAAACCGGGATCGAAATTCTTCTTGAAGAAGCCTTCGAGGCTCACGGGCTCGATCCCGGGACGCAGGCGACGCATGGCCTCGACATGAGCCGGATAATGGACGAAAGGCGTGCTCATCACCGAGGTATCGTCATGGTCGGCGACGAGACAGCGATACTGCAGGCCCATGCGGACAGCGTAACACGGAAGGCCCTCGCCGCCCTAGTCCCGCGTCGGGGGACGAGCAAGGCCTGGGACAATTTGACTTTTTATACATTTTCTGCTATCGTCGTGGCTTATGGATAAAAGCCCTTCTACGGACTTCAAGGTTGACCAGCGTATCGTCTATCCGAGCCAAGGCGTCGGCAAGATACTCGAGATCGAGGAAAAATCCTTCAAGGATACTAAACTCCTCTACTATACGATCTATCTGGAGTTTTCCGATATGACCGTCATGGTCCCGACCGATAAGGCGATCGAACTCGGAATTCGCGCCATCGTCCCCAAGGACGAGGCCGAAAAAGCTCTCGCCTTCATATCCGAGGAATACGCGCCCATCCCCTCCGACTGGAAGCTCCGCTACCAGATGAACCTCGACCTGCTCAAGAAGGGCTCGGTTCTCGATATCGCCTCGGTGGTCCGCTCCCTGTATCACCGTTCCAAGATCAAGGAGCTCCCGATCCTCGAGCGCAAGCTCTACGATTCGGCCCTCAACCTCCTTCAGGACGAGATTTCCTTCTCGCTCGGAAAGGACAAGGACGAGATAGCCGAGCTCATACGTGCCCGCCTCGAAAGCTGATCGCGAGCCGATCGAAAAACAGGCGCCGGGTTCGGCGTCGACGGGCGCCGAACCGCTCCGCGTCGCCGTCGTCGTGACGGCAGCAGGCTCGAGCGAGCGCTTCGGCGGCGATAAGAAAGAACTCTTGCGCGTGGATGAGCGCACCATCCTGGACCGCTCCCTCTCCCCCTTCCTCGGGCTTCCCGGCCTGGAAGCCCTCGTGGTCACCTCCCCTGCCGGGCGCGAAGCCGAGCTTCGCGCCGCCCTGGCCCCGGAGAGTCTCGAGGCACTGGAACGGCTCGGTCCCGGACGCTTCGCCGTAGTGGCCGGGGGCCCCTGTCGCCGCGACTCCGTGCGCCTCGGCCTCGAAGAGCTCGCGAAGGCCCTAGGCCATCGCGGATCGCCCGAGGGCGAAGATCCGAAGCTCCTGGACGATGTCGTCGTCCTCGTCCACGACGGGGCTCGGCCCTGGGCGAGCTCAGACCTTGCCCTCAGAGTGGCCCGGTCCGCGGCCATGTGCGGCGCCTCGGTGCCCGTCCTTCCCCTCGTCGATACGCCCAAGGAACTCTGTTCCGACGGTACGGTTACCCGCCATCCGCCGCGCTCCTCCTTAGGCGGCGCCCAGACGCCCCAGGGCTTCAGGCTCGGTACCATGCTCGCAGCGCACCGCAGGGCGGCCGCGGAAGGCCTGGATTGCACGGACGACGCCGAGCTCTGGGACCGCTACGTCGGGCCCGTCGCGTTTACGTCCGGCGAAATCGGCAATCGCAAGGTGACCTACGCCGGCGATATCGCCGCTTCGACGACCGGCGCCCTGCCCTTCCGCATGGGCCAGGGCTGGGATCTGCACCGCCTCGTTCCCGGCCGTCCCCTCCTCATCGGAGGGGTTGAGGTGCCGAGCGGCACGGGAGAGGACGCGCACTCCGACGGCGACGTTCTCTTGCACGCCGTCATGGACGCCCTGCTGGGGGCGGCCGCCCTGGGCGACATAGGCACTTATTTCCCGCCCTCGGACGAGCTCTGGCGGCGGGCGGTCCAGGCATGAATACCGGCCATGCGACGCTTTCAACCCTCCATGCCGGGAGTGTCCAGGAAGCCATCAACCGGCTCACCCATGAGCCGATTAACGTCCCGTCGATTACGTTTACCGCTCTCGACTCGTCGTGAACCAGGCTGTCTATTCCTTCGGCAGTATCCGGTTACGGCGCTGTTCTGCAATTCACGAAATATCGGTTGACGATCAGGGAATCATCATACCGGTGAAACTCTATGAATGGGATATCGGCAACAACCGGTTCAGTAAAACAGAGGCGCCGTTGCGGGTACTTAAAGAAATTGCCTTAGCAATACGGTGTTGTTAAGGGAACAGGCACATATA
>CAVZVX010000086.1:0-9368 GCA_963778775.1 uncultured Spirochaetota bacterium | reverse complement strand
GGCTTCGCGTTAGGAGCCGTTTACGCGCTGCTCGCTCTCAGCTATACAATGATCTTCGGCGTAATCCGAATAGTGAACTTCGCCCAAGGCGAACTAATCACTCTCGGATGCATGGGGGCACTCCTCGGCTGGACGGCTGGTTCTGGCTTCTCCGTCGCGTTCCGACTGTTAATGATGATCTTCGGCGCGCTGCTCCTTAGCTGCCTGGGCGGTGTTCTCCTCGAAGTACTACTGTTCCGGCCACTGCTCCGCCGGAACTCCCCCGCTCTGCTGCTGGCGGGCGCCCTTCATGAATATCTCCACGCCGTTCAGGTAGAGGCGGTAGGGATACTCGGTGAGGCCCATGTAGAGGGCGATGTCGACGTTCTTGAGCGAGGGGGCGACGCGAAAGGAAGACTTGAAGGTATACATCTTCGGCGACGCGCGCAGGCTCGAGGGGAGGAATCCCCCGGAATAGCGCAACGCGCCCGGCGTAGCCTCCGATAGGTCGAGATGGGCCCGTTCCGCGCGGGGGGATTCGAGGAGGAGGAAGTCCTTGATCTCGAAGGGGCCGGCCGAGCCGTCGAAGAGATCCGGAGCCGCGAAGGCCCCGGAAGTCGCATAGGCGAACGCCGCCATAAAGGCGAGTATCCGCAGGGCTCGGGAGCTCATGTCCTAATCATAGACGAAGCCCGAAGGGCTGCATACGGCGATCGCGGGCCACGGGCTATATGGCGTGGTCATGCACCCCTTGGACCGCCCGTCCCGAGGGGTCGGCCATCGCGGCCCAGGCGGAATCCCAGCGGATGGCCGTCGGGGTCGAGCAGGCGATGGACGGTCCGTCGGGCACGAGCTCCACCGCGCTGGGATTCTTGAAGTGCTCCTCGAATATCGTCCTGAACCAATAGGCTTCCTTGGAGACGGGAGTCTTGGAAGGGAAGCGAAAGCGAGCGTTGGCCATTACGGAGTCGGAGATTTCCTTTTCGGCATAGGCTTTGATGGAATCGATCCAGGAATAGCCGACGCCGTCGGAGAATTGCTCCTTCTGGCGCCAGAGGATCTCGTCGGGGATCCATCCGTCGAAGGCCTTGCGGAGGATGTACTTTTCCATCCGCCCCGCTCCGCGCGGATCGCCCGGCGACGCCTTGCGGATCATCTTGAATTTCGGGTCGATGCCCATGGCGACGTCGAGGAATTCGGGATCGAGGAAGGGGACTCGCGCCTCGACGCCCCAGGCGGCCATGGCCTTGTTGGCGCGCAGGCAATCGTAGAGATGGAGCATCGAGATCTTGCGCACCAGTTCCTCGTGGAACTCGATCGCGTTGGGCGCCTTGTGGAAATAGAGGTAGCCGCCGAATATCTCGTCGGCGCCCTCGCCCGACAGGATCATCTTGATGCCCATGGACTTGATCGTGCGCGCCATCAGATACATGGGCGTGCCGGCGCGGATCGTGGTGACGTCGAAGGTCTCGAGGTGGTAGATGACGTCGGGTATCGCGTCCAGGGCTTCCTGCACCGTAAAGACGATCTCGTGGTGTTGACTCCCGATATGGTCGGCCACCTTCTTGGCGAACTTGGTGTCCGGGGCGCCCGGCAGGCCCACCGAGAACGAGTGCATCCGCGGCCACCAGGCGCGATCTACCTCGTCGGTCTCGACCCGCTTCTCGGCGTGCTTGGCCGCGATGGCCGCGACGATCGAGGAGTCGACGCCGCCCGAGATGAGGAGGCCGTAGGGGACGTCGGACATGAGCTGGCGCTTCACGGCGTCCTCGAGGGCCTGACGGAGGGCGTCGAGGTCGGCCTCGGCCTTGGGGACCGAGCCTTCGGCCGCCCAGGCGGGCTTGTACCACTTCTCGAGCCTGCCCTCGCTCGATTGGTAGTAATGCCCGGGAGGGAAGACCTCGACCGTGCGGCAGACGTCGTACAGGGCCTTCATCTCCGAGGACACGAAGAGGTTGCCTTCGCCGTCCCGGCCCCAATACAGGGGGTTGATGCCGATGTGGTCCCGCGCTATGAAGAAGCTTCCGTCGCGGGGGTCGTAGATCACGAAGGCGAAGATGCCGTTGAGGAGCTTTACGAAGTCGGGGCCGAGCTCGTCGTAGAGGTAGAGCATCGGCTCGCAGTCGGACTCGGTCTGGAACTTATGCGGCTTTTTCAGGCTCTCGGCCCGAAGCTTCTTGTGGTTGTAAATCTCGCCGTTGACGGCGAGGACGCGACCGGTCTCCCGGTCGACTAGGGGCTGGGCCCCATGGGTCACGTCGACGATGGCGAGTCGCTCGTGGCAGATCACCGCGCGATTGTCGGAATAGACCCCGCTCCAATCCGGTCCCCGGTGGCGCAGGCGCTTTACGTGGGCGATGGCCTGCTTCCTGAGCTCTACGGGGTCTCCCTTGATGTCGAGGACGGTGAAGATTCCGCACATGTTCCGACTCCTGCCGTGGAATCGTGTCAGTATGCTCTAATCATTCGGTAATCTCAATACCCCGGGCGGGAATGTGGAGCCACGTCCACGTGGCTTTCTAAAGGGCAAAGGTATGGACGGCTATTGGGGGAGGAAGACAGAAAGACGCGCTGGAAAAACCGCCGCCATTCGAAATCAGAGACCTTGCCGGCCCTGACTTTTTTGAGGGACTCAATGTTCTCAGCTATTTCTTCTCCAGCCACAGTATCGACGTGACCAGCCGCGGATAGAGTCGCGAGCCAAGGTCCTTGCCGCTCGAAGAATCGACCTGGTCGGTGGCCGCGTAGTCGGCACTGCCGGTCCGGAGCCATCGCGCATGGACAGCGTCCCTCCTCGTGCGCTCGTCGTCCAAGCCCAGGACGCGCTCGGCCACGTATTGGTTGAGGAAGATCTTCGAAAGCCAAGTGTTCCTGCTGGTCGAGGAGAGCTTCCAGCCGCCCGATACGGCGTCGAGGCAGAGTCCGGGAACGAGCACCTTGTCGAGGTGGCGCTTCAGGGCGAGGACGAACTCGCCGTAGGGGCCGTCGGCCTCGACCGCGTCGCCCGCCCCGCAGAAGCGGGGATAGGCCAAGCCCTCGATGGCCGGGATGATGCAGGAGCGGTTATCGCTCTCGAAGACCGCCGGGATGAAGCCCTCGGGCTCGAGCATCCGGCCGGCGATGGTCTTCGCGGCCGCCCGAGCCGCCTCGAGCGCCGCCTTGGAGTCGGCCGTCTCGAGTCCGTCGATCCTGCGCAGCAGGGATTCGATGCAGACGAAGGCGGACCAGGCCTTGACGGCCAGGTAGAGGTTGTTGCGGGCCTGGCCCAGGCTGATATCCAGGGAATCGTAGGTGGTGATCTCGGAGCCGCCGGAGCAGCGGTCCGAGTCGCGGTCCATGACCCCGTCGCAATTGGCGTCCCGCGCGAGCAGGGAGCCTAGGCAGGCGGCGATGGTGGGTCTCCTGCCCTTGGCCCACGTCAGGTCTCCAGCCTGCGACGCGTAGAGGCATGCCGAGATCGCCCAGTTCGTGGTCTCCTCGTAGCTCATGAAGCTGAAGCAGTCGCTGAGGCCCGGCATCTCGTAGGCCGATCTTCCCTTCGAGGCGAAGCAGTCGTCGACGCCTTGGTCGTGAGCGAAGGCAAGGCCGAGGGAATCCTCGTAGGAGGAGCGCTCGGCGAAGGACTCGAGCTCGTTGCGGAGGGTCCAGGGCGAGAAGCGCGCCTCCCAGAAGGCCTGGTCGACGGTGAGATCGAGGGTATTCATCATCTGGTACTCGCCTTCGTTGACGACGAAGACGGGCTCGCCCGATTCGGCGAGCAGGAGCTCGGTGCTGGCCGCGTAGCTGTGGGCGGCGTGCGCGATGAGGAACTTGCGATCGTCCGAGAGGCCGGACGAGTCGAGGAACCCGTCGATGCGCTCGGCCCTGGAGAGGGACTCGGGCACGTCGTCGAGTGCGCTCTCGAGCACGTCCTCGAGATCCTTGAAAAGGCAGCTGTGGTAGGCATGGGCGCAGAGGCCAGCCGTGACGATGCCGCCGCGGAAGACCCCGAGGGCGACGATATACTCGGCTTTCTCGCCCGGGCCGACGCTGAAGCGCAGGCCGCCCTCGGAGGCGAGCCGCCTGAGCGGCCGCGCCGCGCCGTCGGGGCCGCCGTCGAAGGCCGCGTCCACGACCGACCAATCCATCACTTCGTCGATGCCGGACTTGGGGCGGATCGCGAAGCCGAAGGAAGTGTCTCCGGCCATGCCCAAGAGGCCGCCGGCGGTGGAGTCCGAGAGCGGCCGGCGTATGCCTTGCATCCCGAAGAGGCCGGTCATGGGGCCCGAGCCGGACGAGTTGTCGAAGCCGATCCGCAGGAGAAGGGAAGGCCTGAGGGAGGAGCGCGCGGAGGCGGGGGCGACCGTTTGCGGATCGGGAACCTCGCCGAAAAAGGAAACTACGCGGAACGAAAGCGCCTGGGCCCGCCATTCCTCGCCGGAGAACGAAACCAGGCGCTCGATCTCGTTCGGTCCGAAGTAGGCGGCGCTGCGCAAGCTGTCGGCTCGGCTGGCGTCCACTTCGTCCTCCCTATAGGCGGAGGCGCCCAGGCCGAAGTTGACGCCGGCGGAGAAGGGCAGGAGCCGCGGCTCCCCGCGGCCGATCCGATAGCCTACGAAAAGACCGCCCCTCGGAGGCCTCACGTCGCCCACCACGAGCCCGGCGCCGCGGCCCATGCGCCCGAGGACGAGGGACCCGTAGGCCCCCCATATCCCGTGGAGGGAGTAAAAGTCGTTTTCGGGCACTCGAACGGCCATGGCATCATCCTCTCCGCGCCTCCCCTTCGGGCGGGAAACGCTCATCCCCGAGAATACCGTTTCAAGCCCATCCTGCTCATAGGGAAGGAGGCCGTTTATTGCATCAGCCTTTTTACCTATGCGCGGATCGCGGAATCGCGTCTCATCGCGTTCGCGAACCCCACTCGACCGCGAACTTGCGGAGGTCGGACGCGCTCGGGAGGCCCAGCTTGTCCTTTATGTGGTCCCGATAGGCGTTGACGGTCTTTACCGAGAGGCGGAGCTTCTCGGCTATCTCGGCGGCGCCGCAGCCCCGCCCGATCAGCGTGAAGACCTCGAGCTCGCGGTCGGAGAGCCGTTCGACCGGGTCGGCCTCGGACTTGCCCCAGGCGATGCCCTCGAGCATCCGCTCGCGCAGCTCGGCGCTCACGGCGATGCGGCCCTCCATCACGTCGCGCACGGCTCCGATGAGGATGTCGGGGCTCTCGTGCTTCATCACGTAGCCGCGGGCCCCGGCTTTGAGCGCCCTCTCGCCGTAGAGGTTCTCCTCGTGCATGGATACGACGAGCACGGCCGTCTCGGGGTACTCGGTCTTTATCGTGTGAATCAGGTCGAGACCGCTCTGTCCCTGCAGCGAGATGTCGACGATGGCTAACCTCGGCTTGGTCGCCGAGAGCAGGTCGAGGGCCTCGGTCACGCTCCCCGCCTCGCCCGCGCACTCGAGGCGCAGCTCCTGCCCGATGAGCATGGTGACGCCGTGGCGATAGAGCGGGTGGTCGTCCACGACGATGAAATTCGGCCGTATCGGCATCTTTACCTCGCTACCCTGCAGGTTACGGTGGTTCCGCGGTCCTTCGACCGTATGCGGAGCTCGCCGCCTATCACGCTGGCCCGGTACCTGAGTATATGCAGGCCCATGCCGTTCTCCTCCCGCTCGCCCGCGGGCATGCCGATGCCGTCGTCGCCCACCTCGACCGTGACCGTCTCGCGATCCATGTAGAGGCCGACGCGGATTTCCCGCGCGCGCGAGTGCCGGAGCGAGTTGCTCAGGGCCTCCTGAACGATCCTATAGAGCTGGAGGGCCTTTTCCGAGTCCCGCACCGCGAAGCCCTCGGTGACCTCCAGAGCGACCGTCACCGGATTCCGTTCCCTTGCGGAGAGCACGAGGCGCTCCACGGCCGAGACGATCCCATTGGCCTCGAGCTCGGCGGGATAGAGCCCTCTGGCGATGCCTTTCGCGCGGGCGGCCGTCTCGCCGGCGGCTCGAGCGAGGGCCTCGGCGTCGCCGGCGGCCTCGTCCATGCCCGCGCGGCGGAGCTTGCCCTCGAGGACGGCGGCCATGATCCCGAGGCCGGCGATGTCCTGGCAGATGTTGTCGTGGATATCCTGGCCTATCTTGCCCACGATGCGGTTCGAGATCTCGAGCAGCTCGCGCTCGAGGCCCTTTCGGCGCGACATCTCCTCGACGAGCCTCTCGTTGGCGGCCGAGATCTCGAGCGTGCGGGCGCGGACCATCCGCTCGAGGCTCCGCTCGCGGTCGCGCTCGGCGGCCATCAGCATCGCGCCTTTGATCGCGCTCGAGACCTGGTCGCGCAGCGCCTCGTACATCCTCCTGTCGGTCGAGTCCGCCGTGCAGATGAGGTAGCCCAGCCGGTCGTCGCCGAAGCGCAGGGGCACGCAGACATAGGCGTTCCAGTTGCCCGGAAGGCCGCCCGGCACCAGCTCGGAGGTCCTGAAGCGCAGGCCGAAGGGGGCGAGTATGCGCGCGCGCCTCGCGTCGGCGGCAAGGAAGAGCTTGGACCACTCGGGCGACGGCCCCTTGGACTCGAAGAGGCTGAGCCAGCAGCCCGAGATGCCGAGCTCCTTCGTGCCTCGGGCGATCTCCTGGAGTATATCCTCGATTCTGAAGGAGGCGACGAGGGAAGCCTCGATCTCGCCGAGCACCGAGATGCGGCGCTCGGCCGCGATCCGCTGCGAGGCGAGGAATCGGCTCTCCCCCTCCGCTATGACGAGGAGGGCTCCCGCTCGGATCGCCGGATCGAAGGTGAAGCGCCACAGCCTCGCGGGATTCCTCCCCGCGAGGATCTCGCGGTTGACGTAGTTGGACAGGGCCCCGCCCTTTAGCGCATCTACCGGCATCGGGCTCTCCGCGCCGGCGGCCAGGCTCCCGGCGAAGGCGGCCTCTTCCTGCTCGGGAGCGTAGGAGCAGCCGCAGGACTCCCGGATGACGAAGGAGACTGGGGGATGAGCGGCCGGCGTCTCGGCCACGAGGCCGAGCGACTGCGCGATGCGGTCGACCGCCATGCGCCCGAGCTCCGAGGCCGGTTGGCGAACCGTCGTCAGCGGGGGCACATGGAAGCGGCTGTCTTCCGTATCGTCGAATCCGGTCACCGACACTTCGCGCGGAACTTCGATGCCGCGCTCGGCTAGAGCCCGTATCGCCCCCACGGCCATGAGGTCGTTGGCGGCCACGATGGCGTCGATGCGGCTCCCTGAGCCGAGGAAACGGGTCACCTTTTCCCTGGCGTCCTCCTCGGTGAAGTCTCCGTCGAGAATCCGAACCGGCATCCCCGGCCTCATGGCCTGGGCGATCCGGAGGAATTCGGCCTCGCGCGCCTCGGCCTCGAGGTGACCTCTGGGGCCGGCGAGGAAGAGGAAGTCGCGGCGGTCGTGGACGCGGATGAGATGCTCGGCTATCGAGCTCATTCCGCCCGACGCGTCGACCGTAACGCTCGGGATGCCGGGATACTCGATTCCGATGGAGACGATCCGCATGCGCGCGAAGCGGTCGAGGAAATCGAGCTGCTCCCTGTTGGAGAGGTAGGTGCCGATGACGTTGGACATCACGACGAGGCCCGAGACCTGACTGTGCTTGGCCAGGTCATAGGCGATATTGTCGAGGGCCTCGTAGCCGATGGGACTTCCCAGTCGTTGGCCGCCAAAGAACACGAGGGCCGCCCCGATCCTCTCGGCCTCCCGGACCGCGCCCCGCCACACCGCGTTCTGGTAAGCCTCGTCGAAGCGAGCCGCGAGGAAGCCGATGACCGGTGCCCTTCTGACCTTTCTTTCCATTGCTCCCTGCATCGGTAGAGATCAGGATAGCGAGCGCGCGAGCGCGCGTCCATGCTCGCCCCGGGGATGATGAGCGAGAGAAGATAGTCGCCCCAAACACCGATGAAGAATCGCCAGGATTTAACGGAGCACCTTCTATTCGTATCCGGCTCCGCCGGCCATCGGCAGCCGGCGCATGCGGCGCTCGGTATCGAATTCGGTCGGCTCTGACTATTCCTTTAGCGCGCCGAGAGCGACGCCTGAAATTATGTATCTGGACAGAAGGAAATAGAAGACGAACAAGGGTAATACGGTGAGGGCCAATCCCAAATATACGGCGCCGTACTCGGTCCTGTAAATGTCTCCCCTGAGCAGGCTCACCATGATCGGCATGGTGTATTTCTTGTTGTCCGTAAGGAGGATCAAGGGCACGAATAGATTGTTCCAACTGAAAACGAAGGAGAAAATGGCCTGTGTCGCCAAGGCCGGTTCCATTATGGGCAGAACGATCCGGTTGAACGTGTGGAATTCCCCGGCGCCGTCGATTCTGGCGGAATCGACGATATCCAGGGACAGCGCACCCAACAGGTATTGCCGCATGAAGAATACTACCGCCGGAGAGGCGATGGCGGGCAATATCAAGGGCCAAAAGGTATTCGTCAAATGGATTCTATACATGAATTGATAGAAACCGATGATCGATACCTGCGCCGGCAGCATGAGTACCGCCATTATGAAGGTGAAGAAGGGCTGGCGTAATTTCCAGCTGTACGCTACCAAGCCATAGGCGGTCAGGGAAGAGAAATACACGGTGCAAAGGGTCACGCCGCAGGAAATTATCAAGGAATTGACGAATCCGGTCAAAGGGTTGAAACTCTTACCGAGCAGGATTCTTAAATTGTCCATCAAATGCGACGAGGGCACGACGGTTACGGCATGCTGCTGGATCTCGAAGGTGCCGCGGGTCGCGTTCATGAACATGACCCAGAACGGGAATATGCTCAATAGCGCCAAGAAAATGCATACTGCATAAATGACGGTCTTGGCGACGCTTCCGCGCAGAACGGTATTGTTTCTCATATCGACGCGCCTTCTTCGGCCAATCTAGCCCGTAATTTCGCATCCTTAATCAGGGCTTTCCGTTGCTTATTCAATCGTATAGCGTCCTTATCGCGTAGGATATAGAAAACGATGCTCGCAAGAATTGCGATAATGACGAACAGAATCATGCTCGCCGCCGCCGCGCGATTATACAGATAGCTGCCGCTGAAGGCTTGATTGTAAATGAACACGGCGGCGGTTTGGGTGGCTTGATCGGGACCTCCGAGCAGGTAGAGCTTGGGGATGTCGAACATCTGCATCCCGCCTATCAGGCTGGTGACCAGCGTAAAAAGCAGGATGGTCCTCACGCTCGGCAGCGTGATGCGGAAAAAGGTTTGGACGGACGAAGCTCCGTCGATCTCGGCGCTTTCGAAAAGCGAGGGATTGATGCCTAAAATGCCCGCTATCAGTACGATCATCGTGTTTCCGTACCACATCCAGAATTGGATGAAGGCCACGACGGAGCGGGCATTCCATTTCATGAGGGTGAAATTTTTCGGACCCGAGATCCAGCCCAAGGAA
>CAVZVX010000085.1:0-30730 GCA_963778775.1 uncultured Spirochaetota bacterium | reverse complement strand
AATGTTCTGTCCCTCCTTCTTCATTCATCCGTGTTAACTGGGTATACGGTTCACTCAGGTTGTATTCCGTCGATTAGTCCACTAGTTTCAACCCCGAGCAACATCAGCCCAGTCCTTTACAGGTATTTCTGCGAGAGCTTTCTGAACCAGGCGGATGAAACGACTTTTCCCTCGCTGGCGAGAGAGGACCTACGTTGAAGCGGAAAGTGAACTCATCGAGGTAATAGTCTCCATGCTTGGCTCCCCATCGATCCTCTGGTGGCGTTCCGACCACCATCGCTTGAGAAGCGAGGCCACGCTATGGACTCGTGGCATGACTTCGTGGGCCTGTTTGGAAGATCGGCTCATGACGGTGACTTTGTGCTTGTAGCCCTTCGATGTCAGGCTTTCGTACGAAGGCCATCCATCAGTGCGAATTTCCGAGCCAGGTTCAATGGTCTCCTCGATAAAGGGGATCAAGCTTTCTGCAGATGCATCCGGAACGTGTCGAAGCCGTATTCGCCCCGTTCTCTTGCCATCAATTTCCGCGGCGACCACAACAAGTGCCTTTAATTCCGTTTCACGGCCATGAACGTCAGACTCGTCTCCTCCAAGATAGACTTCATCCACTTCGACCTTTCCGGAGAGGCGTTCACGCCCAGGTCGCACCATCGCCCTTCTGAGCTTGTGAAGCCATGTCCAGACCGTGTCGTACCGAGTCAGTCCAAGCTGGCGCTGAAGGGCGAGCGCACTGATCCCATTCTTTTGACTCGTGATGAGCCACATTGCCCTGAACCAAAGACTCAGGGGTTTCCGCGTTCCTTCAAATATCGTCCCTGCGGTTACCGTCGTTTGGTAATGGCAACTGGCACACTCGATAAGGCCATCCCTGCCTGTCGGCCACGACTTGTCCGAATCGCACCGAGGACAGCGGTACCCATGGGGCCATCGAAGGCGAACAAGGTAGTCGTGGCATGCCTTTTCAGTTGAGAAACGCTTCTCAAAATCGACTAGGTCGCTCGGATAATCCTCTATCGGGGGCATATGCCAGCTCTCTGCCCCTTACAATGACCCTAAAAATCGCCTGAGTCAACCGGATACCCGGTTTATTTGATATGCTTGCCGGCAATGGCAAGCATGCTCTTTTTTTCCTCTAAAAGGCGGAACTGCCGCCGTAACGGCTCATCAAGTAGGCGTAGCTGCCATTGGCGCAATTGAACAGGGAACCGGTGGCACTAGTTATCCCCTGGGTGGAATAAACCTCACATGGAGCGATCTAGCGGGTCGGTTTTTCTCAATATGGGGCAAGGAAAAGATACTTATAAATATATATCCGAGTATTTTTGGATTATTCGGTTTTTTAAGCTCCATTCCGATTACTTTTCGAAACAAGTCACGCGGATTAAATATAGCTAAATTTGCCGAATTTCAATACATGAATGCATTCATCGATCCGGAAACATCAATGAACGCACTTGGCTATATCCATGAGGATTATGATTCAGCTTTATCGGCCATGGTTCAAGAGTGGGCCAAAAAGCGCAAATAATCATCGTGCGATCAGTTTATCGATCAATGAAGGAAAAAAATGAAACAAGAAATTGTACATATTGCCATTGTCGTTAAGGATTATGATGAAGCTTTGGATTTCTATGTCGACAAACTCAAATTCCAGCTTATTGAAGATACATATCAACCTGAGCAGGATAAAAGATGGGTAGTTATCGCCCCGCCAGGATCTATAGGAACTACGATTTTACTGGCTAAAGCTTCAAAACCCGAACAAGAAACCAGAATTGGAAATCAAACCGGTGGAAGGGTATTTCTATTTTTAAATACCGATAATTTCACGAGAGATTATGAGTATATGAAATCCATTGGAATAAAATTCAGCAGAGAACCTAAAAACGAACCATATGGAATGGTCGCAGTCTTTGAAGATCTATATGGAAATCTTTGGGATCTATTGCAATTAAATAAAGATCATCCGATTTCCATTAGAATAAAATAGATTTTGAAATCTGTAAATATTTTTTCTAAAATTAGTTTGGTATACCTCTGCTTTGCTGCTCGAGGCCCTGCACGGGAACGGATAAATGATCGAAGACTGCATGGGCGAAGGTGCTGAAGGAGGGTTTCGAGGTGTTGATGAGCCAAAATCAGGCTTGACGCGGGGGGACATACTCATAGAGAATAAAGTTGATGTTGATGAACGTCAAGGCGACGGGGCTTGAGCCGGACCAGCAAAAAGCGAATCGGAGGAAAGACATTTGAATACGCTTACGCGCCCCGCCTTGACGCGAACACTACGCAGTGCGTCGCTCCCGGGGCTCATTGCTATTGCCGCGACATTTGTCCCCTGGATGTTGCCCGTATCTTTTATGGCACATCTCGAATATCCGAGCTTTGTTGCCACTTTACAAGGTCTCGTCGCGCTGCTTTTTCTGCTCCTCATCGGCATTTCCTTCCGTTTCAACCGGCGTAAAGCCCTGCTCCAGACCTTGGTCCTCGGATTGTTCTGGTTCGGTATGATTGCAGGCGACGTTGCCCATCACGCCTGGCTCCTTGCCTGGGCAGGCCCGATAGCCGTCGTCGCGACGGTGGCTATCACCTTCCTTCCCGACCGGAGAATCGCTTCCGCCTCTTCTATGATCATGCTGATCGTGCTGGCAGGCCTAGGACTTTTTTGGGTCGCCTATCTTAATAGCAAAGTGCGAATTCCCACCGGCGGGAGCACTGCGAGTTTCTTAAGCCCTATTCTTCCGCGACTTTGGCCGGGTTTCGGCCTATTCCTGAGCCTCGCTTGCGTGGTGGTGATCGTCGAGGTGCTGAATTTTCTTCTACATCCCGACCAGGTACACGCCATGTCGTTTTGGTTGTTGTGCCTCGTCATCCTCGCCGTTTTTCAGGAAGGATTTTTTTTGCATAGGCAATACTTCCCAACCGGCGTTGCCTTATCCAAAACGAGAACCTCCCTGCATGAAGTTCTGGCTCTTCCTCTAGCTCTGTATTTTCTTTTCGTGTTCATAGCTTTCCATGTCTATTCCCTTCTCGAGATTTCCTATCACCTCGCGTATCACGATCAGCTCACAGGCCTCCCTGGCCGTCGGGCCATGGAAGAAGCGCTGGCCCATCCAGGTAAAACCTATTGTATCGCCATGGGCGATGTCGACAAGTTCAAGAATTTCAACGACAAGTACGGCCACGACGTCGGAGACCAGGTCCTGCGCATGGTCGGGGTCACTCTCGCCACGGTCAAACAAGGCAAGGCCTACCGTTACGGCGGCGAAGAATTCGTAATTCTGTTTCCGGGACTTGCTCCAGGCGTTGCGGCACTCTATGCCGAAGAGGTGCGGGTTGCCCTTGGCAACTATCGCTTTGTACTTAGGGACAAAAAACGTATCTGGCCATTCGGCGGCAAAACAAAACGGGGAGCCAAATCGCTGCAAGTCCTTACAAAAAAGCAGTCGTCCCGGTCCGTTATCCGCGTAACCATGAGTATCGGCCTGGCCTCCCGACGGGAGCGCGAAGAAAACGCTACCGTGCTTAAACGGGCCGACCAGGCTCTGTACCAAGCCAAGGGAGCTGGCCGGGATCGCTTGGTTACCGGATAGTCGCTTGGGAGGAAATCATGGGATTCGTCTGGGTTCTAAATGTACTTGCTTTGTTGCTGCTTATTTCAAATATCGCATTATTCGTCATTATGCATTTAAGAACCAATGATTATTCAATAATATATAATGCCGTCAGTGATTATGCTATTGGAAACACCAATAGGCTTTTTCGGATTTATCTATGGGCTGGTAGTTTGGGATATATTTGCTTGTTCTGCATGGTACTCCTTAGTCCGGTTTTGCGTCTTGAAAAAATATTTCCTATATTGTTAGCGTTAGTAATAATCTTTCGGATTTTATTGGTTTTCTTTAAAACTAACATTGAGGGTCAAAAAACCACGATAAATGGAATTATCCATTACATACTCGCAATAGGGAATTTTAGCTTTGTATACATATTTATTGTAAAATATGATATACGAAGTAGGATAATTGTCGAATTACGGAATTACCAATCTCTTGTCAAAAATTACGAAATTGTACTGACAATCGCATTAATAGGTGTCGTAATCAGTATGTTTAAACCATTACGAATATTGTTTGGGATTATAGAAAGGATTTATATTCTTGGTATCGCTTTATGGTTTATTGGATTTTGTAGTATCTATCTGTTCATAATTAAATGATACTAGTGGATGGGATCGATATATATTTGGATCAAAAGCCAGAAATATTTAATTATGCATGCAGAATATACAAAATGGCGGATGACAAAATAGGGCAATTGTCCGAAGAAATGATTAAAGACAAACTATTGAAATATCGGAATTAAAGCATCTTCCTCGCCATCATTTCATTCCGCTTCTGGTTTATTCGAGTTGGGAGTTATGTCCATGCCGTTCATCGATTCTTCCCCAAAAGGAGGCTTTATCGTGAATCGTTTTGGCGTCATGCTTCTCCAGCGTCACCATCTCATGGCGACGTGTTTACTTCTGATGCTGCCCGCCACGCTCCATTCCCCGGCGGCACGACCGGTTGAACGACGCTTGGAAAGCCTCATGAGTTAGTGACTCCTGCCGCTCCGGCTATAATCAGACCGGATGATCCAGGCTGACCATCCACTGAATGCCGAACTTGTCCGTGCACATGCCGAAATACGGCCCCCACGGCGCATTCGCGATAGGCATCGAGACCTTCCCGTCTTTGGAGAGGGCTTCGAACACTCGATCGGCCTCGCTCTTGTCGTTTGCGACGATGTGATGTGGAAATTGTTTCCCACGACCAATGGAGGACCCATCCCCACTACCGAATCGCTGGCCATCAGATGAATCGTTTCGGTGATCGGGAGCTGTATGTTCATGATCTTGTCTTTCACCGAATCGGAGACCGCTCCCGCGAAGGGTGTTTGCCCAAAGGTCTGCACCGCGACTATCTTCGACCTGAAAACTGTCTCGTAGTATTCAAAGGCTTCCTTGGCCGTTCCCGGAAAATTCAAATAAACGTGAACGAGTTTCATAGGATCCTCCCGTGCGAGCGTCGTCCCATTTCCTGTTCCGATTGTCATCTTTGAAATTGATAAAAATGTGGGACATTGTCAATAGTTGCCAACGAATTAGGGTGAAAACACAGTCCAAGGTGAACCATGCCTCCGACCGGGAATGCCGGCGAGGGATCGTGATGATTCCGGAGTTGCCCGGGGCGACCGGCATTCCAGCCTGAAGGCCCCCTCGAGCTGCTCGCATCGTCGGTATCGCGCTCGATCCGTATGTCGGTCGTTCGGCATTAATCAAGAAATTGTGGGCACGCCATCCGTGGCGAGCTCCGCAAATAATAAGTCATGCTGGAGGAGGGTAACATGTTCCGGACGAGATCGAAGGACATCGTCATTTCGTACAAGAATCTCAGGAGGTTAATTGGATTATTGGGAATTGCCCTGCCATTTCTATGTTTATTGGGCCTTTTCATCACGAAAACCCAACTGCAACCGTCAATCAGCCATTGCTATTACACCAATGTTCGCGACGTATTTATCGGTATAATGATTGGCGTATCGATGTTCCTGATTACCTATAACGGTTATGATACGACAGACGATACCGTAACCAATCTTACCGGACTATTCGGGATTGGACTTGCGCTATGTCCTTGTTTGATAAGCAAGGGATCGACGATTGACGTCGGGTATCTGAATCTCGATCCGATAGTATCCAATATAATACACGTTACGTGTGCCGCTTTGTTTTTTATTTTATTGGCAGTAAACTCGATATTCTTGTTTACCAAAACCGGCAAGGATACGAAAGTAATTACGCCAAACAAAAATAAAAGAAATATAATCTATATAACCTGCGGTATCGTCATGATAGTATTGATGTTATTGTTAGTGGTGTTGAGTTTGGCGCTCGGCGACGAGTTCAATAATGAGCCGATAGCGTTTTTCATCGAAAGCTTCATGTTATTTGCGTTTGGAATATCGTGGCTAGTGAAAGGCGAAACGATATTCCGCGATAAAATGCCTACGGTAAGCGTACATCCCTAAAAGGAAGCTCGGGCGCAGACCGTCACCGGCTTGCGCCCGTCAAATCCCCGCCCTCACTGTCGACATTTTCGAACGCGATTGATAGAATTGAGTAGCCAATTGCGTTGGGGAGTGGAATGGAAACCGCACTGCGACTGGAAATCAATGTCTTCGCGCTTCTCGTCATCGTCATCCTTTGGCTTTCCGGAGACAGGCGCAGGGTTTCACGCTCCGACGCGGATTCCCTTCTATATCGTGCGGTTCTCCTATCGACAGGGGCGATGCTTTCCTTCGATACGATATCTTGGGTTTGCGGCGGGAAAAGCTGGTCTTGGAGCAGGTACGCGGTTTATATCGCCAATACTCTCTATTTCATCTTTCACTCCCTTCCCGCGTCGTTCGCTATCCTTTATGCCGATTTCCAACTGTTCGGCGACGAGAAACGGTTTCCCAAGCTCGTTCGTCCCCTGATACTCATTGTGGGCGCCGTCGCCGTCCTCGCGATACTCTCTCCGTTTACGGGAATCTTGTTTTCAGTCAACTCGACAAACCGCTATGTCCGCGGGCCGTGGTTTTGGGCCTTTGGCATTACGCAGTTCGGCATTTCCATTTACCTGCTCGGGCATATAATCCGCAACCGCAAGAGATTGAATAGAAGGATCCTTATCGCACTTCTCGCTTATCCCATCCCCATGCTCATCGCCGCAAGCTTACAGATACTATTCTATGGTCTCGTCCTCCTCTGGCCGACAATGGCGCTTTGCCTTATCGTCGTCGCCTTCAATATCGAAGGGCGCAGGGCAAAGACCGATTATCTAACGGGGACGGCCAATCGCCGGAGCCTCGACGAGGAATTGGAACGGAGGATAGAGCTCTGCAAATCCGGTCGGACGCTGTGCGGGCTTTTGCTCGATATAGACGACTTCAAGAAAATCAATGACGTCTATGGCCATGAGGCCGGGGACAGGACGCTCGAAGACCTTGCCAATATACTTCTCGCCTGCGTCCGCGTCGAGGACCATGTAGCCCGCATGGGTGGCGACGAATTTGTCGTGCTCGTCGATTTCATAGAGACGAAAACGGTAGAAGAATTGGTTCGGCGTATCGAAAACGCCGTCGAGAACCTCAATGCCTCGAAACAGCGGCCTTATCGATTGTCCCTGAGCATAGGCCGTTCGATTTACGGGCAAGAAGAGGGATGTAAAGCCTCCGACTTCCTCTCCATGCTCGATGCCGATATGTATGCCAGAAAACGGGACAAGAAACTGCGTGACAAGGAGAAAAGAGAAATAGCATCGTGAACGTGATCGCCATAATTGGAAAGGAATACGATTATGCAAACCATCATTCGAAACGAACGAAAAAACGATGAACGGATCGTGGAAGAAATAACCCGGAAAGCGTTTTGGAATCTCTATTTCCCGGGATGCCGCGAACATTATCTGGCGCATCTATTAAGAAAATCCGAGGATTTCATTACGGAATTGAATTTTGTGATACTGGAAAATGATCAAATAATAGGCAGTATCATGTATACGCAATCCTGCGTCATCGACGAAAATGGCGAAAGGCTCGATACCATTACTTTTGGACCCGTAAGCATTGATCCTGACTATCAAAGGAAGGGATTCGGTTCGCGATTGATCAGGCATTCCATGACTAAGGCCATATGAAATGGGGTTTTCGGCAATCATTATTTATGGAAATCCCATGAATTATTGTCATCTCGGATTTTATGGTTCCAAGAAATTTCTGATCGGTGATTCCGAAGGGAAATATCCATGCGGATTATTGGTGATGCCGTTACAAGAAAACGTATTCGGAAGCCATAAATGGAGATACCATGAAAGCAAATCCTATGATATCGATCTTTCGGGATTTGAGGAATTCGATACTGCATTTGAAAAAAATGAAAAAGGAAACAGGTATACACAAGAAGAGTTTTCGATCATAAGTAACGCATATTTGGAATAGGAATCTCCACGCTTATAATGAGGAGAGAACAATGAAACAATGTAGTTCTTGTCAAACCTATTCGCCGGATAATGCGGATTATTGCGAGTTTTGCGGCGAGCTTTTCCATATGCGATCGATACTCGAGATTTTTCACTCGTCAAAAACAGTCGAGGGAAAAATGGTGTTTCCATTCGAGAAAAACAACCAATTATGCAAGAAAATAGACCAGGAAATACAACGAGTTACGGATATTCAAAATCTACTGGTAAACATTAAAAATGCAATAATTATAGACAGAATCAATAGTATTGTTCAAAAAGTCAATGGTTATATCGATTCGCTCGTTACATGTCGATGCGACATCGAGTTGATTAAAATATCCGGATCGCTGAATGCATTGTTGATCGATAGTCGAAAAATCGGATCCGAAGACTTGTTGAAATATGAGAATGAGTTCAAGCAGGAATTATCGGAAGCTTTCATCAATATTCAGGAGAAATACGGCAGAAAACACCTGGAACCGTATTTTGAAGACAAGAGAAGAGAATTTGAAAAAATGATAGAAAACGTATCCGTACTGTTGATTTCGAGCATATTATCCAATACGTCGATCGTGAAGGAATTGGAGTACAGTCCCGAAACCAGTTATAAAAATCTCGAGGAAAACATCGATAAGATCAATTACGAAATCGACAGATTGTCGGCGGAGTTATCGATGTGACGGATTTACGGCTCGATGAAGGCGCCAACATGAGAAAACATCGTAGCCTCGCAGTGTTGCTGTGCTCCCTCGTAACCTTCGCTGCCGCCCAGGTCCCGGCCGCGGGAGGAGAGAAGCCTTTCTACGGCCTCAACTTCAGTCCCTATCTGGAAAGCCAGAGTCCCGACCTGGGATCGAGGATCGGCAAGGAGCAGGTCCACGCCAGGCTGCAGCTGGTCCGGCCGCTGGCCTCGTGGATCAGGACCTTCTCCTGCGGCGACGGCCTGGAGGCCGTCGGAGAGGTCGCCCATGCGATGGGGCTCAAGACCTTGGTCGGCGCGTGGATCGGCAAGAACGACGCCGACAACGAGCGGCAGCTCGATGCCCTTTTCCAGGTGGTGAAGCGGGGCGACGCCGACCTCGTGGCCATAGGGAACGAGGTCCTCCTCCGCTCGGACCAGAGCGAGGCCGGATTGATCGCCTACATCTCGGCCTTCAAAAAGAGACTGCGCGACGAGGGCCTCGACGTGAAAGTCACGACCGTGGACAGCTACTACCATATATCCACGCATCCGAAGGTCATCGATGCCTGCGATTTCCTCGCGGTGAACTGCCATCCCTTTTGGGAAGGCTCGTCCATAGATACGGCGGCGAAATCCCTCGCGAGGATGTACGATACCGTCGTCCGGGTCTCGAAAGGCAAGGAAGTCGTCGTATCGGAGACCGGATGGCCGAGCGGCGGCGACGCCGTCAAGAAGGCCGTACCCTCGGTCGAAAACGCCCAAAGGTACCTCTACGAGGCGCTTAAATGGAGCGCGGATAAAAAGGTGAAGTGCTTCTACTTCTCTTCCTTCGACGAGTCCTGGAAGAGTAGGGGCGAGGGAAGACTCGGAGCCTCATGGGGCATTATGGACAATAATGGCGTCCCAAAGTACTGCCACGATCTCCTCGACGCGCTCTTCGTAGAGAGCCTCGACGAGGGCACGGTCATCCCCGTAGACGGAGTCTACGTGCCCTCCGGGTACATGGGCGCAACCGCCGGCATTTCCGTGAGGAGGGAGGGTTCCGGCGCGGGGGCTCTTTACGATCTTGACCTCTTTGCCGGCGACTCCCCCTATTGTGCGGGGATCTATTGGCAATATCCGGCGGATAACTGGGGCCAGAAGCCGGGACTGAGGCTCCGCGATCCCAAGCGACTTTCCTTCAGGGCCAAGGGCTCAAAGGGAGGGGAACTCGTACAGTTCAAGGTGGGCGGCATTTCCGGCGCCTTCGCGGACGGCATAATGCCCGCCTTGAGCCTGGATCCGTCGGGAACCCGATTGGACGAGGATTGGAAAGAATACTCCATCGGACTGGCGGGAAGGCCTCTTGATTCATCGATCGGCGGCTTCTGCGTCGCCGCCGGCGCGGCCGACAATCCCCAAGGCTGCCGTATTTTCATTTCGGACATCCGCTACGAATGGTAGCGAGCCTGGGCGAGAGAGGAACCATGTCGAACGTGAATCGGAAGAGGTTCGCAAAAGCGAACGCCAAGACGATCATTTCCGTGATGAGCCTCCTGTTTGTCTTGTCTAGCCTGGTAATCAGCTACCTGGCTTTTGTCCAGAATAGACCTGTCTCCTCGATGGACATTCTGGACACAATCAGGGCCGAGGCGAAGTACTCCAAGAACCATGACATGGAGGCCGCACTTGCTCTGTTCGAGCCGGACGCGGTGGTCCGAGATGCCGGAGCGAGGCCTCCCCAGACATGGTCGGGGACCATGGAGATCAAGGAGCGCTATGAGAAGCTCCCGACCTTCATTAAGCTCGACCACATCGACCTGATCTTGTCCCTCGACGCGGGGAAGGAATTCGCCCGCGTCAGAGGCAGTACGATCGGAGAGTACCTTGACGCGGGCGGAAAGCGAATCGTGATTTCGAACGTCAACGGCGAGGAATGGGCTCTCAGGAAGGAAAAAGGCACCTGGAAGATAGTTAGTTTCAGCTACGATGTCTTCTAAGGTCTCCGGCTGGGAACGCGGGGCGTGAAGCGCCGGGGAGATCATTGCCGAAAACTCCAGGAAGGCGTTAAACTCGGATAAACCGAAAGGAGCCCTGTCATGAGCCAAGGGGACGGAGCGGCCCGATCGAGAGCGAAGACGCTGATGGCGAGATTCTTCCTCGGCCGCTATGAGCGCGAGGGCTTGGTAAATCGCAAACAGGCGGAATCCCTACTGTACACCCTCCTCGCGATGTCGGCTGCGACGCTGATCATCGCGGGCGTCATGACCGATAGAGTAGCCGGGCTCGCGATATTCGGCGTCGCCATCCTGTCGGCGGCCTTGACCCTTTTGGTCAAGGCGGGGCTCGCGAGCGTCGCGAGCGGGGCGGCGACTCTCCTTCTGTCGGTTTCCTTCGCGGCCCTTTCCTTCCTCGAGCCTTTCGACGCGGCCTACGAGATATACCTCATAACCGCCCTCCAGGGCTTCGTCCTCATGATCACCGGCATCATCGCCCGGGGCAAGTGGCAATCGCTCGGCGTCATGGCCATCGCGCTCGCCGCGCTCGCCCTCGATTTCTTCTCTCGCATCGTACCCGCCGGGCTATTTTCGAAGAACGTCGACGACTACGTGATCTGCAACCTCGTGATCGTCATCTCCGCCTTCATCGGCAGGGCGATCATGAGCCGCAACACCCTCCTCCTGCGCAAGGCCGAGTCGGAGGCGTCGGAGAGCGCGGAGCGCCTATCCCGCCTCGAGGCGGCGGTGGAATCGAGCCGGGGTTCCCTCGACCTCGGCATTACCGTCCGGGAGTCGGCCGAGAGGACCCGGATCCTCATCGACGAACTCCGTACCTCCTCCTTGGCGGCGAAGGATCGGATGGAGGCTCTCGCCGCGAGCATTCGCTCCATAGTCGAGACCCAGGCGGAGATATCCGGATCCTCCGAGGCCGTCGGGGCCAGCATCGCGGATCAAACCGCGGTCGTCACCCAATCGTCGGCCGCGATCGAGGAGATGACGGCGTCGATCGGCAGCATCTCGGCCATCACCGGCTCGCGGAGGGAATCGATCCGCCGGCTCAAGGAGACGACCGGCACGGGGGCGAACGAGATGGCGCGCGCCGCGGAGGCGGTCAAGGAGATGGAGCAGTCCTCCTCCTCGATAGTGGACGTCGTGGCGGTCATCCGCTCCGTGGCGAGCCGGACGAATCTGCTCGCCATGAACGCCGCCATCGAGGCGGCCCATGCCGGGGAGTCGGGCAGGGGCTTCTCCGTCGTAGCCGACGAGATCCGCAAGCTGTCGGAAGCGACGGGGCAGAACGTAAAGCTCATCGCGACGGGCATAAAGGGCACCATCGACTCGATGAGGACGGCTTCCGAGGTCAATGCCCGCGCCCAGGAAATATTCCGCCAGATCGACGCGGAGGCGGACTCCGTCGCCGCCGCAATGGAAGAGATCGCGCGGGGCATCGGGGAGGTGTCCGAAGGGTCGGGCGAGATACTCAAGGGCGTCTCGGAGTCGGTGAACATAACCGCGAGGGTAAGGGACGCCGCGAGCGGCATGAACGCGAGGATCCGGCTCTCGGACGACGACGTAGGCCAGCTCGACGCGGCTACCTCCGAGGTCAGGGCGGCACTCGGCTCCATGGTCGCGCGCTTCGACGACATCCTCGCCGAGGCCCACGGGGTGAGCGAGGCCGGAGCCGCCAACGAAGCGGGTCTGCGCGAGCTCTCGAGCGCCTTGAGCCGATTGAAATGAAAAAGGGAATTTCCTTAAAAGCCTCGCGGTCGCGAGGCTTTTTTTTCGTGCTCGACCGGCTGCGGCAGCTCGAGCAACAGGCAACCGGTTCCTTATGCCCGAAAGCGCCGAATGGGAGTCGAACCCACGTCTCCAGCTTGGAAGGCTGGGGTAATAGCCGTTATACGACCGGCGCGCGAAACACCTTCCCGACCTTAGCAGATAGCCTGGGAAGCGTCAATCCGGAGGAAGGGTTCTATACCTTCCTGGCCTCGAAGCGCCGCCTCGGATTCGCGATGGCCTCCTGCGCGGGGATGATGCTGAGCTCGGAGGCGCCGTCCGCCTGGCTCCGCTCGAAGATCGAAAAGACGGAGTCCATCATCGACTCGAGAGCCAGGACGGGATCCCGGCCGGGAAGATAGCGCGCGAGAAAGAGGGCCGCCGCCAGATCTCCCGCGCCGCTGGGCGGCGGGTCGAGGGACAGCTCGGGCGTCGATAGGATGTAAAAGCCTTGCGGAGAGGACATGAAAACCGAAATGGTTTTGTCCGGCCCCTCATTGGGCTTGAAGCTCGTAATGAGGACGATCGAGGGGCCCATGCCGTGGATGATTTCGCAGGCGGCCTTCGCGTCGTCCACGCCGGCGATCACGGAACCGGAAATCAGCTCGGCCTCGAATTGGTTGGGCGTAACTATATCCGCCGAGGGCACTGCCCGAGCCGAGATAAAATCGGGAATCCCTTCGGAGGCGAAGACTCCCTTCCCGTAGTCCCCCATCGCGGGATCGCAGCAATAGACGGCCTTCGGGTTCGCCGACTTGACCTCGTCCACCGCCTGGAGGACGAAGTGCCCGACCTCCGAGGAACCCAAATATCCCGAAAGCACGGCCTCGCAGTCCGCGATCCGTCCCCTTGCCTTGACTCCGCTCCACACGAGCGAGAGATGGGCCGATGTGAAAGCTTCGCCGGTCCACGAATCGTAGCCGGTATGGTTCGAGAACTGGACCGTGTTGATCGGCCATACTTCATACCCGAGCCGCTCGAGGGGAAAGACGGCGGCTCTATTGCCAACGTGCCCGAAGACGACATGCGACTGTATCGACAGAATCGGCACCGGCTGCCTCCATGTATCAATAAAGCATCGAGGGCGATGTACCCAAGTCCATTTCAGCCATGCCATCGCGCAGGAATCGGTTGAGGATATCCATGCCTTCCCCTGTCAAGGCGGGTCCGCGGCTTTCGGCGCTCCCCGGCCAAGCCTCGCCCGGCACGAGCTTATCGGCCCATTTGCGCATCGTCTCTCCGATGAGGAGCTCGGCATCGATCCCGAACCGCGCTCGGAAGGCGGCGAGATCCAAGCCGAAGGATGTCCGGAAAGCCATCATGATCGATTCGAAAGCCGCGTCCCTCGGCGCGATCTCGGTCTCGCTCGAGCGGATCGCGGCGTGGTCGTAGTCCGCGAGGTCTTTCGGTTCCTCGATGCGCAGGGACGCGCCCGAACGGCGCGCGACGGTCGAGACGGCGCCCGGACCGGCGCCTATATACGAATCCATGCGCCAATAGGCCAGGTTATGGCGGCACTCGTCCCCGACCGCCGCGTAGTTGGAGACCTCGTAGCGCCGCAGCCCCGACTCGAGAAGATGGGCTTCGAGTTTCCGCCTCGATTCGAAATCCTCATCCTCGTCGGGGAATCGAAGCCGACTCCTCGAGGCTGCCAGGGGCGTATGGTCCTCGAGGCTGAGATCATAGACGGAGAGGTGGGCGGCGCCGGCGCTCAAAAGCTCGCGCGCGAAGACGGCGAGCCTGTCGGTATCGAAGGCGAGGCGCGGCGATTCCGTCGAGGCCGGGATGCCCGCGATCAGATCGGCCGAGACGGACAGGCCCGCCTCGGCCGCGAGAGCCAGCACCCTCAGGGCCGCGTCGACTCCGTGCCTCCGCCCCAAGATGGATAATTCGGCGGGATCCAGACTCTGTACGCCAATGCTCAGCCTCGTAACGCCATGCCGCCGCATGATCGCGATCGCCTCGGGACCGAGGCTGTCGGGGTTCGCCTCGACGGTCCACTCGCGTTTTCCGCGGCCGGGCCCTCCCCTCCCCTTGGCGATGTTCCCTATCCCCCCGAGCAGACGGTCGAGGGCCGGGGGCGAAAGCAGGCTCGGCGTGCCGCCGCCCACGTAGACGGTCTCGAAGGCCTCGGCCTCGAACCTCGCCGCCAGGGCGGAAGCGCGAGCGAGAGTCGCCCCCACGAGACCCGTCTCGAAGCCCTCGCCGAGGCTCGCGGCAGGCACCGAGTAGAAGTCGCAATAGGCGCATTTGGAGGCGCAGATCGGCACGTGGACGTAGAGCGCCGCGGGAGGGACGAAGCATGCTCCCTCGTCTTCTCGGGCATCGCGGCCTCGTTTCACAGGACGCCGAATCTCTTGGGCGGCCAATAGCGCAACAGCGCCTTGGCGAGGAATCGGTCGATATTGACGGGCCCCCAAAGCCTCGAATCGCTCGAGGAGGAGCGCGCGTCTCCCACGACGAAATACTCGTCCTTCCCCAGCACGCGCGGATCCATGTGTCCGGAGCCCGGCAAGTCGCCGCGCCACGATTCGGGCGCGTCTTCGTGGGAGATATCGTAGGCGCGGGAAGAGAATTCGAATTCGGTCAGGAACTGGTCCGAACCCGCGGGCTCGACCCTGAAGACGAAGTCGTCCATTCGGATGGAGTCGCCCGGCAGTCCGATGACGCGCTGGAGGGTCGGCGCCGAGAGTGCGCCTTCGGGCCCGTTATATGCGGGGGAAACGAGCTGAAAGGTGACGAAGCGCAGGAAAGAGTCGAATAAGGTCTCCCAGAAACCGGATCGCCTCGCGTAGTTGGGCTCGACCACGACGATATCTCCGCGTTGGGGACGGGAAATGCCGGGGAGCTTGCCGAAGAGGGTCGTCGGCCCGAAGGCGAGGGGAGTCGCGACGATCCGATCTCCGGGCAGCACGCTCGGCTCCATCGCCTGGGAAAGCATCGCGTAGGTAGAGAGGAGCATTCCCGAAAGCAGCTCGTAGCAGACGAAGACGACGAAGAGGGTGCCCAGACGACGCGCCAACCTGCGCCTTCCCTGCACCGTCTCGGCGTAGGACCTCCGCCTAGACAGCAAAGCGATACCTCTCGCACGAATTCGACCCCGGGAATCGATCGGACATGACAACAGGACACTAGCACGATCGGCGGGCCATGGGCTAGACAGGCTCCCGGCGTTGACATGGTGGATCGCGCTTCCTATAATTCCTTCGCGTGAGCATTCCCGAGGGCGTGAAGATAGTCGCCGTAAATAAGCGCGCCAGGTACGATTACGCGATCGACGAAACCTTCGAGTGCGGCGTCTGTCTCCTCGGCACCGAGGTCAAATCCATCAAGGACGGCAAGCTTTCCTTCCCCGACGCTTTCGCCGAGGTGAGGAACGGCGAAGTCTGGATGAGGAATTTCCGCATATCGGAATACGTCTTCTCGTCCGCCGCCTTTCAGCATGACCCCGACAGGCAGAAAAAGCTTCTCCTGCACGCGCAGGAGATAAAGCGCATCGATCGTCGCGTAAGGGAGAAGGGATATACCCTGATTCCGCTATCGGTGTATTTGAAGCGCGGCCTCGTCAAGATCGAGCTCGGGCTCTGCAAGGGAAAGAAATTGTACGACAAGCGCGCCGATATCCGGGAAAAGGACCTGGATCGAGACATGCGCCGGGCCCTGCGCCGTCGCAACGAAGGCTGAAAGCATGCGCATCACCGGCGGCAGATACCGAGGTCGGAACGTCGGAGTCCCGAAGGGAAAACTCGAGATACGGCCCGCCATGGACAAGATGCGCGAATCCGTCTTCGCGATCCTCGGCGACCTGACGGGGCTTTCATTCCTCGACTTGTTTTCCGGATCGGGCATAATCGCCCTCGAGGCGGCGAGCCGCGGCGCGGCGCCTATCGTCTGCGTGGAGAAGGATCCGGCCAAATTCGCCTTCCTGCTCGGGAATGTCTCTCTCGCGGAAGAGCGCATCGATTGCAAATCCATGCCCGTCGAGCGCTTCATCCTGCGCAACAGGAAGCCGTTCTCCATAGTCTTCTGCGATCCGCCCTTCCCCTACCGATACCGGCGCGAGCTCCTCGAGAGTCTTGCGGACGGTCCGTCGGCGGCCCCGGGCGGACTCGTGCTGATCCACTTCCCCTCGGAAGACCATTTGCCCGAAACGATAGGAAGCCTCGGGGTCGAGGACGAAAGGGAGTACGGCCGGTCGCGCGTCAGGTTCTACCGGAACTCGATCGCCCCTCTCTCGGATGAATAGCGGGCGCTTCTTCAAAAAGGCGGGTTGATTATTCGATCGATTCCTTATATATTTAGCCGGTACGGTCGCGTTTTATGGATAAAAACCCGTTCGAACGCTTCCCGGCTGATGGGCTCATCAAAACAGCCGACCTTCCCCTTTCCGGCGTCGAGCCCGATCGGAAGGTCAAGCTCAATAGGAAGGGGAACGAACTGTTCAATAGCGGCGACGTCGAAGCCGCCAGGCGGATTTTCCAGACTACAGGCTATTCCGACGGACTGATCAGGGTCGGCGAGCGGTACATGGCCGAGCGCCGTCCGATCGACGCTTTGAAAATGTTCAGGCTCGCTAAGGACGATAGGCGCGCGGAGGGGCTCATCAGCAGCGCCGCGCTGGTCATACAGCTTTTATTAAACGAAAAAGAGGAAGCTAAGTGAGCGACAATAACGTTCCCGAGTCTCCCCGTAAAGAAGGCGAGCATGAGCCTCCCAACCAGGAGCTCGCGGAGATCGCCGAGCTTTCCAAGAAAGGCTACCAGTATCTCAAGGAGAACAGGATCGAGGAGGCGGAGGAGTGCTTCGCCCGCATCCTGGAGAGGGACAGGGAAAACAATTACGCGCTCGTCGGCCTCGGCGACGCCGCCCGCAAGCGAGGCGCCTTCCGCGAGGCGGTGGACCACTACAAGAAATGCCTCGTATACCACCCGGGCAACAACTACGCGCTCTTCGGCCTCGCCGACTGCTATAAGGCCCTGAATCAATACCAGAAGGCGATCGAGATCTGGGAGCAGTATCTCCTCCACGATAACAAGAACATCACCGTCCTGACCCGCGTCGCCGACGCGTATCGCAAGGTTCGCGACTTCCGCAAGTCCAAGGCCATCTATCTCCGCGTCCTCGAGATGGAGACGGACAATCCCTACGCCCTCATCGGGCTCGGGCACCTCCATTACGATTTCAAGGAATACAAGGACGCCCTCGGCTATTGGCAACGGATGGTGGACCTCCAGGGCGACGACGTCGACATCAGGGTGCTGACGTCCATCGGCAACTGCTATCGCAAGCTCAAGCAGTTCGAGCTGGGCGTGCCCTATTTCGAGAAGGCCCTGGGCAAGGAACCCGATAATTTCTACGCGCTTTTCGGCCTCGCGGATTGCTATCGCGGCACGGGCGCGCCGGAGGGATCCCTCGGCTTCTGGAATCGGATACTCGACAAGGATCCCAAGAACAAGGTGATCCTCACGCGCGCGGGCGACGCCTACAGGACCATGGGGGATTACGAGAAGGCGGCCGATTACTACGAGCGGGCGCTCAACATCGAATTCGACGTCTACGCCGTGCTCGGCCTGGCCGTGATCGCCAGGATGCAGGGCAAGACACAGGACGCGATCGTATCCCTGCGCAAGCTCATTCAGAACGATCCCAAGAATTACCGGCTCTACCTCGAGCTTTCGCAGTGCTACCAGGCCTCGGGCGAACGCCAGAAGGCGCTGGAAGTCCTCTCCGACTATCAGCGCATGGGCATTCGCAATATCTACGTGCAGGACGCCGCCGCGAAGCTCCAGCGGTCCTGACGAAAACAGAGTCCTTCGAGGGCCCGGAAGCCGCGAGATCGCATCTCCGGCGCATCCGCTATTCCGCCATGTTCCTCGCGATCCTCGCCTCGATCCTCGCGAGCCGCGCCTCGGCAGCCTCCCTCTCCGACTCCCGCGAGGCGAGGCGATACGCCTCCCTGGCCCAGCGGGCCGCCGCGCCGAGGTCGCCCAGGAGGCGCTCGCAGGCCTTGGCCCTCTCGACGGCGCAGCGATAAGTCCGGGGCATCAGGTCCGCGACGCGGACATAGTCCTCGGCGCGGCCGACTCTGCGGTACCGCATAGCGAGGATGAGTCCCGCCCTCTCGTCGCCGTCCCCCGCCGCCGCCTCGAGGAGCTCTTCGCCCTCGCTTTCCCGTCCCGCGGAGAGGAGCCCGAGCCCGAGCCCCGCGCGGTCCACGTTGGCTCGCGCGAGGCGCGAGCGGGGGTCGTCGAAGACGGCCTGGACCCTCGCGAGGAGCCCCGCGAGGCCGACCACGTCGTCCGCGTTGTGCGACAGAACGAGGCTCATGACTTGACTGTCGCCTCGCCTCGCGAAGGAGAGCCAGGCCTCGGGGATCATGGCGCCGGATAGATCCTCGAGCCTTTCGATGCCCAGGACTTCGCGCTCGAGGAGACCGAGGGAGGCGCCGCCGTGCACGCGCCTCCACAGCCTCCTGGACGCGAAGAGGGCGTCGACGTGGATGCGCGGCTCGGGCGCCGGAATGCCGTTCATCACGCAACGAGTCCGGAGCAGGGGCAGGTCGAAGGCCTTGCCGTTGTACGTCACGATCGCCCCGCCCTCGAGGAGGGGAAGGAAGGCCGACAGAAAGGCCCTCTCGCCCGGATAGTCTTCGAGGAATACTTGAGTCAGCGCGAACTCGCCGTCGACGAGCCGGCCCACGGCGGCTAGGAAGGCTATCGTGCCCGTTCCCCCGGAAAGGCCCGTCGTCTCGAGATCGAAGAGTCGGAGGCGCTCGGCCGGGACGCGCCCGGGCCGCTCCGAGTCGGGCCTGGGCGCGGCGCGTGCGCGCCGCAGCGGCGCGAAGACCGCCGGGTCGATGCTTGCTGGCAGGCAATCGCGCAGGCGGAAGGTCCTCGTCCACGCCATCTCGCCAGCGGTTTCCCAACCGCCGAGGAAGGAGGGCTTTTCGCGACTGCGCGCCGCGCGACGAATCGGCGGATGGCTGCGAATAGTCGCCGCCTCCGGATGCGCATCGAGCTCCGTCGTGGGGACGAGGCCGAAGCTGCGTATCCTGGCTAGGCGGTTTTTGAGCTTATCCGCCACTTGCCAAAGCTCCCAATAGGCCGAGGGCGAGCGCCTTCACCTCCGATCCGTCGAGGATCGAAGCGGGCCCCTGCCCGCCTTTGCCTGCATCCGCGAAATCCACGCCGACGCAGGACGGGCACCCGCCGATGCAGGCACAGGAGCCCAAGCGCTCGCGCGCGGCCGATACGGAGGAAGTGAGAAGGCGGGAGAGACCTTCGGCCAGGCCGGTGCCTCCCGGGTACTGGTCGAAGAAATAAAGCGCGGGGCAGCCGAAATGCGGGTCGCGGACGCGTTCGGTCCGCCCGAGATCGCGCGGATCGCACATCAGGAAGGCGGGCGCGATATCGTGCAGGAGGCGTCCGACCCCCGAGAGCACGGCCGCCTTGAGCGCTTCGCTCCCGCCCGCGGCCAGCGCGTCGCCGCCGAGCGTGCCTTCGGGAAAGAGGATGGCGACGGCTCGCGTCTGCATTTCCTCGGGGGGCAGGCTTATCTGGCCGTAACCGACATTTTCGTGACTGTGGAAGCGAAGCTTCTTGAATTTTTCGGCCTGGCTCCTGACGAGAACGTCTCCTATCACCCATCGGGCTCGAACGGGCTCGGGAGAATCCGACTTACCGAGGATGCCTTCTGTGTCCTCGGTAAGGACCTCGATATCGGTCTTGATCACGGAGTCGGTCCAATAGTCGACATCTTTCTCCGCGACGTGGCAGGTCCTATTCGCGATATCGAGCTTCCGTACGATGTATTGTCGACCCAGGTGGATGTAGACGGCGTTGTCGAAGATGAGCTCCTTCGCGCTCGGCCTGTCCATCTCGCCGATGACCCTGGATCCGCCGCCGGTCTCGTCCACGATTACGACATTGTCCGCGGTGGCCGAGCGCAGGGAAATCATTGCGCTGGGATAACCTTGGTCCGACCAGTAGCAGCGCCCTCCCGTCCTTCGGACGATGCCTTCCTCTTCGAGGAGGGAAAGCCCTTCCTCCGTCGCCTCTACATTAGCGCCTTCGGCGTTAACGCCTTCGGCTTACGCTTCGGCGCGCTTCCGAAAGACTCTCCCTCGGCGAAGGGAAGCTCGAAGACGGCGCATTTCAAGTGATCCATGAAAACATAGGGATTGTCGGGGTCGATCCTCGCCTTCTCGGGGTTTCTTTCGAAGAAGTACTCGGGGTGGGCGATGATGAATTGGTCGAGGGGCGAGGACGAGGCCACGAGAACGGCCAGCGAGACGGAGCCTCTCCTGCCGGCCCTGCCCGCCTGCTGCCAGAAGCTCGCGAAGGCGCCGGGGAATCCGGCCACGATGGCCGCGTCGAGGCCGCCTATATCTATGCCCAGCTCGAGGGCGTTGGTCGAAACGACTCCATGGATGGAGCCTTCGCGCAGGCCGCGCTCTATCGCGCGTCTCTCGCTCGGCAGGAGTCCCGATCTGTACGGACTGACCTTGATGCCCTCATCGCGGTTGTAGGGGTTGGCGAGGGCCTCGGCGATATAGGAGGCGATAAGTTCGACCTTCAGCCTCGAACGGGCGAAAAGTATGGTCTTGACCCCGGCTTTGAGGAGGCGAACGGCAAGAGCCTCGGATTCCGTCGCCGTGCTCCGGCGTATGCCCTGCACCGGATCCACCAGAGGGGGATTGTAAAAGACCACGACGCGCTCGCCTCGAGGCGCCCCGTTTTCGACGATTTCCTCGACCTCTCGTCCGACGAGGGCGCGGGCAAGCTCGCCCGGATTGCCGATCGTGGCCGAGCAGAGGATGAATCTCGGCCTGGCCCCGTAGAACGAAGCGACGCGCAGGAGGCGGCGCAGGACGTTGGCCACGTGGCTCCCGAAGACGCCCCGGTAAGCGTGCATCTCGTCGATGACGACGTAGGCGAGATTGGAGAAGAATTGCATCCATTTGGCATGGTTCGGGAGGACGCCGGAATGCAGCATGTCGGGATTCGATATCACTATCCGCCCAGTGTCCCGCGCCGCGATGCGCAGCGAGTCCGGCGTATCGCCGTCGTAGGTGTAGACCTTGAGCGGGAGCTTCCCGCCCAAGGCGACCTCGTTGAGCTCGGCCTGCTGGTCCTGGGACAAGGCCTTGGTCGGGAATAGGTAGAGCGCCCTCGCGGAGGGTTTCTCGAGGAGGGTCTGCACTACGGGAAGGTTGTAGCAGAGGGTCTTGCCGCTCGCCGTCGGCGTGACGACCACGAAGTCCCGACCCGAGCGCGCCAGCTCGTAGGCCCTCGCCTGGTGCGAATACAGGCGTTCCGTGCCTCGGGAAGCCAGGGCGGATACGAGGGAGGGATCGAGGTCCGAAGGCAAGGCGGACCAGGAGGCTTCGCGCGGCGGCATCCTCTCGACATGGGCGAGGCGAGGCCGAATGTCCGGGTCGGACAGGAACTCGTCGATGAACGAAGTGGCGGAAGGCCCTGGCATAGGCTATACTGTAACCGGTAATGCGGCCCTTCGTAAACGGCGCCGCGAAAGAGGAGTTTTCGATGTCGAAGGTCTTATCCATCGTTCTCGGCGGAGGCAAAGGTTCCAGGCTTTTCCCGCTCACCAAGGATCGGGCGAAGCCCGCTGTCCCCTTCGGGGGCAAATACCGCATCGTCGACATCCCGATCTCCAATTGCATCAACGCCGGTTTCAACCAGATATATATCCTGACTCAGTTCAACTCCGCTTCCCTCCATCTTCACGTGTCGAGGACCTACAGCTTCGACAGCTTCTCGAAAGGCTTCGTCGAGATCCTCGCCGCCGAGCAGACCC
This sequence comes from uncultured Spirochaetota bacterium, assembly GCA_963778775.1. Lineage (GTDB taxonomy): Bacteria > Spirochaetota > Spirochaetia > Treponematales > Rectinemataceae > UBA1306. Next base: position 8,429 of record CAVZVX010000085.1, on the reverse strand, counting down.
TCGTCCACTCCGGATGGTACGAAGGCACGGGAGATGCCGTCAGGAAGAATCTCATCCATTTCCGGCCACAGGAGCCGACCCACTATCTCATCGTCTCCGGCGACCAGCTCTACAGGATGGACCTCGCGGATATGTTCCGGAAGCACCTCGAATCCGGCTCGAGGCTCACGATAGCCTGCACCACGGTCAGCCGAGAGGAAGCGAGCGCCCTCGGCATGATGGCGATAGACAAGGAGTCGCGCATCGTCGACTTCGAGGAGAAGCCGGGCCCGACCAAGGATATTTCCTCGTTCAAGATTCCCCAGGAGCTCCAGGGCGAGCGCCGCGGCGGGAAGGATTACCTCGCCAGCATGGGCATCTATATATTCGACGCCGAGCTCATGGAAAAGGCGCTATCGGGGACGGAAAACGACTTCGGAAAGGAGATAATTCCGGCGATCCTCTCCTCGGAGTCCGTCAACGCCTATGTCTTCGACGGCTACTGGGAGGACATCGGCACCATAAAGTCCTTCTACGAAGCCAACCTGGACCTCACGGCGATCGATCCGAAATTCAATTTCTACGAGGAGGATCGGCCCATCCACACCCACAAGCGCAACCTTCCCGCGTCCAAGCTCAATTATTGCAGCATAAACCTGGCGCTGACCGCCGAGGGCTGCATCATAACGAACGCCTCGATCTCGCGCTCGATCATCGGCATTCGCACGGTGATCGAATCGGGAGCCAGTCTCGACGGGGTCGTCTGTATGGGCGCGGACTACTACGAAACCCCGGCGGAGAAGGCCGCGAACAGGCTGTCGGGCAGGCCGGACGTCGGCATCGCGAAAGGCTCGATCGTAAAAGGCGCGATAATAGACAAGAATGCCCGAATCGGCGAGAACTGCCGCATCGGCATCGATCCCAGGGAGAGGCTCGACGGCGATTTCTCGACGCATTACATCGTGGACGGGATCATCATCATTCCGAAAAACGGGATCGTGCCTCCCGGTACCGTAATATAGACCTCATTCGAGAAAGAGCCTGAATTGCGACGGTTCGGCGCCGCGGATCCGGCCCGCGACGATCCAATAGGACTTGCCTTTCTCGAAATAGGCAATGGCCCGCGAGGCGGAACCGAGATCGCCGATGCTCGCCGCGAGCTCATGGCCATCGTCGTCGTATACGGCGACGATGGCGTCGGAGCTCGCGGGCTCGGCGGCGAAGCTCCGCTTCGCGCTGGTCGCGGGCTCGTAGCGGAACGCCGTGAACGCGACATCCGCGTCGACGGGAATGCCTTGCATGAAAAGATCGAAGCGAAGGTACCGCTTCGGGTCCGAGGCGTCCATGGGCTTGAACCGGCCGAGCGCCGAAGCGATGGCCGAAGCGGCGGGCTCGGGCGGCGCGATCGCGCTGTCGAGCGCCGACGGGCCGACGACCGGCTCCCTTCTCTTCCCGAGAAGATCGAGGGACCCGTCCATCAGTAGGACGAGGAGGCCCCCCCTGGTTCCGCTCACGGCCAGGGGCATGTCGAAGGCCGGGCTATCGAGGCTCACCACGCTCAGGCCGGAATCGCCCGCTCTGTCTGCATAGAGCAAACCCCTTCCCGTCCTTCCGTAGATTCCCGCGAAAATTCGATCGTTATCCGCGGCGATGAAGGAGGCCGGGCCCTTCCAGGTCCAGGACTTCAAGGTTTGCCCGCTCTTCACGTCGATCTCTGCCGCTCCGCCTCCGCGAAGACCGACGATGGCCAGGGAACCATCCGCTACGGGACGCAGCGCCGGATCGAAAGGACCCGTCGCCGCGCCTATGCCCTTCCCGTCGGCCAGCGAGAAGGCGGCCAGGCTTCCGCTCGAGGCGAGCACGAAGGCCGTACCGTTGCCCGCCGAGATCGATCCGACGTTCGCCGTCAGGGCGGCGCTCCATATCGGCGCTCCCGTCGACTCGTCGAAGGCTTGCAGAGTCGACATCGAGGCCGCGAGCACGAGACCGGGAGCATAGGCGACATCCGCGGCCGGAGCCTGGAGATGCCTCACCCAGATCTCGGCGCCCGAGGACGCGTCGACGAGATAGAGTCGGGAAGCCTCGTCCGCGGCCGCGATGCGGCCGCCCGACGCGACCAGGAGACGACGTATCGGCGAGCACTCCCTCTTCCAGGCCCGAGCGAGGCGTTCACCCTCGCCTTCCGCCTGGAAACCGACGAGAGATCCGCCGAAGGCTCCCGTCTCCGCGCAGGCCACCGCTATCCGCTCGCCGGACGCGGCTATCGCGAGGGCCGGGCCGGGCAGCAGGGCGCGGGCGCCCGAAGCGAGCACGATTTCATGGTCGGAGCCGTGGCGACGCGCGACCGCAGCCGTCGATAAGGCCCCTCCCAGCGAGAGCGCGACGCCGGCTTCGGGCATTCCCGCCGCCGCGATAAGGACGATGGACGACTCGGGAAGCGCGGTCATCCCCCCCAGCAGCCCCGAGCTCTCGAAGGCCGAGCGCGGATCGAGGCCTTTCGATTCGCCCGCGTTCTCGGGGCTCCCGGGCGTTTGGCCTCCGGACCTGGGCGAGGGCTCACGGGCGGTACACGAGAGAAGCGCGAGGGCCGCCGCGAGGAATGCGAGCCGAGACCCCTTCCTCATGGCCGCCAATCTCCAAGGAGAGCCAGCTCGAGCGCCGAATCGTCCAGCCGCGAGGGACTATAGCCTCTCGGAAAGGAATCCATCGCCAGAGAATCGCCGGAGCCTTCCGGATCGTAGGCCGAGACGACGGATTGGCCATATCTGGCGAGGAGGGCCGCCGCGTCGGTCTTAACGGCGACGGCGGCCGAGCGCAATCCCGCTGCCCTGGCGAAAGCCCTCGAATATTCGACTCCGGCGGCTTCGGCGGGAAGGGGCAAGGAAACGGAACGCCCGGACGCGTCGCTTATGACGGCGAAGAAGGCGACTCTCCGTCCGGCCTCCACCGGCGGCGGAAAGTCGAAGTATCGAACGCTGATCCCTGAGGCGGGAGATCCGAGGGCTAGAGCCGCGGCCTTGGCGAGGAAGCCGGATGACTCGAGCGTGGCCGAAGCGTCCGACGCCGCTTGCGCGTACAGCGAAGACAGCCGTTGCGACGCCTCGGCATAGAATCCCGCATAGCGCGATTCGGAGCGGGCGATCGCCGCCAATTCGGGCCTCTCGAGGATGAGTAGCGCGGGTTCCGCTTCCCGCGCGGATCCGCTCGGCCGAAATCCCTGTTCCGCTATCGAGACTTCGAGAGCGTTCATCGACGATAGGATCGAGATCGGATCGGAGGCCTTCGGCGTCCTCGTCGATTGGAGCGAAGCCTCTCCCTCCCCGTCCGGCTCGGGGAAGGCGGACGAAAAGAGCGCCAGCGTGGAATACGGCACTCCGCAGAGAGAGGCCAAGGCTTCGCGCCCGACCTGCGGCGAGTTTGCCCAAAGCCCAGCAAGACGGCGAGCCGCCTCGGCGGCGGCGGCGGCGCGGCCGTCGCCTTCGGCCAGCGCGGCGAAAAAACCCGTCATCCGTTCGGAGACCGCCCCCGCGACAACCTTCAGTCCCGTGGAAAGGACCGCTTTCCCCTCGGCGGTCGCGGACTCGAGATCGCCCGGGTAGGCAGCGACGGGGAAGGCGGCCATCCATGCGAGATAGACCGCGAAGGCGTCCTCGAGACGCGCGAGGGAACTCGCCGAGGCGGGAGCCAGTTCCGCGATGCGGGCCCTGGAGCGGAGCAGGGATCGGGCGATGTCCTGGGCTCCCCTATGGGCCATGGCGGCCGCGGCCTCGCGCGCCCCCGCCGTTCCGGCTCTTTGCAGGAGGCTCGCTATGGCGGCCGCGTCGGGGAAGATCTTCGCGAGAGCCGCCGATTTTCCGGCCAGGAAGCCTTCAAGCCTCCTGGCCGATCTTTCCTTGATGCCGGACCCGAGGATGAGGCTGGCGAGAGAGTCGGCGGCGGCTTCCCGCGAGGCCGCGAGGTCCTCGACGGCGGAGGGTCCGAAGGCCAGGGTATCGGCGGCGGCCTTCGCGCGAGCGCGGGCCGAGGCATAGGCTGCGGACGCGTCCGTCGCGACGGCCGACCCGTCGGGCTTGGCCCACGCGCCCTGCGATCCGCGAGAGGCCGCGATGAGGGCGTAATCCTCGACGGCGTCGGACTCGGCGAGCAGCTGTTCCGCGCGTATCCCGGCGCGTTTCGATTCGATCGCCGCCGATCGCTGGTCGATGCCCGATAGCAGCTTCGTCGCCTTCGAGGCGATGCCGTCCGGCAGGAAATCGCCGAGCCCTTCGGCTTCGAGCGAGGAGGAGAGGAACAGGACGGTCATGAGCAGCAGGGTCTTTCTCGGTATCATGGCAGCTAGTCGCCCGGTTCATCCGCGCCTATATCCGGGCCCGTGCGCAGACGCCCGCTGAAATCCACTTCATAGCCGCTGCCGAGAGGCAGCGCGGCCTTTACGCAGGCGGAATCGGCCCGAAGCGAAGCCTCGCTCTTGGGCTGCGCGACGAAGCTTCTCTCCGGGGATTCCGAGACCGAGGGCTTGGAGGAATAGAGGGCCGAGCCGGCGTTGAGGGCGTTGAGCGAGGAGAGGCCGCTCGCCTCGATCGCGCCGGAAAGGATCTTGTCGAAGCCCCACAGGCAATCGGCGACCAGGACTCCGGGTCCCGGCGCGGTGTCGGAGCGCATCAACTCCGAACCTTGCCCGGAGCAGTCGAGGATGCTGTTCCATATCTGAGGAGGAGTGCCGCGCGTATCGAAGAATCGCAATCCGTCCTTTCCCGAATCGGCGACGATGGTGTCGAACATGAACGCCGGTCCTCCGTTCGAGATTTCGAAGAGCACGCCCGGCCCGTTCCACGACATGAGGACCTTGCTGTTCTTCATCTCGCCCTTTACCGAATCGAAGGAACCGAGGCGAAGATAGCCCGAGCCTCCGTCGGCCTTGATCAGGCTTCGGTCCACGAGGAGGGACGTCGAGCGCAGAGACATCAGGTTGAGCGAGAGATCGGCTCGACTTTCCAAGAGGGACTCCCGCAGCGACAGCGTTCCGCCGCCCATGGCGAAGGCGCCGAATATGCTCACGCCTCGGGCCGCGGAGATCGAGCTGCTCGAGACGGAGACATCGCTTCCGTCGCAGGAGAAAGCCGTGAAGACCATTCCCCGCGATGCCTCGATCCTCGAGCCCTTTAGCTCGATCTTCGATCCGCTGGCTGAGACGAGGATATAATCTCCATCGGCCTCCGCGGAAACGCTGCTGTCGTCGAGAATGAGGGAACCTCCGTTCATCCCGATGAAGGTTTTCGATCCCGACGCGTCGACCCCGACGTCCAGATGCCGAAATCGGAGAAGGCCGTCTCTTAGGGTGAAGACTGCCGGAGATCGGGGAATGGCCACGCGCAGATCGGCTCGGGCCGAAGGGTCGCTTTCCCATTGCTTTCCGAAGCCGCCCACCAGGTCGATAACCGTCGAGGCCTGCACGGGAACGCGCATTTCCATGGTTCCCCTGATGTTCAGGTTTCGCTTTCCCGCCTTCAATGCGTCGGCGAGGGCCGAATCGAAACTCCTGAAAGGCCTGTCCGGAGAGCCGTCTCCATCGTCGCTGCCGTCGTCCGCGACGTAGACCGAGGCGCGATCGACGACGAGCGAAAGACTCTTCATTTCCTGGGAGCGGTTTCCCGCGATATCCACATCGTAGGCGCGCACGAGGTACCTTACGGGCCCCGCATCGGAGCCTTCTAGCACGATGGGACCCTTTACGGGCGCGAAGGGCGCGTCCTCGCCATCGGCCGACGCGGAGGCGAACAGGTCCCGCGCGCCCTTGCCGGGCAGAAGGCTGATACTCACGGCCCTGTCCGAGTACGAGGGGGGGGCTTCGCTCGGGCTCGGCGCCTCCGGCGGCTTGCGGTCGAGCGTGAAACGCAAGATCCGACCCTCGCTGGCGGCCTCTCCCTCGAAGCTCCGGTAGCGAATCGCGACGGAAAGCTCCTCGCCCGCCTGACAGGAAAGGGGAAGAGACTCTCCGACGAGAGGCGAGGACAAGGTCGGCTCGGGCGGCAGGCTGCCGTCGAGACGCAGTTCGTATCGGATGCTTCCCTTCGAGAGCGGTTTCAGCGTGACGTCGCTCCCGCTGACCGCGCCGTCGGCGATGCCCTCGAGCGGGATATCAGGAACGGCTAAAGGCAAGGGGAAAGGCTGCGAGCGGGAGCCGGAGACCTGCCCGGACTCGTCCTTGCCGTACCAGGAAATGGTCGCTGACGGTTCGCCCGGAGGCAGGGCGACGGGGGCCGAGCAAGGCGAGGCGTCGGCCCCGTCGACCGAGACGTAGATCGTCCCGTCATAGGAAGGGAATATCGCGAAAGCTCCCCTGCCGGCCGGATCGGCAACGATCGTCGGGGCTTCGGGCTCGGGAATCGGGGCGATCTCGTCGGCCGGATTGGAAATATGGACGTTCAGCGGCTGAGGGTTATAGGTCGCGACGCCTCCATTTAGCAAGCCGAAATAGATCTTGAGATCCATCGACCACGCATAGGGACAGGGCAGCCTCAGCCTGGCGATCTCTCCATCGGGATCTATGCGCTCGAAATCGCCCAGCGATACCGGAGGAGAATCGGGATTGATATCCAGAAGGAGACTGGCGCCGGGCTGCAAGGACATCTTGAGCTCCGAGTATCCCCGCTGGGCGTCGATGTCGGGCACAGGGATCGACGCGTCCGGGGCTATCGCGGTCGAGTCCCGGACGGGAGCCGCGGCGCTAAGGCCGGGCTCGACGAGGCGATATACGAATCGCGAAGGGTAGCCGCGATTCCCCGCGGAATCGACGGAATAAGCGATCAAGGTATAGGTTTCCGTCCCTGTGGACGGAGGCGCCAACTTTGGCCGAGCTGCCTCATCGTACTTGACGAAGGCCGGCGTCGCGCCGTCCGGTCCGATCAGTGCCCAGAATATATCGGCGCCTTCCTCCCCGGAAAGCCGCGGCTCGATCGAGGCCTCGTAGAGCCCCGTCCCGGGATCGACCTTCGGGGGAAGGGGCCTTCTTTTGTCTATCCGATAGGCAATGACGGGGGGAGCGCCCTCGCCGGCCTTGCCCGAGTCGACTTGAACGAGGTAGAGGCGCGATTCGCCGACGGAAGCCGATAAGTCGAGGCTCCGGTCGAAAGGGATGCGCGGCCCCTTGGGCAGATAGCGGAAGGTAGAGAACCTGTTATCGGGCGGGTAGAGGATGATGTCCTTGCCCGAAATGAAGGATTTCTCGGGCGATGCGGGGGAAGCCTCCATGGACGGGCTCTGCGCGCCGGCCGTCGTCGACGACAGGAGGGCGAGCGCCAGGGCCGCCGTAAAGGCTCGCCGTGCATCATGACCGATTATGCGCCTCATCTCTTTATCGGGCCGAAAGCCTCGCGAAGCTCGGGATCCGCCGAGAAATAATAGGTCTCGAGCTCGGTCTCGGTAAGGCCGACCAGCTCATGGCTCATGTAGTGTATCCAGACTTCGGCGGCGGGATTCTCTATGACGTGTTTTCGGCACCAGTAATCGGGCACGATGGGCAGCTGATCGCTGCGGTACTTGCATATTTTGTAGTCGTGCACGGCGATTTTCACGTCCTGCCTGGGCAATCCCTTGGCGAGTATCACCTCGGCCAAATGGTTTATGGTGCGTCCGGAGTCGTAGATATCGTCCACGATGAGGACCTTGTCGCCGCTTCGGAGGTACTCGGGGCTGTAGGTCCAACCGTCGATCCTCACCTGCTCGCGCTTATTCACGCCGGCATAGGAACGGGCCACGACGGCGGCGTAAAAGACGGGGTGAGCCGCCTCCTGACGGACGATCTTGAAATACTCGCTCATCACGTTGCCGATGTACGCTCCCCCGCGCAGAGAGACGTAGATCACGTCGGGGATGAAGCCCTCGCTATAGATTCTGTACGCCATCTTGATCGCGTTGTCGCGTATGACGTCGTAGGATATGAATTCCTTCTTCACGGACTCCCCCCTAGTACTATCGGCTCGCGGAGCGAAAAAAAACAGAGCCCGTCCCGGCCGGGACGGGCTCCGCCAGTCTTTCGGCCTCGGAGGGGGGAACGCGCGCCGCGAAGCGTTCCCGGCCGCCGACGCCTAAGACTATACGCAAGTCCGATGGATTATGCCAGATTCTACTTCTTGACGTAGGCGAGGGTGGAGACGGTCTCGCCGTCCCTGTTCAGGGTGAAGGCGATCTTCTTGGAGCTCGGGTCGTCGAGAGCGGCGTAGAACTCCTTGACGGTGGATACCGGCTTGTCGTTCACCTCGGTGATGATGTCCTGTGGCTTCACGCCGATGACGGACGAGGGAGACTTGTCGGCCACGCTGAGGACGAACACGCCCTTGACGTCCTTGGGGAGCTTGCTCTGGTCGAGATCCTCGAACTTGAGCGAACGCACAATGAGGCCGGGGAAGTAGTTCCCATCATTGGCGGCCGCGCTGTCGTTCCTGACCTCG
>CAVZVX010000084.1:0-23318 GCA_963778775.1 uncultured Spirochaetota bacterium | reverse complement strand
ACCATTGCTGCATCATGGGCGAGGGGTCCATCGACGGGCGGGGCGGCGCCAAACTGCTCGGCCAGGATGTGAGCTGGTGGGATCTGGCCCACGAGGCCAAGATTACCGACCGGCAGCAGAGCGTTCCCACTCTCATCTCTCTGCGCCACGCGGATCGCTTCACGCTCTACAAAATTACATTGCGCAATACGTAACTGAACGAGGTGCCGCCAGGTCGAAAACGTATTGCTTGCGACCCGGATCCTTCCAGCCTTTCTCCAGTATGCGCGAGAGCTCGACCCGCGCCAGCAGACTCGGGTCGGATAGTTTCAGAAAGGCGATCGCGGCCTTGTTCGCATGCGCGATCCGACCGTCCAGATCGGCGATCAGCGCGGGTTCCTCCAAGACGTCGACCAGGGATATCGCTCCGCGCAGCTCGCGCTTGAGCGGCTCGCCGCTCTTGGCGCGCGAGAGAGCCAGCCGCACGTTGGCTGCGAGCTCGCGCTCATCGAAAGGTTTAAGCAAAAAGGCATCGGGACCCGTCAAGGCGGCTCGCCTCAGCGTATCCGGATCGGAATAGGCGGTAAGATATATCACCGGGAGGTCGAACTCCGCCTTGGCCTGATAAGCCGCCTCGATGCCGTCGAGACTTCCGCGAAGCCGAATATCCATCAGCATGAGATCAGGCTGGTGACGCGCCACGGCCTGGACGACCGCTTCGCCCGACTCCAGCACCTCGGGTACGAAATAGCCCAGGCGCTCGAGGTCTTCCTTCAATTCCAATCCGACGAGCGTCTCGTCCTCCACGACCAGAATCGTCTCTTTTGTCATGTAATCCTCCTGAATGATAAAGAAATTATCCATCGCGCGACTTCGAGGCATGCGCTTCGCCGATCGGGAAGCGCAGCTCCACCGTTGCCCCTGGGCCCTTCCCGATACTGACGCTCGCATCATGCTTTTTGGCCAGGCTGGCGATAAGGCGAAACCCCAGCGTCGGGAAAGCCTCGACGAAGGAACCTTCGGCAAAACCGGGCCCATCGTCTTCCACTACCAAAGAGAGGACAGGCCCCGTTCTTCGAATCCGTACGCGCATCTTGCCGCTGCGCGCCGGCCCGAAGGCGTACTTATAGGAATTAGCCACCAGCTCGGCCATGATTATCCCGAGGTCGATGCAGAGATCGGCTGGAACGATAACACTCTCCGAATCGACGAGAAGAGTCTCCTCGCCTTCGATGCCGTAGCCATCCGCCAGCAGGCCGGCGAGGTTTTGGGCATAGGCACCGACGTCCACCACTTCCGCCGAATCCAGGGCGTAGAGTTTCTCATGGACGAGGCCGATCGCTCGGATCCGTCCCTGCATCGACGAATACGCGGCCAGAACGACGGGATCCTCGACCCGATGCGACTGGAGCGTGGCAATGCTCGATACGATCTGGAGGCTGTTCTTGACGCGATGATGCACCTCTCGTATCAAGAGTTCCTTCGCGGCTAGCGCCTGCCTCAGCTGGCTTTGGGTCCAAGAATGGCGCCCCGCCAATGCGCAGGCCTGGGTCCCAATGAAGATAAGCATCCCATAAGAAAAGAAGTTACCGCTATCGATGATAAAACTCGAGAACAATATCTCATTAATCGCGGCGACGGCGAGGGCAGCGGCTCCGAGAAACAGAGGGAGAGCACCGATCCTTCTGCGAGCGACCGATCGAACGGTAATGACGCCGACTGCGACGATGATGGCTGCGGCCAAAAAATAGTAGGCCTGAATGCTCCAGGTCAGCGCACGCAGGGGGGCGAGGGGGACCAGGGCCAGGAACGGGACGCAAATCGAGAGGAGCGCCCTCGTCACCCGCGAATCATGGTCCTCCGGAAACAGGCTTGAGAAGAAAAGCAGTCCAATGGGGAAGATCGTATAGTCGCAAAGATACTCGAGCCTTATCAGAAGATCGAAGCTCAGCGACGGGAAAAGGCGAACAATGGCGTATTCCCCCGTGACGATGGCGCGAAGGCCCGACATTATGGAAAAGATGCAAAAGTATATAAAACCCCTGCCTTCGATGCCTCCTCTAACGAAGAATGCGAATAATACGGCCAGAACGGCCAAGGACGAGGCCAAGGCGAGCGAGCCCGTCTCCCCGGCCCAGTCCCGACGCTCGAGAGTCTCGATATCGCCGAGATAGAAGGGGCGCCACATTCCGCCGACTCGATATTCGTAATTCGACGCGCGGACCACCAAGACAAGGCTCGCTGCGCTTTGCGGAAGGATCGCCACCCCCGGCTTGTATGCGGGAAGGTCTCGCATCGAATCGAGGGCCGGCCGACCGCCGTTTGCCACGAGAAGGGCATCGGCATCGAGCTCGAAAGCCGTAGAAACCGTAGTATACTTGATCCCGAGCGAAGGCCGGCGATCCGGGAGAAGCACGGTGAGGCGGTAAGTCCCCGCCCCGATTCCCCGAGCGCTGCCCATCGTCTTATCCGTCCAGAGGTCCGGAACCCTCCGTTCGCCGCTTCTCGGCGCGAGAAGGCCAGCCTCTCCCCTCAAAAGGACCCTCGGGAAAAAATCCCAATCTCCTTTGAGCCTGACCGCTCCATCTCGCTGAAAATCCCAGCTGCGCAGATCCAGGACGCCTCCCGTCGCCGATGGGAGCGGCGGCCGCTGACTCGCGCATCCGATCGCGAGCCCAGCGAAAAAGATGATTTTCGCCAGCATGACATGAGGATGCATCGAGGTACTGACGGAACTCGAACCCAGGCTTCGGAACATCCCGGCCTTCCGTGGGCACAAGAAATCAAGCCCTCTCGACGAGAGGGATTGTTCTACCGGTGCCCGTACCGGTCGGCGCAACGATCGATGATAAGGCAAGTTGTCGCCGGACTATCGGGCTTTATTAAATTAACAAAAATCTAACAATACTGCGCTGACAAGTCAATTTACAATACCTTGCCCATTATCCTGGCGCAATCCCCCTCGGATCCAGCCTCGTTTAGCGCCTATCGGCCCTGCGGCCAGGATAGACGCGCCAAGGTTCATGCCCAGCGAATCAACCCCGGGACGTAGGGACTCGCCAAGGCGGGGTGCTTGGGGAGCACTCGCGCCGAATAGCCATGCTGACCCGTTCGGTCGCAGGTAATGGTGACACGGTATTCCCAGACTTTTCCCTTGGACTCTACGGCCTGCATTTCGTCGCGGGACGCGTTCGTGATCCCGTCCTGAATGGTAACGGGGCCATGATAGAGCTCCACCGCCGCTTCGGAGGGCTCGAGGCCGCCCAGGTCCACCAGAGCGGTAACCGTGACCGAGTCGCCGCGCTCCATAATGGGCCTCGCGTCGGCACGGAGATCGCTTATCGCGACCGCCGGCCATGCCTTGCGCGCCTTCGCGAGGTAGGCCGCGAGATCCTTGGCGCTCTCGAGCTTTCCCGCGGAGAGGCGCCTCCCATAATCGAGAGCGGGGAAGTAGAACCTCTCGGAATATTCCTTGAGCATTCGATGGGTAGAGAAACGCTGCCCTATCGATTTCATCGAGGCCTTCATCCGCTTTATCCATTCTCGCGGCAGGCCGTCGCGGCCCCTCTGGTAGAACAACGGTACGATTTCGTGCTCGAGAAGGTCATACAGGGCCTCGCTCTCGATGCGGTCCTGCAGCTCTTCGTCCTGATATTCCTCGCCCGAACCGATGGCCCAGCCGACTTCGGGGCCATAGCCTTCCGCCCACCATCCGTCGAGTACGGAGCAGTTGAGTACGCCATTGACGCCGGCCTTCATCCCGCTGGTGCCCGAAGCCTCGAGGGGCCGCCGCGGGGTATTGAGCCAGACATCGGAGCCCGAAGTGAGATACCGGGACATGGTCATATCGTAGTCTTCAAGGAAGATGATGCGGCTCTGGACCTCTTCGCGTCTCGAGAAGTGCACGAGCTCCTTTATTATCTCCTTGCCGGGGAGATCGTGGGGATGCGCCTTGCCGGCAAAGATCATCTGTACGGGCCGCTGCGGGTCGGAAATCAGGCGCAGGAGGCGATCGGGGTCGCGCAAGAGAAGGTTGCCCCGCTTGTAGGTCGCGAATCGCCTCGCGAAGGAGATCGTAATGGCGTAGGGCGAGAGCACGTCTTCGGCGCGGTGGAGCGCTCCCTCGGCGGCGCCGGCCCGACGCATCGCGCGCTTGAGCCGGTCGCGGGCGAAGACGACGAGCCTCTCTCGCCGTCGCTCGTGCGTACGCCACAGTTCCTCGTCGGAGATGCGGTCGAGCCGGTCCCACATATCCAGGTTGGCGGGCTCCTCGTAAAAGCGAGGACCGAAATAGCGGTCGAGGAGTTCGAGCATATTGTGCGAGACCCAGGTACGGGGATGTACGCCGTTCGTGATCGAGGAGATGGGCACTTCGTCGAGGGGGAGGGAAGGCCAAAGCCCCGCCCACATCTTCCGGGAAACGACCCCGTGTAGCTCGGCCACACCGTTCGCGAAAGCCGAGAGCTTGAGCGCGAAGACGGTGACGCAGAAGCTTTCGCTGTGGTCATCGGGGCGTTCTCGACCCAGGGCCAGGAATTCCTGCCATTCTACTCCGAGCTGCTGCGCCCAAGACCTGAAGTACTTCTCCATTAGGTCGAGGCCGAAACGCTCGTTGCCGGCCGGCACAGGCGTGTGCGTCGTGAAGATATTGGTCGGCCATACCGCCTGAATCGCCTCGGCGAAGGAAAAAGAATGCTCGACCATCACCTCGCGGATGCGCTCGAGCGCGAGGAAGGCGGAATGCCCCTCGTTCATGTGAGTGACCACGACGTCCACGCCGAGGGCGCGGAGGGCGCGAATGCCGCCGACGCCCAGGAGAATCTCCTGCCGGATTCGGGTCTCGTTATCCCCGCCGTACAGAGCCGAAGTGATCGCCCTATCCTCGGACGAGTTCTCCTCGATATTGGTATCGAGGAGGAAAAGGGAGGCTCTCCCGACCGTCACCTCCCAGATCTGGGCAGCGACGACCCTGCCTGCCATCTCCACCGAGATGAGGATGGGCTTGCCTTTAACGTCGAGGCAACGGTGGACGGGCATGTTGTACCAGTCGTTCTCCGGATAGGACTCCTGTTGGAAGCCGTCCGGATTGAGGTATTGCTTGAAGTAGCCCTGCCGATAAAGGAGACCCATGCCCACGAGAGGAAGGCCCATATCGCTCGAGGCCTTCATATGATCGCCGGAGAGGATGCCGAGGCCGCCGGAATAGGTGGGCAGGGACACGTCGAGCCCGTATTCCATGGAGAAATAGGCTACCATGCCCTCGTGGTCGCCTTTATACCAGGTATCGCCGTTCTTGTAGCGCTCGAATTTCTCTTCCACCATCTTGAGCGCGGCGATATAGGAATCATCCTGCGCGAGTTCGTCGTACCGCTCCTGCGGAACCATGCCGAGCATCATCGCAGGATTCTGATTCGACTGCAGCCACACGTCGTAATCGAGTCGCATGAAAAGCGTAATTGCCTCGAAGTTCCAGGAGAGCCAAAGGTTGTGGGCCATCTCCTCGAGGGAGGATAGGGCTGGCGGTATCTTGGGTTTAACGGTATGAGAAAGAATCTTCATAAAATGCCTCCGGTGTTTCTCACGGAAATCCTAGCCGACCCACAAGGCCGAGTCAATACTTAACCGGTTTATCGAAGGAAACATCTATCAAAACGCATATCGGGCCTGTATACTCCCCGCGGAATCGGAGGTTGCAATGGCAGAGTCGGGAGTAAGGATCTATCCCTATCGCTGGGTAGTGCTCATCGCATTCATGCTCATCAATGTCATGGTTCAGGTGCTATGGATATGCTTCGCCCCGATCGCAAGCATTGCGGCTACGGCGTATGGCGTGAAGCGAGACGACATCGACCTCCTTGCCAATCTCTTCATGCTCATTTATATCCCGATTTCCTTCCCGGCCTCCTGGGCGATAGATAGCTTCGGATTCAAGAAGGCTGTCGGGTTCGGAGCGGCCCTCATGGCCGTATTTGCCATTCTACGGGCGGTCTTTCCGTTCAGCTATACCGCGGCCCTCGTCGGCGCGATCGGGATCTCCATCGGACAGCCCTTCCTTCTCAACGCATTCACGAAATTGGCCGCTGTGTGGTTCCCCCAGAAGCAGCGCGCGACCATCACCGGCGTCATCTTCCTGGCCTTGTTCGCCGGCATCGGCTTGGGGGAGACGCTGGGCCCCGCCCTCGTATCCGCTTCCGGCTTCGCAGGCATGCAGATTATTTACGCCGTCGCCACGACCGCTTCCGTCGTCTTCTTCCTCGTTTTCGCGCGGGCCAAGCCCCCCACACCCGCAAGTCCCCCGGGGGAGGATTCGCGGGCCCTGGTGCTCGACGGCTTGCGTCAAATACTGAAGAAGCGCGATGTATACCTAATGTCCCTTGCTCTTTTCCTCGGTAGCGGCATCGTCAATGGAGTCTTTACGCTTATAGACGGAATCGGCAAGGAGAAATCCTTCTCCGTCGAACAAGGAGTCCTCTTGACGACCATTCTGCTTCTTGGCGGTATCGTCGGAAGCATCGTCATTCCGGCCATTTCGGATTCCATCAGGCGGCGAAAGCCTCTCCTGCTCATAGGTCTTTTCCTGGCGGTACCCGCCACCCTCGGGCTCGCTCTGGGGAAGGGCTTCGCCGCGGAGTTCACGAGCTTCTTCATCATGGGCTTCTGCATTACCGGGCTTACTCCCCTAGCCTATCAGTACGGAGCCGAGATCACTCATCCGGCGCCCGAAGGCACGAGCAATGGAATCTTCGCCCTGGTCGTTCAGGCGTCGGGTTTCTTGATCCTTCTCATGGACGGCCTCAAAAGCGTGTTCAATGGCTCCTACATGCCTTCGATCGCCGGACTCGCCCTGCTTCTCGCGATAAGCGGACTCCTGCTTTGCTTCATAAAGGAGTCCCCCGAGATGAGCCGGCGCTCGGCCAAGTAGGTTTCGGTGCTCCGTCTCCGACCTGCTAGCCTTTGCTTTTCCGGAGTCCGCCGAGGATGCGGCTGACCATACCTTTGCGCTTGATCTCGGGTTCCGGCAGAGGAGGCTTCTGCGCCGGCCGAGGCGTCTCGGGAACTTTCGTGGGACCGGCCGGTCGATCTTTCCCGTTTCTCCCCTGTGCTCCTTGCGCCTGAGCTCCGCGACTCGGACTCTGATGGCCGCCGTTTCGCGGCACCTTCGGCTGGCCTCCCTGACTTTTCTTGGGGCCGTTTCTTGCCTGGCTCTCGCCGAGGCCGCGGCCGTACTTCTCGCGATAGAGCTTCATCCGCTCTTCCATTGGCATATCGTAGGGATTCCCCGGCAAACCGGCCTTCGACATGCCATGCCCTCGTTGACTCGGGTCGGCCTTATCGACCGAAGGCCGGGCCGGCGGCCGAGACGATGGTCGAGCCGCCGGCTGACGTTGAGCCGGCGTCCTTTGGGATTGCGGCCTGCCCGACCCTCGTCGGGAATTTTCGAGCCCCGTATCCTTGTTCGCCGCCGGAGGCGGGCCGCTGATGCCAAGCGCTCCGCCCGTCGCCTCGGAGATGCTTTTGCGGATATCCGGACTAGTGCGAGGATCGCGCGAAAGGGACTCGCGCCTCTGGGGCGGGGAACGCCGAGCGTCTCTCGGATAGGCGTCGCCCCGCGGTCTTCGCTCGGCACCCTTGCCCTCGCTTCGATCGACCGCCTCGAGCATCGAGTCGGCGGCAGGCAGGGCCTCTAACTTGGCGTCGATGTACTGCTCTACTGCGGGCAATCCATAGATGTAACGATCGCAGGCGAGGCTGACGACCTTGGCGTTCGGATCGGAGCGATCGAGCATCTCGAGCCGCTTTACGAAAAGCTCGGGCTCGAGGGGGATATCGTAATTCACGATCAGAGGGAAAACGCCCGGCGTGAGGCCGTCGGCGCCTTCGTCGCTGAGGACCAGGCAAGTGCAATCTCCGGCCCTGAATTTCTCGATGAGGGCGAACTTTCGCTCCGGGGACAGGGAGGCGAAGACCGAGTCGGAGGCTATGCCGTTCATCGCGAGGCGACGCGTCACATCGCTCGCGGTATCCTTCAGGTTGCAAAAGACGCAGAGACGGACAGGCCTTTCGCGCCCGATGAGCCCAAGGAGGAATTTGAGTTTGGCCTCGACGGGAACCTTCCAGGTCTCTTTACGCACGCTCTGTGCCTTGGCGACCTCGCCCTCGATGCTGATCTCGGAAGGATTGTCGGCCAGATCCCAAGCGAGATTCTTGACCTTGACCGAGAACCTCGAGCAGGCCAGCGCGCTGCGCCTTTCCCAGGACGGAAGGAGGGAACCGCAGAATTTGCGAACCGTTTCGGAGGGAAGTTCCGCGAGGCGATCCACCTCGTCGACGACGAGATACCCGTAGTCCCGTAAATTGAGCGCAGGCGATCCGAGCAGGCCTTCGACTTCTCCGATGAGGACCGGGGCGGCGGGATCGCCCTCGAGACGATAGGCGGAATCGGCGTCGGCTTCGCCTCCCGTGACGGCGCGATCTCGCAGAACCTTGCAGACGCCCAGACCGGCATCCGAGCCGAGACGGCCGATGGCGGCCGTGCAGCGTTCCGCGCTTGCCTGGTCCGACGCGACGACGAGAAGCCTGCGTTTCTCGCCTGAGAGCGCCCACTGCAGCGCCGGTAAAAGGAGAACCTCCTCGCGTCCGGCATCGAGGGCGATCTTCGCGCAGACATTCTCTTGCCGCTCGACCGCGTGAGCGAGCATTTTCTCGTAGAAGAAGAAACTGGTCGGAAGGCCTTCGGCCGCGGCGGCAAGCCGCGGATCGATACCGAATCGTTGAAAATCCATGGCCAACTCGCTTAATGAAGTGGGATTACGATCAGGGACGCCCGGCTACTTCCTGCCGATCCGGCAATCGAATACCGGTTATCGCATCGAGACGCCATTGCCGGGTCGGTAATGATCGTATACGAAAAACGTTAAAAAAGAAAGGCGGGGATAGCCTCGTCGGAAGCTCCGCACCATTCCAAAGAGAAATATAGTCCTTTCTTGACTTTCAAGCTAGAATTCAAGCATCATTCGACGTCAATAACCTCAACCCCGACCAATAACCATTAGGAGACAGGCGCGATGCAGGATATAAAGCGGATACTTGTAATCGGAGGAGGCTATGGCGGCGTATGGGCCGGGAAAATACTCGAAAAGCGCTTTCGCAAGCGGGATGACATCGAGATTACTCTCGTCGATAAAAGGCCCTTCCATACGTTGATGACCGAGCTCCATGAAGTGGCGGCTTGGCGGGCCGAGCCCGAATCGGTCCAGGTGAGCTTCCGAAAGATCTTTGGAGCCCGAAAGGTGGCATGCGTAGTCGATTCGATCGAGAAAATCGACTTCGCGGCGAAGGTCGCCCGTTCAAAGTCGCGGGAATTCCCTTTCGATTACGTTCTCCTCGGCACCGGAGCCCAACCGGAGTACTTCGGAACCCCGGGCGTCCAGGGGAATTGCTTCACGCTCTGGTCCTTCGACGACGCGATGCTCATTCGCCACCACCTCGAGACGATATTCGAAAAGGCCGTCGAGGAGACCGATCCCACCGAACGCAGACGGCTCCTCACCTTCGTGGTCGCGGGCGCGGGATTCACCGGCATAGAACTGGCGGGCGAGTTGCTCGAGTATAGGGATTCGATGTGCCGTAAGCATTACCTCGATCCCGCCGAGACGAGGGTGATCGTCATCGAGGCCCTTCCGAGCATCCTGCCTATCCTGGAGGAGCCCCTCCGTCGAAAGGCCGAAGCCTACCTTCGAAGGAAGGGCTGCGAGCTCATGGTCAGCGCTCCCATAGTCGGGGCCGAGGCAGGCAAGGTCCTGCTGAAGGAAAGGGATCCCATCGAGACCGGTACCTTCATCTGGACCTGCGGCGTCAAGGGAACTCCGTTTGCGGCCGGGCTCGGCCTTCCCGTCGATAGGCGTAGCCGCCTCGAGACCGACGCCGGGCTTCGCGCAAAGAAGTACCCATTCGTCTTCGCGGTAGGAGACGGCGCCGGCCTCCTGGTCGACGGCCGACCCATGGCGATGGTGGTCGAATCGGCGCACCGCAGCGCCGAGGCGGCCGCAGGTAACGTCATAGCCGCGATAGACGGCACGGGAGGCCGCGAATTCAAGCCGAATTACCACGGCATCATGGTCTCGATCGGCAGTCGATACGGCGTATCGAACGCGGGCGGGCTGAAGACTGGCGGCTTCGCGGCGATCGGGATGAAGCACCTCGTCAATTTGTACTACCTCTTCAACATCGCCGGCATCAACCAAGTATGGGAATATTTCAAGCACGAGTTCCTGAACATGGATAGCGGTCGTTCCGTAGTCGGCGGATTCTTCTCGCACAAACTCCGAGGCCACTGGCCCCTCCTTCTCCGCCTCTGGCTCGGCATCGCCTGGCTCTTCGAGGGAATCAATAAGATAGGCGAGGGGTGGCTCGCATTTTCCTCCGGCACGAAATCGGGATGGATGTTCTCCTCAGGCGTCGTCCAAGCCGGCATCAAGACCGCCGACGACGCGACCAGCGCGGCTACCGTGGCGGCCGGCCCTGCCGTTGCGGCGGGAACGGCAGCCGCGGGCGCAGTAGCGGCGACGAGCGCGGCAACGGCGGGTCCGTCGCAGCTCGCCTTCCACAACGTATGGGATTGGACCAACCCCATACTCGATCCGCAGGCCGGTTTCGTCCATTGGTTCAAGAAGACATTCATGGACGGGATTTTTTCCTACCTCCCTTTTCAAGTCTTCCAGTCCATGATCGTCTTCATGGAGCTCGGTATCGGTCTCGTTCTCATCGGAGGCTTCTTCACTTGGTTCGGCGCGGCGGCGAGCCTCGTGCTTTGCCTGGTGTTCACGCTCTCGGGCATGTTCGCCTGGAACCAAGCCTGGTTTTTCTTCGCCGCAATCGTGATGATGGGAGGAGCGGGAAGGGCATTCGGCCTCGATTACTGGACGGTTCCCCTCATCAAGAAGTGGTGGAACGGCAGGAAACTCGCGCGTCGAAGCCATTTATACGTCGGCGAGCCGAGTAAGTAGGCGCGCCATAAAGATGTAATGACCGATTTTTGGAGCGGGAGCCCGGCCCTCGAAGCCAGACTCGAGCGCGTAGTGGCCATGATCGAAGCCACTATCGACGATCGCGGCTTTCCCCTGAGGGAGGCCGCCATGGCAGCCGCCGAGGCGACCGGGAAGCTCCTGCGGCCAGCCCTGCTCATCATCGGCTCGAGCTTCGGACGAGCCGCCGAGCCCGGCCGAATCGATCGGCTGGCCGCGGCGATCGAACTCCTCCACGTGGCCACGCTCGTGCACGACGATATCATCGACGACGCCCCGAGAAGGCGCGGCCGTCCGAGCCTTCACGCCAGCATCGGCGTCAAGGAGGCCGTCCTCGCAGGGGATTGGCTCTTCTCGCGCTGCTTCTTGCTGTCCTCGGAGTGCGCCGAGCCCGAGAATGCGAGAAGCCTCGCAAGGCTGATAGCGGCCGTCTGCTCTTCCGAGATATCGCAGGACCTGGCCAAGTACCGGTTTTCCCCGAGCGTCCGCTTTTATCTGCGTACCATCGCCGGCAAGACGGCCGCGCTCTTCTCGCTGGCCCTCTATGCCGGCGCATCCGAGGCCAAGGCCGGCTCCCGGACGGCGCAGACCCTGCGCCGAGCCGGCTACGACATCGGAATGGCGTTCCAGATAATAGACGACATCCTGGATTTCGAGTCGCTCGAAGATGTCGTACGAAAGCCCGTCGGGAAGGACATCGCCGAGGGGCTCTGCACCCTGCCGCTGATATACGCGCTTAAGACGGATGGCCCGGGGATGGAGGCTATCCTCGCGCGCGTAAGTGCCGCGGGCGAAGCGGTCGCCGCGGAGGCGGCGGTAGAGGCCGCGACCAGCGCCATAGAGCTCGGCGGCGCGGAACAGGCTCGCGCGGATGCCCGGCGCTTCACATCGCGCGCCTTGACGGAAATCGGACGCCTCCCGAAATCGCCCGGGCGCGATGAGCTCGGCAGCCTCGCCGAAAGGCTTCTCTACAGGGCCTATTAGCTTTACCTATTGGATATTACTACTAGGAGAGCCTCTTGCAAAAGTCGGCGGCAGGCTGATTTTATAGAAATGGCGAGGGAAATCCTGTAAGGTCGAATTACCACAAACGATCGAGGACGGCGGATCCTAATTCTTCAGTTCGCTCAACTTGACCGGCCTGGGCTCGGCCTCTTCTCCCTCGTTCTCCCGGAGCTGCTCGAGCAGTTCGCGTTCGTATTTGGTCAGCTTTTGAGGTACCTGGACTAGAAGCTTGAGGTAGAGGTCGCCGCGACGTCCGCCGGGGACGGGAACGCCTTCCTCGCGAATGCGAAGCATCTTGCCGTACTGGGCCCCGGCCGGCACGCTCACCTTGATCTTCTTGCCGTCGATGGTGTCGAAGGCGACTTCGCCGCCCAAGGCCGCCATCGTGAGACTGATGGGAATCGCGCAATACAGGTCCGCCCCGTCGCGCTCGAAATACTCATGGCTCCGCACGTGCATGAATACGTAAAGGTCGCCGGAAGCGCCTCCGTTAGGACCCGTATCGCCCTGGCCGGGAATGGAGACCCGTTTGCCATCCTCGACTCCAGGCGGGATAGTGACTTTGATCTTCATCTTTTTCTTAGCCAAACCCGAGCCGGCGCAATCGCGGCAAGGCTTCTCTATCACCGAGCCTTCGCCCCGGCAACTCGGGCAGGTCTGCGCTATCGAAAAAAAGCCCGAGCTCCGGCGCACCTGGCCCGAGCCCTGACAAGTAGGACACACTCGTTTACCGGCGCCGTCCGCGCTTCCTGCGCCGTGGCAGGTTTTACAGGAATCATTCTTGGTATAGGCGATCTCGACGCTCGTTCCGAAGACGGCCTGCTCGAAGGAGAGCTCGAGATCGTAGCGGAGGTTGGCCCCCCGCGTCGTACGCTCGCCTCCTCTTCCCCTTCCGTCGGCGCCACCTCCGCCGAAGAGGGAGTCGAAGATATTGGAAAAGCCGCCGAAGCCGCCGAAAATATCCTCAAAGTCCTTGAATACCGAAGAGAAGTCCTGACCCGAGCCGGCGCCACCCATACCCTCCACGCCCGCAAAGCCGAATTGATCGTAGGTTTTGCGTTTCTGATCGTCGCCGAGCACTTCATAGGCTTCCGTAGCCTCCTTGAAGCGCTCTTCTGCGGCCTTGTCGCCCGGGTTCTTATCAGGGTGATTCTGAATCGCGAGGCGGCGATAGGCCTTCTTGATATCGTCCTTGGTCGAGTCCTTCCCGACGCCGAGAACTTCATAGTAATCACGCTTGGCCAAATTCAACCTCAATCAAAGGTACAGACTCGAAGACGGATGACGGAGAGCGAAAACGAGAAAAGCTCATTCGACCCCCTCCCGCTCTCGAATCTCCGCTTATTTCTTCTCTTCATCGTCGACGACGCGGTAGTCGACATCCTCCGCGCTTCCGGCCTTGCCGGACGCGCCCGCATCCGCGTCGGCCGAAGCGCCGGGGGCCGCTCCGCCTTCCCCCGACTGAGCCCCTCCGGGGCCGCCCTGCGGAGCGGCGTTCTTATAGATCTCCTCGGCGAGCTTGTAGGAAGCCTGTTTGAGTGCCTCGGTCTTGGCCTTCATCGCCTCGACGTCCTGCCCCTCAAGGGCCTTCTTGAGATCGGCCGCGGCAGCCTCGATGGCCTCTCTATCGGAGGCTCCCACCTTATCGCCGTAATCCTTGAGGGATTTCTCAGTCGTATACAGGAGTCCGTCAGCCTCGTTCCGGGCGTCGGCGCGCTCGCGCTCGCGCTTGTCCTCGGCGGCATGCGCCTCGGCCTCCTTGACCATCTTGTCGATCTGATCGTCATTGAGCCCGCTCGAGGCCTCGATTCGGATCTTCTGCTCCTTACCGGTGCCAAGGTCCTTGGCAGAGACGTGGACGATGCCGTTGGCGTCGATGTCGAAGGTGACCTCGACCTGGGGGACGCCTCGCGGAGCGGGAGGAATGCCAACGAGATCGAAGCGCCCGAGGGTGCGGTTTTGGCCGGCCATCTCGCGCTCGCCCTGGAGAACGTGGATCGAAACTGCGGTCTGGCCGTCCGCGGCGGTCGAGAATATCTGACTCTTGCGGCAGGGGATGGTGGTGTTGCGCGTAATGAGCCTGGTGAAGACTCCGCCCAGAGTCTCGATACCGAGGGAAAGGGGCGTAACGTCGAGGAGGAGGACGTCTTTGACCTCGCCGCCGAGGATGCCGCCTTGTATGGCTGCGCCGACGGCTACGGCCTCGTCGGGGTTGACGCCTTTGGAGGGCTCCTTGCCGAAGAGATCGCGGACGATGGCCTGCACTTTGGGGATTCGAGTTGAACCGCCGACCAGGATCACCTCGTCGATCTGTGCGGCGGTAAGCCCGGCATCCGCAAGGGCCTTGGTGCAGGGAGTCTTGGAACGTTCGAGCAGGTCATCGATCATCCGTTCGAAAGCCGAGCGGGAGAGAGTTTTCTGGAGATGCTTGGGACCCGAGGAATCGGCCGTGATGAAGGGCAGATTGATCTCGGTCTGCTGGACGTTGGAAAGCTCGATCTTGGCTTTTTCCGCCGCTTCCTTGAGGCGTTGGAGGGCCATGCGATCCTGGGAAAGGTCGATCCCGCTATCCTTCTTGAACTCGTCGACGAGCCACTGCATCACTCTCCGGTCGAAATCGTCGCCGCCCAGATGAGTATCGCCGTTCGTGGACTTGACCTCGAAGACGCCCTCGCCGAGTTCTAGGATGGAAATATCGAAGGTACCTCCACCCAAGTCGTATACGGCGATGGTCTTTTCCTTCTTCTGGTCCTTGTTGTAGCCGAAGGCCAGCGAGGCCGCAGTCGGCTCGTTAATGATGCGCTTGACCTCCAGGCCGGCTATCTTGCCCGCGTCCTTGGTGGCCTGTCGCTGCGCATCGTTGAAATAGGCGGGCACAGTGATGACGGCCTCGCCGACCGTCTCGCCGAGATAATCCTCGGCCGTTTTCTTCATCTTCTGGAGAATGAAGGCGGAGACCTCCTGGGGACTATAGCCTTTGCCGGAGATATCGACGCGGACGTCCGAGCCGTTATCGACGACATGGTAGGGCACGAGATTCGTCTCGTCCGTTACCTCCTGGTATCGACGGCCCATGAAACGCTTGATGGAATAGACCGTATTCTCCGGGTTGGTGATCATCTGATTCTTGGCCGGCTGGCCGACGACGCGCTCGCCCTTGGGCGTAAAGCCGACGATGGAGGGAGTGGTACGCTGGCCCTCGGAGTTGGCTATTACGACGGGCTCCCCGCCTTCCATTACCGCCACGCAGGAATTGGTGGTGCCGAGATCGATTCCTATTATTCTTCCCATATTGTCTGCTCCTTCCTAATTCGCGTTAGTATCGGTGCCCTCGGCCTCAGCCGCGGCTTCCGTGGCGGCATCCCGGGGGGTAGCGGGCATGCGTACCCTGACCTTGGCTGTCCTGAGGATCCTATCGTGGAGTCCATAGCCGGGGAGGAACTCTTCCGCCACGACCGCCTCTTCCCCGTCTTCGGGTCCCCCTTGGACCATGGCTACGGCTTCATGGTGATGCGGATCGAAGGGCTTACCGAGCGACTCGAAGCGGGAAAGGCCGTATTTGGACTGAAGCACCGAACCGAGCTGCCGCTTTATGAGCAGAACACCGTCGTGGAGAACCGAGTAATCCTTCTGGATCTCGGCGCTCGCGATAGCGCGATCGAAATCATCCAATATAGGAATCAGGTCTCCCAGCAGGCTTGATACGGCATAGCGTTGACCATCTTCTTTTTCTCGGGCCATCCGTTTGCGAAAATTGATGTCATCGGCCAGTTTTCTCAAGTATTTGTCGTTGACCGCGGTGAACTCTTTCCTTAACATCTCGAGTTCTGACTCGAGAGCAGTGATTTTATTCGAACGCTCATCCTCGGCCCCTTCAATTGCCCTTTCCGGATCCGTTTCGTCCGCTTGGTCCTCGGACAAGATTGGAGACTCGACAAGCGAATCCTTCGGCTCGTCCTGAGTCTCCTCCTGCTTAATCGACATCTTTCCACCTAATTCGGGGCTTGGGTGGCCCTCTTGAAGTATCATTAAAATAATAACTAATATCCAATGACGTCAATACGAAACACCCCTTTCGGTAGTAGCATTAGCTATTATCGAAACTATTCGGAGGTTTCGGCATGATTATTGCTTTCATTTTCATCGATATTCGACGTTCTCCTGCTTGACATTCGGGACCCAGGGCTTAGATTTCAAATACGGAGGTTAGGGTGCAGCTTCAGAAGCCAATGCTCATCGCGGAGCAACGTCAAAAACTCAGCCCTCAAATGATTCAATCGATCAAATTGATGGCGATGCCGCTTCAGGAGCTCAAGGAGCAGATCCAGGAAGAGATCGAGGCGAACCCTGCCCTAGAGATCGTATCCGACGCTTCCACCCTCTCATTGGAAAGCCTTCCCGAAGACGAGTCGAGGGAAAGCGAGGAATCTTCTCCATTCGAGAACAGCTCCGACCCGGGCTTTTCTTCCTATTCAGGCTCGGACGAGGATTCGAAGAGGATGTTCATCGAAGGAGCGATTGCAAGGCCTGAAACCTTGCAGGAGCATCTGCTCTGGCAGCTTCGCCTCCAGCGCATCGACGAGGTCGAGCGTGCCATTGGCGAGGCTCTCATCCAGAATCTCGACGATGACGGCTTCCACAAGGAAAACCCCTACCTGCTCTTTCCGAGGATATCGAGGGCGGAGGTGGAGAGGGTCATGTCTCTAGTACGCGGCTTCGAGCCCGCTGGGACATGCTGCGCCGACTTTCGCGAAAGTCTCCTCGTCCAGGCATCGCTCGTGAACGAGGCGCCAGCGGCTGCGATCGCCATTCTCCGTGAACATTTGGATCTCCTCGAAAAAGGCAAGCATGCGGAGATACAGAGGCGCCTGAAGTTGACCGATCCGGAACTTCAGGCTGCCCTCGGCCTAATCAAGAGCCTGGCGCCTTTCCCGGGCCGGGCCTATTCCACCGAGGAACCGCGCTATGTCCTTCCCGACCTTCTGGTAAAGCTGAAAGACGGGGATTTCGTCATAGTGCTCAACGACGAGGAGATCCCGGTTCTCGGAATAGACCCATTCTTCGATAATCTCGCCGTGCGCGCCGAGGCGGGGCGGAGAAGCACCTCCAGCGCCGATACCTCCCGCATAGAGGACGCTACGCATCCCAATGCCGGCCCGCACCCTGCGGACCGGGCGACGAGCGCCTATGTGCGGGACAACATCAAGCAGGCGAAGTTCTTCATCCGTTCGATACATCAGCGCAACCAAACCCTGCTCAAGGTAGCGCGCGCGGTGGTCGAGTTCCAGCGGGCATTTTTCGCCGAAGGTCCGAAACGCCTCGCGCCCCTGACGCTGAAGGACGTGGCCGACGAGATCGGCGTCCACGAGACGACCGTCTCGCGCATCGCGAACCGCAAGTATATGCAGACGGACTGGGGCATCTTCGAGCTTCGATATTTCTTCACCAATTCCATCTCGGGCGCGGGTTCGCGAGGCTCGAGCTTCTCGAAAGAAGGGGTGAAGCAAGTCATAAAGGAAATCATCGAGGCCGAAGCCTCCATCCTCTCCGACCGCGACATAACCGAGGTGCTGGCTCGCAAGGGCATCAAGCTCGCGCGCCGCACGGTAGCCAAGTATCGCGGCGAGCTCGACCTCGGCTCATCCTTCGGTAGGAAGCGAGTCTAAGACGATCGATATACTAAGGAGGCTCGAATGACTGTCGATGTCCGGTGCGTTCATTTCGAACTGAGCGAGAACAGCAGGGCTTATCTGGACGCCAAGGTAGAGAGGATCGGCTACGCGAAGGACATGATCGTCGACCTCATCTTCGTCATCACAAAAGACAAGGAATTCAAGCTCGAGGCTACGGTCAATTTCCGTTGGGGTCTCCAGGCGCATATGGAAGAACGGGACTTCGATTTGAATCCCGGCATCGACAAGCTTATGGACAGGCTTGAGCAGAAGATCTCCAAGGAGAAGGAGAAGGTACAGGAGCATAAATAGGCGTCGAAGGCGTGCGACCCTACAATCCTCGCTCGAGTGTCATTGCGCCTCGCGCGCTTCCGTAGTAGACTCCCTCCGTGTCCGCCGACGAGAAGAAATTCACGGTCCTCGACCTCTTGAGTCTGGACTTAAAGGAGCAGAACGCCCTCGATCTCCGGTGCATCGGAGGTCGTAAGGGCTTGTCCCGCGAGATCACTACGCCTGACCTCAATAGGCCCGGTCTCGCGCTGTCGGGCTTCTATGAATCCCATGCCTGGAACCGGCTACAGATATTCGGTCGGGGCGAAAATGCCTACCTCAGGATGCTCGACGAAGCGGGAAGGACCGACAATCTCAAGAAGCTTTTCGAGTATCCGATGCCCTGTTGCATTTTCACGCATAACCTCACCCCGGGGAAGTCTTTCTTCGATGCCGCAGAAGCCGGGGATTGTCCCGTCCTTCAGACCGACCTTCCCTCCAGCGAATTCTCGAGCAGAGTCATACGCGTGTTATCCGACATCTTCGCGCCCCAGACGACCATCCACGGCGTTCTCGTCGAGGTCTACGGCATCGGCATCCTGCTCATCGGCGATTCCGGCGTCGGCAAGAGCGAGACCGCCCTCGAGCTCATCGAGCGCGGCCACCGCCTCGTCGCGGACGACGTCGTGGACATCCGTTGCGTAAACGGCTCCATCCTCATGGGCCAGGGCGCCAACAAGGTTATCGGGCACCACATGGAGATACGCGGCCTGGGCATCATTAACGTGACGCACCTCTTCGGCGTCGGCGCCATCAGGGACAAGAAGCAGATTCAGCTCGTGTGCGGTCTCGAAGAATGGGATTCCAATAAAGTCTATGACCGGATCGGCACGGAGGAGCTCACGGCGGAGATACTCGGCGTTCGGATCGCCAAGCTGGAAATTCCGGTCAAACCGGGCCGAAATATTCCCATCATCATCGAAACCGCGGCCATGAACGAACGGCTGAAGAAAATGGGCTACCATTCCGCGAAGGAATTCAATCAAAATGTGCTCCGTTGGCTGGAGAGCGAAAATGCGCGGGCCTTGTATTTCAACAGGGATGATTATCTTTGAGGAAGCAGCGATGACCGAGTTGACGGTAAGCATCAAGAACCGGGCGGGCATTCATGCCCGCCCGGCGGCGCTCATTGTGCAGACAGCGAGCAAATACGCCTCGAGCATCTGGCTCGAAAAGGGCTCGGACCGAATCAACGCCAAATCGATCATGGGCATCATCACGCTCGGCGCGAGCTTCGGCACCCCGCTGCGAATACTTGCGGAGGGCAAGGACGAAGAAGCCGCCGCTACAGCCATCCAAGCCCTCTTCGAGTCGCGCTTCGAAGAGGATTAACCCGGATCGATAATCGCGATGGCCGGACCTTTAGCCCCGCGCGGACGCTACCTTCCCGAGATCCTATCGGTCCTCATAGTCTACGGCCTGATCTCCCTCGGCGCGTATGCTTTCGCCGCCTCCGTCCTCTCCGGCGCCCCGTCCTTCCCCGATCTGTATGAGCGCCTTCCCGTAGCGCTTCTCGCCGTGCTCCCCGCGGCTCTCATCGTACTCCTCATCGTCCGAATACGGGACCTCGTAGTCGATATCAGGGCTCGTCGTTACGGCTCGCGTCTCAGGCTGAGGCTTTGGGGCCTTTTCCTCCTAGCCGTAGCCGCCGCCTCCCTGCCCCAGGGACTCTTCCTTTTTCGGCTCGCCTATGCGGCCCAGTCTTATTCTTCCTCCGCCGAGCTGCGCGAGGCCCTATCCGAGGGCCTGACTCTGGCCCATGCATGGTATGCGGAAGAGATCAATCGTATTGAAAGGGAGGCTGACAAGCTCACCGAAAGTTATTCGACAGGCGGTGTCACGGCCATGAAGCTCCTCGCCGGGCTTAAGGCGAATGAACCTCGCATGGAAGCCCTCGAACTCTTCTCGGGCGGCCTAAGCGCCGACTTCGCCGGTCCCGTCCCGGCAAGGCTCGCTTTCCCTCCCTCGCCGCCACCCATAGGAAGGGGCGGGCGCATCCTCTCGACCTTCTCGTCGGGTGATGCGACTATCGTTCGGTACGCCGTTTCCCTGGCCGGTTCGGGCGGGAGGGACGCCTTCGCCGTCCTCAGCCTGAGGATGCCTCCGGAGCTCGCCGGCGCCACGGCCTCTCTGGATCGAGCCGAGCGCACGGCGAGCTTCCTCGCGCCCTTCTCGGCGAAGTGGGCGACCCTCCTGGCGCTTCTGTACTTCTTCCTCGTCCTGCCTCTCCTCCTCCTGGCCGTCCTTCTGGGAGGCGCCGCGGCAGACCTCGTCGCCGAACCCCTCGTGAACCTCGAAGCCGCGACTCGACGCGTCGCGGCCGGGGATTTCGGCGTGAGGCTCATCGTAAAGCCCGGCGACGAAACGGGCCGATTAGTCGCCTCATTCAATAGAATGCTCGCGGAAATAGAACGATCGCGGTCGGACGAGCTCCGCAAGGAGAAGTTCGACGCGTGGAAGGACATCGCGCAGCGTCTCGCGCACGAGCTCAAGAACCCGCTTACGCCGATACGTCTGGCTGCAGAGCGCGTGCTTCGACGCTGGAAGTCCGATCCATCGCTTGCGGCACCTATCATCGAGGGATCCATGCTCGCGATCGTCGAGGAGGTCGAGGGCATGGACGCGCTCCTGAGCGACTTTCGGGCCTTCGCTTCCCTCCCTGAGCCCCAAAGGGACTGGACCGAGCTATCGGGCCTGGTTTCCGATTCCGTCGCGCTTTACGCAGCCTCTTATCCGGGGGTCCGCTTCAGCCTCGATAGGCTGCCGGCAGGGCTGACCCTGCGCATCGACCGGGCTACGATGAAACGAGCGCTCGGGAACCTCCTCGCCAATGCGATCGACGCGATGGACGGACAAGGAGAGATCGAAATCGGGGCCGATCTTGTTAAGGCAGCCGATTCACGTTATTGTAGGCTCAAGATTCGCGACACCGGACGCGGTATTCCCGTATCGCTCGGCGAGAAGGTCTTCATGCCGTATTTCACGACCAAGAGCGCGGGTACGGGCCTTGGCCTATCGATAGTCGAACGTATCGTCGCGGAGCACGGCGGCGCTATTCGATTCGAGTCCGAAGAGGGGGCCGGCACTACGTTCTATATCGATCTGCCGATGGATAGATGACGCCCGGGAATGCAAAGGTATCGGAAAAGCTCCGCGGCTTTTTCGAAACTGCCGTAATCCGGGCAATTTCGCCGAAACCCCTCGGGTTTTCGAGCAATCGCTTGGAGGGTAGCGCGAGATGGCGACCATTCTCGTAATCGACGACGAGCCCGGCATTCGATCCACGGTTAGGGACATCCTCGAGGACGAGGGTCATTCCGTCCTCGTAGCCGGAGATGCCGTCGTCGGCCTGGAGGAAATGGATGCCCACCGGCCCGACCTCGCGGTGCTTGATATTTGGCTGCCCAGGATGGGCGGCCTCGATGTCTTGGCCGAGATGAAGAAACGCAGGCCCGAGATGGAAATCCTCGTTGTCTCGGGCCACGGTACGATAGATATGGCCGTCCGAGCCCTGAAGCTTGGAGCCTTCGACTTCATAGAAAAGCCGCTTTCCATGGACCGCCTCCTCACCGCGGCGCGCAATGCCCTCGAGATCGGCGAGCTTAGGCGGGAGAACCGCGACCTAAAGCGCGCGGCTTCCTCCTCGATCGATTCCGAGCCCATCATCGGATCCTCGCCCGCCATAGCCGAAGTGCGCGCCCTGATAGAACAAGCCGCGCCGAGCGATGCACGCATCCTCATCACCGGCGAGAACGGTACGGGAAAAGAGCTGGTTGCAAGATCCATTCACGCGAAGGGCAAGCGCTCCAAAAGGCCTTTCATCGAGGTCAATTGCGCGGCGATCCCGGATACCCTGCTCGAAAGCGAGCTCTTCGGCCACGAAAAAGGCGCCTTCACAGACGCTGTATCGCGTCGCGCCGGCAGGTTCGAAGCGGCCGACGGCGGTACCCTTTTCCTCGACGAAGTTGCCGACCTCTCCCTATCCGCCCAAGCTAAGGTGCTGCGCGTCCTCCAAGAAATGCGATTCGAGCGATTAGGCGGAGAGAAAACGATCTCCGTCGATGTTCGCGTCGTCGCGGCGACCAACAAGGATATCCGCGCGGAGATCGCCGCCGGTCGTTTCCGGGAAGATTTGTACTTCCGGCTCGCGGTCGTCCCGATACATATGCCTCCCCTGCGCGCGCGCCGGGAGGATTTGCCCGAGCTCTGCCGTCACTTCCTGGCCAAGGCAGCCTCGGCGGGCGCCCCGGAACGCGAGATATCGCCCGAGGCATTCGTCCTGCTCTCCGCGCGCAACTGGCCGGGCAATGTACGAGAACTCGCCAACTTCATCGAGCGGCTTGCGGTGATGAGCAACGAGCGTCTCGTATCCGCCGAGACCGTATCTCGCATCTTGAGCGAAGGGGCGCGGGAGAAGCCCGCGCCCCTCGTCGCGCGGCGTTATGGTACCTTGGCCCTGGCCGAAGCCAAGGAACTCTTCGAGCGGGACTATCTTGCGGAAAAGCTCCGGGAGTGCGACTATAACGTCGTCAGGGCGGCCGACGCTTCGGGCATCCATCCGAGCGGCCTCCATGCCAAAATCAAGAAATTCGGGATAGAGCAGGAAAGATGAAGACGCTTACGGCCCGCCAGAAGGAAGTGCTCGACTTCATCTCTTCGTTTCTCGATGGTCACGCTTATCCCCCTACCATTCGCGAGATCGCCGAAAGCTTCTCGATGTCCGTCAAGGGCGCCTACGACCATGTCAAGGCCCTCGAAAAGAAAGGCTTCCTGAGGCTCGGAGAGAACCGCTCGCGGGCCCTCGAACTGCTGCGACGCGACAAACCCGAGCGATCGGTCGTCGAACTTCCCCTGCTCGGAACGGTGGCGGCCGGAAAGCCGATAACTGCCGACGAGAACTATTCGGGCGTCGTCCACGTGCCTGCCGACATCGTAAGGACGGCCGCCTGCTTCGCCCTCTCGGTGCGGGGCGACAGCATGAAAGACGTCGGTATTTTCCATGGCGATATCGCGGTCATCGAGCAGCGGCAAACCGCCGATAACGGCGAAATCGTGGTGGCTATGATCGACGATGCGGTCACCCTCAAGCGCTTCTTCCGCGAGAACAATCGGGTCAAGCTGATGGCCGAAAACAGCGCCTATGCTCCGATCTATACGCAGGACGTGCGGATACTCGGCCGCCTGCGCGGCATAATTCGCAAGTACTAGCCGTTCATGAAGATCGAAAGCGCGTACTTGCTCGCCGGTCCCGAGACGGGTAAGCGTTCCGCCTTCACTTCCGAGCTCAGAACAGCCATTACGGTCTCGG
>CAVZVX010000083.1:0-23735 GCA_963778775.1 uncultured Spirochaetota bacterium | reverse complement strand
ATCTCGGGCGGGAAACGGAATACCGAATCATCCTCCGACGGAATGCCATGGATCGGAAGCCAGCCGATTTCCTTGACCGGGCTCGGGTAGACCCGCGAGCCCGACGCGCTCGCTATGAGCTGAGCCCCGAGGCAAATACCCAAGACCGGCTTCCTCAAACGCATCGCCTCGCGGATCCATCGCTTCTCGGGAATGAGCCAAGGGTATGCGTCCTCGTCGTCAACGCTCATCGGACCGCCCATGATGATGAGCGAATCCATGGAGTCGAGGGACGGGAGCTCCGGCGACTCGGACAGCAGGGAGCGGGATATCGGATGACCGGCCGATTCGAGCCAGGGCGCGATGGCGCCGAGCCCTTCGAACGGGACATGCTGCAGGCAGTGGACGCGCATCGATGCTTTTCCCTCGTCGAGTTCGGTCCGGGGCCGATTCAAGCGCCTATTCGGTCTTGAAATAACCGAGCGCTTGATCCATCGTACTGATCGTTTCCGTCGTTTCTTTCGCCATTTCCGAGACTTTTCTGGCGCTGTCGGCGATGCCCGAGGCGCCGACTGCCATCTCGTCCATGCTTTGCTTGATGTCCGCCGTCGCTTCCCGAAGGCGTTCGATCTCCTCCAGCACCGTCTTGTTCCCCGTGCTCATCTCCTGGGAGCCGGTCCTGACCTGGGAACTGATGTCGTTCATCGACTTGAGCGCCTCGAGGACTTGATTCGAGCCTTCCTTCTGCTCGAGCATGGCCTGTTGCACCTCGTGAACCAGGGCGTCCGTCTCCCCGATTCGCTCGGCTACCCTCTCGAAGGATTTCTCCGATTCGCTCGAGGCGATGACGACTTCTTCGATTGCTTTCTGGACCTGAGTCAGCTCGTTGCGTATCGTCTTCGATTGTCCGGCCGAGGTCTCGGCCAGCCGCCGAATCTCGTCGGCCACGACCGAGAAGCCCCGTCCGGCGTCGCCGGCGTGCGCCGCCTCTATGGCCGCGTTCATCGCGAGGAGATTGGTTTGGGACGCGATGGTGGAGATGACCTTGTTCGCCTCGAGCAGGGCCTCCGAGCGGGCGGAAATCTGCCCTATGCGCGCCCTGGACGCGGCTTGGGTAGTCTTGCCCTCCTCGGCGGCAACGAGTAGGGAGCCGAACTGCTCGGCCATCTTGTCGATCGAAGCGGTGATGGAGGCGATATTGCCGACCATCTCTTCGATCGAGGCGGAAGCCTCGGTGACGCTCGCCGCCTGGTTGGCGATGAGGTCTTCCAGGGACTCGATATTCTTCGCGATCTCTTCGACGGCGCTCGAGGATTCGACGACGCTGGCCGATTGGAATTGAGTCTTCTCGCGAACCCGGCCCACGTGCGCGGATATCTGCACCACCGCCCCCGCCGAATCGTCGGCGCTCTTCCTGAGCTCATCCCCAAGACCGTTCAGCCTGGCCTGCGCGGCCTTCAGGTCGGTAACGCTCGCGGACAGGCTGTTGCAGAACGCGTTGACCATGCCCGAGATCGACCCGAGCTCATCCACCGAGAGGATGGATATCCTGCCGCGGAGATCCTTCTCCGCGGCCGATAGCTGCTCGAGCTGAGTGACGACCGAACGGTAGATGAGGCCGGTATTCGAGGTCCACATCGCCACGAGGAGTATCGAGATCGCGAAGTACGTGCAGGATGCGACGATCGCGGCGACGAGGGAGCCGGAGCCGATCGCCCCGCCTTCCTTCTGTATCGAGCCTATGACGAGTAGGGCGACGGAGAAGGCGAAGAGGAAGGTCATGAGGCTCATGAAGGTAGGGATTATGAAATTTTTCCGTTGCTGCCGCGATTCGCGGAGGTCGATCGGATAGCGGACGAGACGGCGATCGAGCAGGACCTTGCTGCCCGTTCTGTCCGCCAGGATAAAGAGGAAGGCCGCATCGAGCATGCCCGTCGAGAGGAGGAAGAGGAAAAAGGGCACTCGTCCCGACGGCTGAACGCCGATGGCGCCGCTGAGGGGAAAGAGGACGGCCAGATAGGCGATAATGAATATCATGAATAGCGAGAGCGAGCCGAGGGGAAGGTCCCCCAAGGCCTTGAGCGCCGCCTTATATCGTTCGGGCTTTTCCTGGGAGGCGAGAAAATCCAGTCGGTAGGTTTTGGCATTCCGCCCGACTACGATCGAGCTCGCCAGGATGAAAACCAGGCCGGGGATGGCTGCCGTCCCGAAGGCTCCCGAAGCCGCGACGCTCGAATCGCGAAAAATCGCGAGCGCCAGGGCGACGATCCCGACGAAAGCGATCCCGGCTGCCGATACGATTAGCTGAAACTTTTCTGGCGGTCGAACCATGACTTTCTCCCATTCGATTATTCTGAGCTTTGGCGGCTGCCGCATTACCGATTACTTATTATAGTACCACAAGGCCCGATGAGCACAACTCGTATATAGCATCCTCGCTCAGGCGGCCGATACGGCGGAGTTCGGCCGTCAGCTCTCCGAAATCCCTGCCGTCGCTCGCGCTGGCGAGGGCGGCAAGGCACTTCGCCGTCGCGGTCGCGGCCTCGCTCGGCAAGGCGAGATCGCGCGATTCGCCGCGATAGGCCCAGGCCAGACGCGACCCGCCCGCGCCGATGGGCCATGCAGCGGGGAGGCCCGCGATCCAATGCGCTTGGCCTTTTCCCTCGGGCTTGCGCGCGTCGAGCTCGGCCTCGGCTTCCATGATAAGCTCCTCGATCCTGCCGGGAGTCGTTCCCGCGCCGGCCCGAGGCTCCTCGAGCGCCGCGCCCCTCATCCATGCCTCGAGCGTCGAGGACAGAGGGCCGTCGAACTCGTCGAAGCTCTCCTCCCCCGCGAAGCCCAGGTCGTTGTTCGCGAAGTCCCAAGGCGATTCGTGGGGCTGAAGGTCTGGCCATGATCCCCTTCCCTCCAGCCACTCTCCGTACATCCTCGAATGCCGCGTGAGGACGAAGCGGTGCCAGAAAGCCGAGTCGACGAGGCCCGCCGAGAAGAGCTGGCGGCAGACCTCGACGGAATCGTCGATGTCGCGCCGAGATTGCCCGGGAAAACCGTAGATGAGGTAGGCATGGACGAGGAGGCCGCTCCGCTTCATCGCCACGAGGCTTTTCACGAGCCCCGCCAAATCGAAGCCCTTGTCGGTCATCTCGAGGCCTGAGTCGGTGGCTATCTCGATCCCGCCCGAGACTGCCACGAGGCCGGAGACGGCGAGGTACTCGCACCTATCGCGGGTCCAGGTAGAATCGAAGCGGACATTGCCCCAGAAGTGAAAGGGCCTTTTGCCGGCCCCGGCTCGGAGCCGGTTCGCGCGGGCGAAGGCCAGGAGGCTCCGCATGGGCATGGCCTCGTCCGCGAAGTGGATGCCGTACAAGCCCGTCCGCTCGGATGCCGAATCGGCCGCGGCGACGAGGCTGGCGATCTCGACCGGGACGAAGCGCGAAACGTACTCGAGGCGGGTGTCGCAGAAGGAACAGCGGCGCCAATAGCAGCCGTGGGCCAATCGGTATTTGAGCCAAGGCGAGTCGGACCATAGGCGGTGCATGGGATTTTCCGAATCGACGAACTGCAGGTAGCGGCCGAAAGAGCAGCCGGCGTAATCGGGAGCTATCGCGGCCAGAGCCTCCTTCTCGGCGGCGCGCAGCCTGTCCGCCTGGTCGCAGCCGGTCCCGCGACGGGAACCGAGCTCAGCGGCCGCGTCGTCCGAGGCGGAGAAGCCCGCCGCGACGACGCGGCCGTCCCCGTCCCTGTACATCGTCTTGTACAGCCGCTCCCTCGGCGCGCCGGCCTCGACCTCGAGGATCGAGTCGAGGGAGCCGTAGCCCGCGTCGAAGCACAGATAGTCGCAGAAATCGAATATGCCCCCGTCGACGAGGCCGCGCAGCTCGGTAGAGACGTAGCCTCCCCCGAAGAGGATGCGTATCCCAGTGCCGAAGGCCTCTCGCGCGGACCTGGCGCAGGCGAGGGCGCCGAGGAGGCAGCCCGGGAAGGGCAAGGACAGGAGGAGGAGCTCCGGCGCCTTGCCCGATTTCTCCCACTCTGCGGCCAGCAAGGCGGCGTAGGCCGAGCCGAGCAATGGGGAGGCGTCGAGGGCCGCCCGGATCGGGGCGAAATGGGCAGCGCTCGTCGCTATGCGCTCGCCGTAGCGCACGGTTTCGAAGGACGGATCGAAGGCGAAGGAGACGAGGTCACCCAGATCCTCGAGCAGGGCGGTCGCGAGGCCCCGGGCCTCGTGCGAGGCTATCCTGCCGCCGCGCGCCTCGAGGAAGGCCTCGGCGCGCATGCCGCGCGGCAACTCGACGGCCTGGGCCAGGCGATGCGCGAGGGCGGGGTCGCCGCCGGAGAGGAAGGCGACGAGGGAGTCGATCCATTCGAGGTAAAGGCCTTCGTAGGAGAGGTAGCGCTCGAGCTGCGAGAGGGAAGCCGGATCGACGGCCGCCGCGCCTGGCGATGATCCGCGGTCGAGCATCCGCCTCGCGGCATCGAACGCGGGTACGATTCCCTCGCGCGAGAAAATCGATCGGTATAGTTCTATCGAATGATCTACCGCTCGGGCCTCGATGCCGCGCTCGCGCAGGAAGGCCTCGAGGTAATAGACCGCGGGGTAGGGCGTGTTGAGCTGCGTGAAGGGCGGCTGCACGACGAGGGCGTTCATGCTCTCATTGTATGGCTAAACTCAAGGAACCCCGGGCCGCGTGTCGCGACATGAGAGAGGTAGATTCGGAATAGGCATAGAGAAGATCGAGAGCGCCATTGGATACGGCGACGCTCGCGGGGAGTACCAGCTCGAGCGTCGTCTCCCCGTCCGCCTGCTTTACGGCCCACCGCGTAACGACTTTATCCTTGACGTCATGATGGAAATGCCCCGCGCCCATCTGCTCGTTGAAGACCTTTTTGGAATTTTTCTCGTAGGCGAGGAAGAGGCGGGAGCCGTTCATCACGCTCCCTCCCACGCCGAGCGCGACCCAACCGGCGGTGCTCGCCCGAATCGCGAGATAGACCATCCCGTCGGTGCCGAGGGTCGCGCCGATAGTCATTCCGGATACCTGCGTATTGAATTGGTATTCGTCGGGGCCTATGGTACCGTCTGGTGTCGGGATCGAAGAGCTCGCCGAGAGCGCGGCTTGTGCCTGAAGCGAATTTGCCATTACAAAGAGGCTCACGAGGAACGCCAAAGTCCTTTTCATTCGGAACTCCTTATTTCTTTAGGATATTTATTTTATCCTCCGGAGGCAATCGCGAAAGCTCTCCGCGCCGCCAGGCCCGTTTCCGCGATGACGGCATTTCGATCGCCGGGTCAGCAACCGCAGGAAGAACTTCCGGAGCCGCAATCGCAGCTGGGCGGCCCGCCGTTGAGCTTGCCTCGGATTATGGCGGCGGCGCAGCCGACGCCGACCGATACGCCGATCGCATCCATCGGGCAGTTGAGAGCGCAGGCCCCGCATTCCATGCATAGCGTTCGATCCCGGATCGTCGCCTTGGCTTCCCGCAGCTCGAGGACGGCATGAGGACAAACCTCGATACAGGCGCCGCAACCCGTGCAAGCCTCGGCGCGGATCGACAGGGTCTCGCCGTTCTTGATATAGCTGAATTCGGTCATGATTTTTCTCCTCTTTCCTACCCTAAAAACCGAATATGCGGGAAAAGGTTCCCATCGCTATCCCTATCGCCAGGGAAGCGGCAATAGGCATCATCGATTTCTCGACTTCGGCTTTCGCGCCGGGCTGGCAGGTGAATGTCGAGGATCCGGTGAAGTTGAGGCCGATGAAGGAACAGGTCGCGGCGCCGGAGAGTACGAAGGCGGCTCCGAGGCCGAAGCCGAGGCCGCCCAGGAGGCCGCAGGCCAGACCCCAGATCGCGCCCAGAACGGCTCCCTTGACCGAGAACGCCTTCGAGGGAAGGATGGGCAGCAGGGCTGGAAAAGCGAGGGTTCCCGCGATTATGGAACCGAAGGTGGCGGCCGCGATCCAGACCAGCCTGTGCCCGAAGCCGAATCCGAGCGGCAGGGCTCCCAGGCAGGAGACCGCGACGGCCCCTATGCCGAAGGGCCAGGAGTGGGCAATCTCGACCGGCGCCACCGCCATTCGATCGGCGAAACGGAACTCGACGCGCCGCATCCCGTCGCTCTTTCTCATCCCGGACGCGAGAAAGTCGGGGAGGTCCGAGGCGCGTACCGGCCCCCAGACGACGCGGAAGCCCGAGAGGCGGGCAATCTTCGGCGCCGCTACCCCCGAGGCTCCGAGCTGGGGGAGTATCAGCAGCCTATGCGAGACGATATCGCCCAGTCTGAGCCTCGCGATCCTGTCGAGGAGCTCGGTCGTGCCGAAGCTGCCCTTCCCCGCGGCGCACCACACGTTCACGCCTTTCGTGTCGAGGACGGTTATCCACGCGTCGACGCCGGCGAGCTCCCTGCGGAGCCTATCGAAACTCAGCTTGTAGTTGGCGGTCACGAGCATCGGCGACGATGGTCCGGGATCGCCGACCGCGTACAGCCCCGGCATGACCGTAAAGCCGCCGCGGCCTATGTCCCAGCGGACGCCCCAATCGCCCAGCCTGTCGCGCGTGGAAAGCCGCGTCGAGACGATCGGCACGAAGCGGCCGGCGATCTCCTTGTAACCCGTGACATAGGCCGGAGGATCGCCTTCGAGCCTGGCGTAGCCGGGAAAACCCGCCTTTTTCTCCTTGTCCAGCCGCGTAAAATTCATGATTCATGTCCCTTTCGTCCCTCGGCGCCTCTCGCGGATGGCATTGGCGAGATAGGAGACGGAATCGACGAGAGCCTCCCGCTTCGCGCCGCCGGTTCCGGCAAGGACGCCCTCGTAATACTCGTCGCAGAGACGGTTGATATACTCGACCTTTTCCATGCCTTCCGGCAGGAGCTCCAGTATCTGCCGGCGCCTGTTCGTAGGGTCGTCGACCCTGGAGACGAGGCCGGAGCGAACGAGGGATTCGGTCGTCCTGCTCAGGGTGCTCGGGTCGAGCTCGAGGGCATCGGCCAGCTCGCCGATGCTCGCCCTTCCGCGCTCCTCGATCTCGAGGAGGAGGTGACACTGCGCGCCGGTGACCCCGCAGCACTCGGTCTGCGAGGCGAGCGAGAGCTCGACCTCGCGCTCGAGGGAGCGAAGCGAGCGTCGGAAGGCCCGGACCGAGGAAGCGGAGGCAATCGGACTCTTTCGAGCTGGCGACATATGCATACTACATGTATTGCATTTTGCACAATATGTCAACGCTCCATAGCCTTGATCGCTCGGGGCGGCGCGGGCATACTTCACGCATGAAGTCTTACGCGAAAGAGCTTTGGTTCGAGACCGCGAAGCGCTACGAGTTCATAGATATAACGAATCAGGTCGAAGCGGCGCTCGCGGATTCGGGGATCGCCGAGGGTCTCTGCCTGGTGAACGCCATGCACATTACCGCGTCCGTTTTTATCAATGACGACGAATCGGGGCTCCATGCGGATTTCCTCGAATGGCTGGAGAAAGCGGCGCCTCATGAGCCCGTGGCGAAGTATCGGCACAACGTGGGCGAGGACAACGCCGATGCCCATATCAAAAGACAGATCTTCGGGCGAGAAGTCGTAGTCGCGGTCACGAAAGGCGAGTTTCAGTTCGGGCCCTGGGAGCGGATATTCTATGGCGAGTTCGACGGTCGCAGGCGAAAGCGGGTCCTCGTGAAGATCATCGGCGAGTAGCCCGAGTCGGGGGTCCATGTCTTGACGTGGGCTCGAGTATCCGGGTATAAAACAAGCCATCCAAGCCGCTGTAGCTCAGTTGGTAGAGCAATGGACTGAAAATCCATGTGTCAACAGTTCAATTCTGTTCGGCGGCACGAGGCCGACCTTCCGGGGTCGGCCTTTTCGTTGCCGGACGCCCTCGATATACTGGCCGAATGCGTATACTCGTCGTCGGCGGGGCGGGCTACATCGGTGGTCACGTCGCTCGCGAATTCCTGGACCTCGGGTCATGAGGTTACTGTATTCGATAATCTGTCCACGGGGACGAAGGACAATCTCTTCCCCGATGCGCGCTTCGTCGAGGGCGACATCCACGATTATCCGGCGATCTCGGAGGCGATGCGAGGCGTCGACGCGGTCATCCACCTCGCCGCGGCCAAGGCGGCCGGCGAATCGATGCTCGACCCCGGGAAATACTCCGTCCAGAATCTCTGCGGCTCCGTGAACATCCTCAACGCGGCGGTCGAGGCCGGCGTGCATAGACTCGTGTTCTCCAGCTCGGCCGCCGCCTATGGGGAGCCGAAGTACCTGCCCATCGACGAAAAGCACCCGACGGAGCCGGAGAATTACTACGGCTTCACGAAGCTCGAGATCGAGCGCATCCTCGCATGGTACGATAGGCTCAAAGGCTTGCGATACGCGGCCCTGCGCTATTTCAACGCGGCGGGCTACGACACGAGGGGCAGGATATCCGGTCTCGAGCGGAATCCCGCCAACCTGATTCCCGTCATCATGGAAGTCGCCTCCGGCATCCGGCCCTCCCTTAAAGTGTTCGGCACGGACTATCCTACCAAGGACGGCACGGGCATACGCGACTACGTCCACGTGAGCGACCTCGCCCGCGGCCACGTCGCCGCCCTCGACTGGATTTCGAGGAACGACAGAAGCCTCGTCGTCAACCTCGGCTCCGATGCCGGCCTCTCCGTTCTCGATCTCCTCGAGGAGGCGCGCCGGGCGACGGGAAGGGAAATCCCCGCCGAGATGGTCGGCCGCAGGCCCGGCGATCCCGCCGGGCTGGTGGCCTCGTCCGCGCTCGCCAAGGAGCTGCTGGGGTGGACAGCGCGCGACTCCGACGTCGGAACCCTCATCGCGTCTACCTGGGCGGTTTATAAGAAGCGCTCGCAAGCGAAAGGATGAGAGCATGGCCGTGAAGGAAAAGGTTTTCAAATGGCTCGAGGCTTCAGTATCGGCGATCGTCGAGCTCGAGACCCTCCTTTGCTCGATTCCCGCGATCGCTCCCGAATCGGGCGGTCAGGGCGAGATGAAAAAGGCCGAGGCCCTGGTCGGCTGGCTGGGCTCGAAGGGCATACACGAGATAGAGCGCTACGACGCTCCCGATCCGCGCGTCCCGGGAGGCAAGAGGCCCAACGTCGTCGCGACAATCCCGGGCTCGGGCACCGACTCCGACGGCAGGATATGGATCATGAGCCACCTTGACGTCGTGCCCGAGGGCGACAGGTCGATGTGGAAATCGGATCCCTTCGTCGTCCTGCATAGGGACGGCCGGGTGTACGGCCGCGGCGTCGAGGACAACCAGCAGGGCCTCGTCGGCTCGGTCTTCGCCGCGCTCGCGATCCTCGCATCGGGCGCGGTACCGGCGCGCACTGTCAAGCTGCTCTTCGTGGCCGACGAGGAAGTCGGCTCGGCCTATGGCATCCAATATCTCCTGCGGACGCAGAAGCTCTTTCGGGAGGAGGATCTCATCATAGTGCCCGACGGGGGCAACGCCGAAGGAAGCGAGATCGAGGTCGCCGAGAAGAACCTTTGTTGGCTCAAGGTGGTCACCAAGGGCAAGCAATGCCATGGCTCCACGCCCGACGAGGGCGCGAACGCCTTCCTGGCGGCCTCGGACCTCGTCCTTCGCGCCCACGAGCTCGAGAGGACCGTATTCGACGCCCGCGATCCGCTTTTCCAGCCGGATCGCACGACGATCTCCCCGACGAAGAAGGAGGCGAACGTCCCCAACGTGAACACGATACCGGGCGACGACGTCTTTTATCTCGACATGCGCATCCTCCCTCGCTATCCCATCGACCAGGTTCTCGCCGAATTGTCCAAGGAGATGCGCGAGGTCGAGGCGAAGTACGGGGTGAAGATGTCGCTCGAGGCGGTGCAACGCAACGAGTCGAAGCCGACGCCTCCCGACGCCCTCGTCGTAAGGCGCCTCGCCGCCGCGGTAAAGGAAGTGTACGGAGTGGAGGCGAAGCCCATCGGGATCGGGGGGGGCACCGTCGGGGCATACCTGCGCAACGCGGGTTTCGATTGTGTCGTGTGGTCCCGACTGGACGAGACCGCGCATCAGCCCAACGAATACGCTTCTCTCGCGAATATCGTCGGGGACGCCAAGGTCTTCGCTACCCTCATGCTGGGCTAATAGACGACGAGGACTTTCCCCTGGCGCAGAAGCTCGCGGTTGCCGGCGCTCGAGAGGATGCGGAGGGCGTCTTCGCGGGAGATGATGTAATCCGTCCGCTTGTCCCCGAAGAGCCCGATCGCCATGACCCGCATCGGGTCCGTCCCGACGCGCCTGCCCGCCTCGGCTCCGATAGCCGAAGCGTAGCCGAGGACCCCGCCCCCGGCCGCAGAGAGCTCTTCGGGCGCGACGAAGCGCCTGTCGATCACGAGGTTCATCTCGGAGTCGTATACCCTCGGGAAGAGGCAGGGTTCGGCCCGGTCCTCGATGGCCTCGCCGTGAACGGGAAGGCTTCCCTTCGCGTAGATCACGATGCCGGTGTAGTCCCTGGTGGGTGTCGTCTCGAGCGGCGCGCGAATCGGAGCAGGCTCCGCGCCGGCAAGGAAGAGCGAGATCACCGCATCGAGGCCGAGGGAATAGCTTGCGAGGAATCGGCGCATATCCTTCGAGAAGGCCGAACTCTCGGCGTGGACCAGGCCGGCGAGGGCCACGAGGGCGTCGGGTTCGACGGTCCCGTCCGAGACGGCATCCTCGACCGTACGGTAGGAATCGGCTTGCAGCGAGAATACCGCATCCCTGGCGAGGGCCGGTAGGTCGTGCTCGATCATCCGCTCGGCGTCGAGCCTCCCCTCGGGGAGGCGCAGGCCGGCGGCCGCGAGGTCGAGCGAGACCTCGATCCTGAGGACTCCCTCGCTCCAATCGACGCTCGTATGCGTCGTATAGACCTGCTGCTCCGCGGCGCCGGGACCCGCCATCGCGATCGCGACGAGGATGAAGGCGAGGAGTCTCGCGGAAGCCGGTCCGTTCTTCATGGCGTCCCTTTGAGTATCGGCACGCGGAGCGTCATGCCTTCATGGATCACACTCGCGAGGGTGAGGCCGTTGCGCTCGGCGATGAGCTCGGGCTGGACCTCATAGCGCAGGGAAAGGCTCCAGAGGGTGTCGCCCTTCGCCACGACGCAGCTCGAGGTAAAAGCGGGAGCGTCATCCGCGGTCTTTTCCGGCTCGGGGGGAGGCGCATCCTTGAGCGCGGGCACGACGAGAACCTGCCCGAGCATGATTCGCTCGGGCCTCAGGCCGGGATTCGAGTCGACGATGGCCGGCATGGGAGTCCCGTAGCGACGGGCGATCCCCGATAGCGTGTCGCCCGACCGGACCGTGTGAAGGTAGTATCGAACGAGCTTTCGCGTAGGGTCCTCGATGACGGCGCGTACCGCGGCGGCCGCGGCGGCGGGCACCTTGAGCGCATAGCCGGGTCCGGGCGGAGTCACGCCGTATCGGAGCTCGGGGTTCGCCTCGCGAAGCAGATCGAGCGGAACTCCCGCCTGTTCCGAGAGGAGCTTGAGGTCGACGGGGCGGCCGGGCACGACGGCCTCCCATGAGACGGGTTCGTCCCAGCGCTGATCGAGGCCGTTTCGCCCGGGATAGCGGAGTATCGACGCGACGGCGAGGAACTTGGGCACGTAGCCTGCCGTCTCCGGATTGAGCAGGCCCCTTTTGCGCAGTTCCCAGTAGTCGGGGGCGAGAGCCCCGTCCCGTTTGGCGATGGAGATCGCGTGGGCCAAAGCGCCGTCCCCGCAATTATAGGCCGCGATGGCCAGGCTCCAATCGCCGAAGGTGGTGAAATTGTCCGCCAGCTTGCGGAGGGCGCCATCGGTGCTCTTCATGAAATCGCGCCTCTCGTCTACCCAGTCGTCGATCCTCATCCCATACCCCGAGATGGAATTACGCATGAATTGCCAGAGTCCGGCGGCCCCGCTTTTGGATATATTACGCGGCGAAAACTCCGATTCGATCACC
Organism: uncultured Spirochaetota bacterium; assembly: GCA_963778775.1. Lineage (GTDB taxonomy): Bacteria > Spirochaetota > Spirochaetia > Treponematales > Rectinemataceae > UBA1306. The sequence goes on along the minus strand of CAVZVX010000083.1, from coordinate 11,818 downwards.
GGAAGGAAGGCGAGCTCCTCCGGGAGCCCGTAGAAGCGGACTCTTTCCTCTATATAAGGGAGAAAAGGCTTGGCTCTCTCCAGCATCGCAGTCAGCCACTTCTTCCCATCCGGCGTGAGGTAAGCCGTCCTGATGGCCTCGAAGCTTTCCTGTCCCCATGGCATCGGAATCTCGTAATCGGGGTCGGCTTCATGGCCATGGACCGGCGGTCCGACCGAGCCCCATGGAGTTTGCGTTTCGGCGGGTGGCAAGCGGCGTTGAGGCTCGCGGCTCGATGTCGGAGTCTCGTCCCGAACCGATATCGCATCCGCGCGAACCGGCAGCGAAGGGGCGACGAAGGCGATCGTTATCGCGAGCGCGGCCGCGGCACGGCGAGGCGCAGGGAGCGAAGCCCGTAGATTTCGATGAACCATGTGCTTATCTTATCGGCCCTTCATCGCGTCTTTAAATAGGGGTCGTGGCGTTTCGGAGGGGGAAAGACGTCGGGCCGTCTTTTCCATTGGCAAGATCCCGCTCTTTCTATACAATTCACATACGAATGAATAAGCGCCGACACCGTTCCGACGACGTTCTCTTTCTTTCGGCTTTCGCGGCCCTGCTGCTCGGAGTCGCCTTCCTACTCTATACGACGCAGGCCTTGGACGCGATCCCCAACCTTTGGCCGGTAATCGTAATGGCTGTCGGCGGCGTCCTGCTCTATTTCGCCCTCGTTCGCGGCGCTTCATTCTATTTCTTGTTCGGCGGCGTCCTCTTCCTCCTGGAAGGCGCTTTCATTCTCGCTGCCCGACTCCTCGATTGGAGGCTCGCCAAGGCGTGGCCTCTCGGAATGGCGATCGCCGGCGCCGCCGGTCTCATCTCGGGCCTCGCGGCGAGGAAGAGGCTCAAGCCGCTGCTGGCTGTCCCATCGATCGCCTTTGCGGGCCTTGGGCTTGTTTTTTCCGCGTTTTCGTTCGGCCTGATCGGGATTCGCTTCAGGAGCTTCATAGAGGTTTGGTGGCCGACCCTACTCATTGCAGGCGGGATATCGTTATTCATCGCCTATGGCGTATCGCGACGGATCCCGACGGATAATTCGGAGGGACAGATAGGCCAAACGAGGACGCGTCCGGGCGATGCGCGAGCCGATGAACCCAAACGCAGGCGCGGCCCCTCCGCGGGGCCATGAATCGCGGGAGGCCTCGCGGCATCATCCGCGCGGTGGCGCCGGTCGCGCTTGCCCTCGTCGCTTTCTTCGCCCTTGCCTCGTGCGCATCGAAGCCTAAGACAGTCGTCGCGCCCGTGCAGCTCGCTCCGAGCGCGCCTGCCCCATCTGCGGGGCCGGGCATGACTGCGGTGCCCGCCGTACCGGCGGCTCAAGATGCCACTTCTGTCCCGCCCCTTCAGCAACCTGCCTCGACTACTGCCGGCGGCGGTACTGGAGGGGCTGGCACAGCCAGCGCCGGTACGGCCAGCGCCGGTACGGCCAGCGCCGGTACGGCCAGCGCCGGTACGGCCAGCGCCGGTACGGCCAGCGCCGGCACGGCGCTACAGACCGCGGAGCCGGCCGCTCTTGCGCGCGGCCGCGAGGAACGCGAGGGAATAGAGACTTCGATCGTGTTCGGCTCCCCCTCTTCCCTTGCGAAGGCGCGGGAACTCGCCACGAACGCCAAGTGGATCACCGCCCAAGACGCCGCGGCCCTCGACTTGCTGGCGCGGGGAATTGCCGCCCTGGCCTATCCCGAAATCTCGCAGCCTCCCATAAAAACGGCCGTCGACGACCCGTCGGCCTTGTCGGGTACAGCCCAAGGTCTGCTCAAGGCTCTGGCGGACGTTGCGTCGGGTCGCTCGCCCGACGTTCCTCCGGACTCGGCGGGCAATCCCCTCGGAGAGCTCATACCGGCCCTCGTCATATTCACGTCGGATTCGAGCGATTCCTCGCGTCGAGCCTTCGACGCGCTCGACCGCTTCGCGAGACTCGGCGTCCCTTCGATCATGCCGAGCATCCTTCGGGGCGTCGATGCCGAGCGGCGTGGCGATTGGCAGGGCGCGCTCGGGCTCTACCGCTCGGCTCTCGCCGTCGCTCCCGACGCCTGGAGCGCCGCGATCGGGCTGGGTCGCTCGCTCTTCGCGCTGAAGAGGAGCGGGGATGCCCTAGCCGCCCTTTCGCCTCTCGCGCAGACCCGCTCCGGGCTTCTGGCCTTCGATCGTCCTTACGCGCTCGCTTTATACGCGAACGGGCGCTACGAAGAGGCGGCTCCCTTCGTCTCGCGCGTCCTCACGCTCGATCCTCAGGATTCCAAATTCGTCCTTATCCGCGCCAGGCTCCTCATTCGAGCCGGCGAGTATCGGCAGGCTCTGCCGCTTCTCGACGCCTACGGCACGGTGAATCCCACCGATCGGCTCTATATCCTGCTGCGCTGTCTCGAGTCGGAAGCCCTCCGAGCGAGGGACGAGGCGCTCAGATGGGCCCGACGGGGCCTCGCTTCCTACGCCGACGATCCCGAATTCCTCGTCGCCGCCTCGCGTCTCCTCTTCGTCGGCCCTGCCTTCGACCGAGAGGAAGCCAGGACTTTGGCCCTTCGGGTATGCGAGGTCGTCGTTCCCGGCGCGGTAGCGCCCGACGACTCCGATACCGAGACGGGCGCCGTGCTCCTCGCCGCGAGACGGGCGGCGGCCGTCGAGGCCTCTCGACTCCTCGTTCTCGATGCGGCGTCGCGATTCAAATGGAGCGACGCCGCGACGTATCTGGCGCGGGCGGGCGCGGCCTTCCAGGACAAGGCGCTTGCCGCGCGCATACTGCGCAAGGCCGGCGACATCAGCGGCGAATTGAATTACGCCTACGCGTGGTATCGCGACGAGCCTCGTTCGGAAGCTGCGGACGAGGCCTATCTCCGCGCCCTGGCCGATTCTGGCGACGCGAAGACGGCGCAGGATATCATAGCTCGCCTCTTGCCGGGGGCCTCTTCCCCTGCCTTTCGGTCCGTGCTCTACTTGGTACAGTCCAAGCTCCAGAAATCCGACGATGCCGCGCTGACCCTGCTCCGTTCGTCCCTTGTGGAGGACGCCGACAATCCCGAGGCGCTTGCGGCCGTTTCCGATATCCTGGTTCGGCGCAAGGATTACGTGAGGGCCCGCTTCTACCTCAGGCAGGCTATCGCCATCGACCCGGGCGATCCCGAGCTGGAATCTAGGCAGCGGCAGCTCGATGCGATCGCTCCGCAATGAGGCTAGCCGCGAAGCCGCGCTCGCGCGATCCGGGTATCGCGGCCTTCCTCGAGGAAATATATGCCGATTGCAACGTCATCGGCCGCTTGAGGCGGGATCCTCTCGCGATCGTGAGGCCCTTCCCCGATCCCGCCGATCGGGAGGTCGCGGCCCTCGTCTGCTCGACCTTGGCCTTCGGCTCGGTCGATTTGATCATGCGGGCCTGCTCGCGGGCCTTGGCCCCGCTTGGCGAAAGACCCGCGGCCGTTCTCGCGCGGATGGGCGAGGCGGAGCTTCGCGACGCCTGGGGCGGCTTCCAATACCGCTTTTGCTTCGCCGAAGATTTGATCGCCATCATGCGAGCGATAAAGCGCGGCCGCGAACGCCATGGAAGCCTCGAAGGGCTCTTTCTCCTGGGCGATCCCGGCGGCCCGAACGTCGTGACCGCGCTGGGCGCCTTCGTTCGCGCGTTGAAGCGGCTCGGCCTTCGCGACGAAGGCGTCCGGCATGAGGCCGAGTCGGATGGCGCCTTACGGGGAAACCTGCTGCCCGATCCGGCTCTCGGCAGCGCCTGCAAGCGGCTCTTCCTGTTCCTGCGCTGGATGTCGCGCATGGATGCCGTCGACCCGGGCGGTTGGGCGCGCGTGGATCGGGCCCGGCTCGTGGTTCCCTTGGATTTGCACATGGCGCGCGTCTGCCACGCGAGATTGGGATTCATGCCGAGCCGCTACGCGAACCTGCGGAACGCCCTCGAGGCGACTGCGGCCTTCAGGCTGTACTCGCCCGAGGACCCGGTGAAGTACGACTTCGCCCTCACTCGCCCGGGGATCGATCCCTCTCCGGGTGACGGGCGCTTCGGATGCGCATGACCGGCGGAGCTTGACCCGCTTTCGCGGGGCGTGGTAAATTCGTTTTGCTTCTCAAGAAGCGTTCGGGCAATAGCGCAAGTGGTTAGCGTACAAGTCTGGGGGACTTGGGGTTCCCAGTTCGAGTCTGGGTTGCCCGATCGATCGTAACTCGCAACTCGAAGAAGGGTTGCGAGTTTTTTTCGCCGAGCTCACGACCTTCCGGCCGCGGGCGTCCGTGGGCGCGAGTCGCGCAAAATAGGCCGTGTATCGAGATTCCCGTCGGGACCGCATTCATGTTTACCGTTTCAAAATCGCGCAAAGGCGCTATAATCGAACGTTCGAGGTAATTCTCAAGGAGGAGCGAGCCTCCTCTGTATAATTGGGAGAAATACTGATGAGCGTTATTAAAAGTTTCCTTATTTCAGGCATACTTCTCTTTCTGACTGCCGCTCCAGCCGTTACAGATCAATTAGGCCCTACGGGGTGCATCGTGACCACCTTCGCGGGCAGCGGGGTAAAGGGATCGGCCGACGGGACCGGGGCGCGAGCCTCGTTCAATTCCCCTTATGGAATCGCGGTCGACAAGTCGGGGAATGTCTACGTTGCGGATACCATAAACAACTCGATCCGGAAGATCAGCTCCGCCGGCGCGGTGACGACTCTGGCGGGGAGCGGCTCTATGGGCTCGGACGACGGTACCGGCACGGCCGCCTCGTTCAATGGACCCAGCGGAATCGCGGTCGACAAGTCGGGGAATGTCTACGTGGCGGATCAAAGGAACAACTTGATCCGGATGATTAGCCCCGCCGGGGCGGTGACGACCCTGGCGGGCAGCGGGTCCGCCGGGTCGGCCAACGGGATCGGGAAGGCCGCTTCGTTCAATGGCCCGAACGGAGTCGCGGTGGATGACGCTGGCTCCGTCTACGTGGCGGATTTCGGGAACAACTTAATAAGGAAGATCACCAGCGCGGGAGCGGTGACGACCCTGGCGGGGAGCGGGTCCGTCGGCTCGGACGACGGTACCGGCACGGCCGCATCATTCAAATATCCCAATGGAGTGGCGGTAGATGGTTCGGGAAACGTGTACGTGGCGGATTTCGGGAACGATCGTATCAGGAAGATCACCTCCGCCGGGGCAGTGACGACCCTGGCGGGAAGCGGATCCGCAGGCGCGGCCGACGGAACGGGAAGCGTCGCCTCGTTCTATTCCCCCGATGGAGTTGCGGTAGGCGGCTCGGGGAACCTCTACGTGGCGGATACGGATAACAACTCGATTCGGAAGATCACCCCCGCCGGCGCGGTGACGACTCTGGCGGGGAGCAGCGTTCGCGGCTCGGCTGACGGCCTCGGGACCGCCGCTTCGTTCTATGCCCCCGCCGGAGTGGCGGTCGACAGCTCGGGTGATGTCTACGTGGTGGATACGCATAACAACCTGATCCGGAAGATCACTTCTGCCGGGGCCGTGGCGATTCTGGCGGGGAGCGGCGTTCCCGGCTCGGCCAACGGAATCGGGACTGCCGCTTCGTTCAATGGATCGGCGGCCGTAGCGGCCGACGCCTCCGGGAACGTCTACGAGGCGGATAGGAATAACAATGTGATCCGGAAGATCGCTTCTTCCGGGGCGGTGACGATCTTCGCGGGCAGCGGGTCTTCCGGATCGGCCGACGGGACCGGTTCCGCCGCCTCGTTCAATGGACCCACTGGATTGGCGGTCGACGGCTCGGGGAATGTCTACGTCGCTGACTTCGGGAACGATCTTATCCGGAAGATTTCATCCGCCGGGGTGGTGACGACCCTGGCGGGAAGCGGGTTCGCCGGGTCGGCAAACGGGATAAGGGTCCTCGTTCCGCCAAAGGGACCCAAGGCGGGGAGCGGATCCGCGGGCGCGGCCGGCGGGTCCGGGAATGCCGCCTCGTTCAATGGACCCGCCGGAGTGGCGGTCGATGGTTCGGGGAATGTCTACGTGGCGGATCAAAGAAACAACATGATACGCAAGATTTCCCCGGCCGGCGTAGTGGCGACTCTGGCGGGAGGCGGCGCTCCCGGCTCGTCCAATGGCGCGGGAACCTCCGCCATGTTCAATGGGCCCACTGGCGTAGCGGTCGACGCCTCGGGGAATATCTACGTGGCGGATATGGACAACGATTTGATCCGCAAGATCAGCCCGATCGGGGCGGTGACGACCTTGGCGGGAAGCGCCGTTCCCGGTTCGAGCAACGGGACCGGCACCGCGGCTTCGTTCAATGGACCCGCGGGAGTGGCAGTCGACGGCTCGGGGAATGTCTATGTGGCGGATCAAAGAAACAACTTGATTCGGAAGATTACACCGCTCGGGGAGGTGACGAACCTGGAAGTGAGCAGGTCTTCCGGCTCGGCCAACGGGACCGGTACCGCCGCCGCGCTGAATGGACCCGCAGGAATCGCCGTCGACGGCTCGGGGATCGTATACGTGGCTGATTTCGGGAACAACTTGATCTGGAAGGTCATACCGGAGGGGGTATTGCAACTATGACGCGTTTTCCGAGAAGCGCAGTATTCAAGGAGCCGTACAACGCCAGAGGCGACGGTCCTTGACCCGGCGACGGGCAGGGGCTAGGCTTCCCCTGCAGACATCATGCCCCAGGAGGAACGACTCATGATCGGACACCGGATACCGGCCATCGCCCTCATGTTATCGCTTGCCGCAGCGACCGCCTTCGCCGAGGGAAACATCGTCGCGCTCAAGTCGGATGCCGACGACGCGGTCAAGGCGGCGAATGCCGCGCCCGCGGACTACGCCGCCAATTGGAAGGCCGCCAAGGCCTTGCGTCTCTGGGGTGACGAGGCCGTCACCCAAAAGGTTCAGGGCTGGAAGGACATCGCGAAGAGCGCAGGCAAGAACGGGATGAAGTTCGGAGAGATCGCGACCGATCTCAATCCCAAGGGCATCGAAGGCTGGTACTACTATGGTCTCTGCGTAGGGACTTATTCGGACGGCGTCAGCATCATCACGGCGATGACCGAAGGGCTGAAGGGCAAGACGCAGAAGGGCTTCGAGATTGCCTATGCTACCGACAAGACTTTCGACACAGGCGGACCCATCCTGGCTCTCGGACGCTTCTGGCAGGTGCTGCCCGGGATCGCAGGTCGCGATTTGAAGAAATCCGAGCAGCTCTTCAACGAGTACATCACGAACTTCGGCGGCGGCAAGGACGCCAACAAGGACGCTTGGTATTACCGCGGCCAACTGTACAAGGACACCGGCAGGAGCGCCCAAGCCCGCGTCGATCTTCAGAAGGCGGCTTCGATGGGCAGCAAGGACGCGACGAAGCTTCTCGCCGACTTGAAGTAGGTATCGAAGACAAGGTTGATCGAGGGAATGGAATAGGGCCGGCCTCGGGGCTCGGGCTGGGGAAAGGGGAGCTTATGTCGCGACGATTTTCGGATCGATACGGCGCGTGGGCCCTGGTTGCCGGAGCGTCGGAGGGTCTCGGCGCGGCTTTTGCCCGTGCCCTGGCGGATCGCGGCATGAATCTGCTGCTCGTGGCCAGGCGAAAGGTACTGCTAGTCGCTCTCGCCGAGGAGCTGCGCAGCCGCTATGGCATCGAAGCGCGGGCTCTCGAGGGCGATCTCGGGACTCCCGATTTTCGGGAAAGTCTGCGGAACGCCGTTTCCGGGCTCGAGGTGGGCCTCGCCGTATATAACGCCGCATACGCGCCCGTCGGAGAATTCGCCGCCATGGACCCGGCCGCCCTCTCCCGAGTCGTCGACGTCAACGTACTCGGGCCTGCCATGCTTCTTCGGACGTTGGTGCCTCCTATGATCGCCCGAAGGCGCGGGGCGCTGATCCTGATGTCCTCCCTCGCCGGCAATCAAGGCTCTCCGTCGATCGCGGTCTACGCCGCGAGCAAGGCCTTCAATAAAATACTGGCCGAGAGCTTATGGAAGGAGCTCAAGCCGAAGGGTATCGACGTTATCGCGTGCTGCGCAGGAGCCGTCCGCACGCCAGGTTTCGCGGGCGCGTCGGGCAAGGATGCCCCGGGTACGATGGATCCCGCATCGGTGGCGGAACGGGCGGTAGCCGCGCTGGGGCGTGGTCCCGTGGTGGTCCCCGGTTTCGTCAATAAGCTCGCGTCGTTCTTCCTCGGTCGCCTGCTTTCCAAGCGCATGGCCATCGGCGTCATGGCGAATTCGACGAAGGGACTGTCATGAGGGAGCTCATCGCGGGTTTCCTGGCCCCTTGGTTCATTTACGCCCTATTGCTCACGCTGCATCTTCTTCTTCCGGCGCGCGAAGTCGCGGGTTACGTCATCGATGCGGGCAGCGGAAAGCCCCTGAGATATCGGCTGAACGGACCTCTCGTCCTGGTCGTCGCGGTCGGGCTCTGGGCGCTCGCGGGGGCATTCAACCTTATTCCCTGGGACTGGCTTTATATTCACCGCTGGTCGGGTCTCGCGGGTTCCTGCGTCCTCGGGCTGATCTTCAGCTTCGCCATGGTCGTGCGGGCCGAGAATGCCGGATCCTCCTTCCTGGCCGACCTCTATTTCGGCCGCCTCGAGAACCCGAGGGTCCTCGAAGGCCGAGTCGACGTCAAGATGTTCCTCTACCTGGTGGGGGCGGTCATGCTCGCCCTGAACCTCCTATCCTTTCTCGCCCACCATCTGTTGGTCTTCGGCTCGAGCTCCTCGCCCGGGGTCGCGATCTATAGCTTCCTGTTCCTGTGGTTCGTCGTCGACTACCTGATTTTCGAGCGCGTTCACCTCTACACCTACGACATCTTCGCCGAGCGTCTGGGCTTCAAGCTCGGTTGGGGTTGCCTCGCGTTCTATCCCTATTTCTATTCCGTAGGCCTCTGGGCCACGGCCGAGCTGCCCGATCCGCGCACCGCGCCGTGGCTCCTCGTCCTGTTCAGGTCGGTATTCTTCGCGGGTTGGGTCCTGTCTCGGGGCGCCAATCTGCAAAAGTTCTTCTTCAAGACCAGTCCCGACCGAGCCATGTTCGGGATCCTCAAGCCGAAAGCCCTGACCGACGGCAAGAAGGCCCTGCTCTGCAGCGGATTCTGGGGCCTGTCGCGGCACATAAACTACTTGGGCGAGATCCTGATGGCCATTGGCCTGACCCTGTCCCTGGGTTGGCCCTCGGTCTGGGTCGTCTGGCTCTATCCCCTCTACTACGTGGTGCTGCTTTTTCCCAGGGAGCGCGCCGACGAGCGCCGATGCGCTGCCAAGTACGGCGAGCTGTGGAAAGAGTACGTTCGTCGCGTTCCTAAAAGGATACTTCCCGGGCTGTATTGACCGGGGTCGTCGCGAGCCCTTACCATGCCTCGCATGAGACGCAAGGATCGAGAGCTTCGCGATCGCGAGAGTCAGGCGGCGATATTCGATAAGGCCGACGTCTGCCGCCTCGCCTTCGCCGCCGGAAACGTCCCCTACATCGTGACCATGAACTTCGGATACGAATGGGACGGATCGCTTCCCGTCCTTTTCTTCCATTGCGCCCGCGACGGACGCAAGCTCGACATGATGCGCGCCAATCCCCGCGTCTGCTTCGAGCTGGATGTCGGGCACGAGTTGGCGACCGGTCCCGGCCCCTGCGATTGCGGCATGCGCTACGCAAGCATCGTCGGCTACGGCAGCTTGGGCGAGCTCGGCGGCGAGAGCGAGAGGCTCGAGGCCCTGGGCCGGATCATGCGCCACTACGGCTGGCGCGGGGAGGGCGACTTCGACCCCGCCGCCCTGGGCGCCACCAGGCTGCTCAGGCTGTCGGTCGAAGAGATGTGCGGAAAGAGGAAGGCCTAGTCCGCCGGGAGGTTCGCGACGTTGCCGGCAAAACCTCTTGCCGGAAATGCCGGGGAATTGGCCCATTCGCATCTCAAAACCAATGGCCAATGCTCTGAATCCAATTCAATACGCTCTATTCCCCATTTGCAAGATTTTGAATTCAATCCTCGAACATTTCACGCGAGAGCGGAGGGGTTGCCTCCGTGGACCTGTTCATTCTCCATGGCACTTTATGCTATTGTCGCGACAACTCAACTCAAGGACGTATTAACATGAAGAAGTTCTACGCTTTCGTTCCATGTTTCGCTCTTTGTCTCGCTCTTGCGGCCCCTCTCGCGGCCGAGGAGCCGGTCGACGTAAGCTATTCCCTCGGCATGCTCATCGGTACGAGTCTCAAAAGCAGCGGTCTTCAGATCAGTCCCGATACCTTCTTGCAAGGACTGAAGGATGTCCTGGACGGCAAGGCGACCAAGTATACGAATGCGCAAGCGCAGGCCGCCGTCCAATCATCCATGCAAGCCGCCGAAAGCAAGAAGAGCGCCGAAAACCTGGCCGCTGGGAAGAGCTTCCTGGCGGACAATCTCAAGAAGCCCGGGATTACGGCGACTGCCTCGGGGCTTCAATACCAGGTGATTACCCTGGGTACCGGCCCGAAGCCCCAAGCCTCGGATACGGTAAAGGTGAATTACGAAGGAAAGCTCCTCGACGGGACGGTCTTCGACAGCTCTATCGCCAGGCACGAGCCGGCCACCTTCCCGCTTAGCGGCGTCATACGCGGCTGGACGGAAGGCGTTCAATTGATGCCGGTCGGGAGCAAATTCCGCTTCTTCGTGCCTTCCGATCTGGCCTATGGAGAGAAGGGCGCCGGCAGCGCCATCGGCCCCAATTCCGTCCTCGTCTTCGAGATCGAGCTGTTGTCCATAGAGACGGCCAAGTAAGACGCCCGGGCCGCCCGTATCGAGCGGCCCCGGAACTCGTGGCGATAGGGTGGCGGTCGGGCCCGATCGATGCTCCCGATTCTTCTGGTACGATCGATTGGCGAATGTTCTTAGACCTTGAACGTTTCGCAAAGCTGATCAGAGAAGCTTTCGGATCGGCTAAATTCTCAGGATCCGTCGGCATGGAAGAGATGGATATGCCGAGATAGTTCGCCATCCCGTGCCGGTCGGCCAGAAGCCACGATTCGGTTTCTCGGACAGCGACTCTGAGAATGAAACATGAATTGGGAACGGACGCATCCATGTTCTAAGCATCTCCGGAGCGCAGCTCGATGTATCCAAGTCGATCATCATCAGGAATGGAACGATCTTGGAAGACTCATTGTGCGCCGCGTTTTTTTTGATCAATTGCCCCTTCCCGGAGAAGCTCGTAGCCTTTCGCGAACGGGGAATCTCTGACCAACGGAACCTCCTACCGATCCGAGTATCTTCCTCGCGACTGTCTCGCTTAAGTCGTCCTCGACCGCGATGTTGAAGATCATTCGAACAAGACGAGCTGATCTGCCATCGAGGGAGCCGTCATGGGAAGCACGGCCTCAGCCGGCGACAGCCCCTGTTCGAGCAGGACGCGGACTTCCTCGATATCCTTGGCCGCCCGCACCGTAGTCCCCGCCTTCTCGGGGCACAAAACGAATATCTCGTTCGGCCCGATTCCTCTATCCGATAGAAGGTCGGGGTTGTGAGTGCTGATCAGGATCTGCGATGGTTCCTTTTTAGCTTTATTGACTCGATAAATGAGTGGTGCCAGGCGGGAGACGATCCCAGAATGGAGGGATAGCTCAGGCTCTTCGAGCATCAGGAGGTCCTTTGTATCGAGGATCGTCCAAAGGATGCCGATCAGCCTAAGCGTTCCGTCCGAAAGCTGGCTCTCTTGCTGCTTGCCGGCGTTGGGCCTCCAGTTCTCCAGCCGCAGCTCGAGGTGGGGTACGCCCATCTCATCGATAGAGTCCGTGAGATCGCCGAGCTGAGGTATGGCGATCTTCAATAGCCGCTCGATCTTGGCGAAACGGGCGCGGCGAACCTTCGCATT
>CAVZVX010000082.1:0-8179 GCA_963778775.1 uncultured Spirochaetota bacterium | reverse complement strand
ACCGATATTATCGTCTGCACGGTCATAGTCGCCGACAAGGTCCCATTGAGAGAATAAAATCTTGTCGGATCCTTTATATCCGCACCGGCCGGCGAACGGTAAATCCTGTACCCTTCGAAATCATATTGTTTACTTATCGGGTCGAAACTCTCCTCAGCCTGCGTCCTGTCCCAATAGATAATCGCCTGCTGATTTTCCACGATCGGCACGCACACGCGGCTGGCGTGGCGGTTGAGGGAGAATGTAACGGTGAAGTTTCCCATCCCCGATGATGTCTTCGCCGGGATCCAGTTTGTTATTTCCGTTCAGGTCTTCACCGTTGTAGCACTGTTGTGCCCATGAACAATTAGAATATAAAGTTTTCAAAGGAACAGGCGCTAATGCCTTGCGAACCACGCCTGCTGCGCGAGCAATTGCTCCTGTGCGCGGCTCACCAGTTCCGCGAGGGGGACGTCCAGCACTGGTGGCATCCACCATCGGGACGTGGCGTGCGCACCCACTGTTCGGACGACTACCTCTGGCTGCCGCTTGCCACCTGTCGCTATACCCTCGGCACCGGAGACACCGGCGTGCTGGACGAGGTGATCCCTTTCCTCGACGGACGTGCGGTCCACGCGGAGGAGGACTCGTACTACGACCTGCCCCGGCGCTCCGCGGAAGCCGACACCCTGTACGCGCATTGCACCCGCGCCATTTTGCACGGGTTTCTTCCGGGTCCGATAGCAGCTGCGACAGCTGGTCCCGGGCCTGGTTGTACTGGCTCGCGGCGAAGGACCGCGTAGCCTGATCGAGTATAGCCTGGTCGGCGAGTCCCAGCGTCGGGCCCGTCGCCTTGCTTTCGATGGTCTTGATGTCGCGCAGGTGGGCGTTGACCTGCCTATTGTTCGGGTCGATGGCATAGGCGGCTATCAGGTCGGCCTCGGCCATCTTGCGCTGATCGCTCCGCCCCGTATTGAGCTCCCTCTCCGCCTTGGACAGGAGGGACGCGACCTTGGCCAGCGCCTCCTTGGTCGGCGGGGGAAGGAGAATGCCCACGGCTATCTCCGCGTTCTCGTAGGCGGTCTTGAGCCCGGGGTAGCGCGGCTCCATCCTATAGAGGTCGGCGATCTCGGAATAGGCCCTGGTAGGATCCGCGGCCAGGAGATCGACGGCCTCCTTTATCTTGACGGGCAGGGATTTGTCGTACAAGTCCGGGTTGGTCGACTTGGATATCTGGAGATTGAGGAGGCCGGCCTCCGAATTGAGGGGGAAGGTCACCGTGACGTAGCTCAGGTTATGCTGCGCATCGACGAAGGCCGCGTCCGCGTCGCTCTTGCGATCCGACTTCATGAGACTGTCGCCTTTGAGGTAGAGCTTCCGCGCCTGGGACAGGTAATTCCCGATCTCGTAGTAAAGCGCGTCGCCCGGCTTGACCTCGCGCTTGTTGTTCGTGTCGCTCGCCTGCTTGACCAGGTTCTGCCAGTACTTCACCCGATCGTCGTCCGTGTCGTTGTCCTCTCGCCACAGCTCCTGCGCGACGTTCAGGGATTCGGAGGCCAGGTCGAAGAGTCCCTGGCTGTAATAGGTCTGGCCCTCGGCCAGCAGTCTCTCGTCCTCGTTGTTGACCCACTCCCTCTTCGATCGGTCGAGATCGGAATTGAGCGTCGAGTAAAGCTGCTGGAAATCATCCCAGGTCTTGGGATCGTAGTCTTCGTTCGAGGATTCGACGATTCCCCTGCGGCCGTTTTCGAGCCTGTCCTGCGAGTCCGTGAAGTCCTTCCTGATGACGGCCGACTTGACGCCCTTGCCCTTGTCCTGGGCGATGAGCGTCTTCGCGTCGGCGAGGCGGGCCTTCGCGGCCTCGATATACTTGCGCGCCTCGCCGAGGGCGGCGGCGGCCGCCTTGATCTTCGCCTGGGCCCTGGCGAGGGCGGCCGCGCCGCGCGCCTGCAGCTCCGTCGCCTTCTTCCCGAGATCTTCCATTTTCGCGCGGGCGGCCGCGAAGGCCGGGTCGGCCAGGAGGGCCGGGCTTTCCGACGCCATGGACCCGAGATCGCCGGAGATCCAGGACGTCAGGACGGTCAGCTTGGGCCCCTCCTCCGTGAGGGCAGCGGCGGCGGCGGTAGGCGACGCGGGATTGGGCAGGCCCTCGGGCTTCGCCTCGGTCGTCGTCGGCAAACTGTCGGTGAGCGCGTCGGCCGCGCTTACCGCCGCCGTCCTCGCGGCCAGCTCCCGATCGACGTAGTCGCCCTCGATCCGGCCTCGAGCGGCGACAGTCAGGTATTCGGCGGCCCTGGCCCCGGCCAGGGCCTTGTCGAGCCTCGCCGAGTAGGCCCCGAAGGCGTCATTGGGGCGCGAGTCGCCCAGCGCGGTCGCCGCCTCGGCGGCCGCCCGAGCGAGGGCAGCTCTGCCGTCGGCCTCCTTTCCCAGCTTCGCCTCGATCGCCTGGATCGAGGAGCGGTAGCCGTCCAGGGCTGTCCTTACGTCCGCGACGGGAAGCGTCTCCTTGAGGCCGGACAAATATCCGGAGATCTGCGACGAAGCCGAGTCGTAGCTGGCCGCAAGCTCCGAAAGCCTCTGCCCCGCCGAGGCGAGGGCCCCGAGCTGGCTTATCCGTCCCTGGTCGGCGGCGGCCGCCCCTATCTTCGCGCGAAGGCCCGCGAGGTCGGGCACGAAGCCGCTCTCCGGCAGGAGGGCCCAATAGCCCAGGACCTCGGCGCCCGGAGCCACGAGGGCGAGCGCGCGCGAAAAGGCCACTCCCGCATCGGCATAGGAACCGGCATCGTAGGCCTTTCCCGCGGCGGCGTAGGCGGAGTCGACGCTGGCCTGGGCCGCCTTCCCGAGGCTGTCCAGGATCGCGGCGCTTTGGGCGAGGAGGACCCCACCCATGCCCTCCGGCTTGCCCTTCTCCGCCTCGGGTTTCTTGTCGGGTCCCCAGCTGTCGGGCCTGCCGCGCAGGAAGATATCGAGGTAGGCGAGGTATTGGTACTCTATTGGGGACTTGCCTTCCTTGGGGAGGGCGTCGTAGCTGCGCGCGAGGTCCGCCCCGGTCGCGAAAAGACTTTCGCGCAGGCTGCGGAAGTTCTCCAGGGCCGTCCTCGCCGGCGCAAGGGCCGCGGAAATCCTGTCGGGGGAACCCGATTGGAAGGCGGCGGCGAGATCCGCGACCGACTTCGAGAGGCTGGCCTGGGACGCATCGTAGGCGTCCGGCATGGCTTCGGTCTTGCGGACCACTCCCGCGACGGCCTCCATGGTCAGCTCGTCGTAGCCGGCGTTCTCGAACTCGGGCCTGAAGAGCGGGAAGCCTTTCAGGTATTGGCGCAAAGCCTTCGCGTAGTCCCCGCCGTCGATCAGAACCCTGCCCGCGCTCATCACTGCCTTCATCGAGTCCTGGTTGACCAGGGAGAGCGAAGTCTCCTTGAGGCTGGTTATGGTCTTTTTCGAATCGGGGTTGTCCCGGTCGAGGCCATCGAGCTTCTCGAGCCGATCGGTGATCTCTTTGTTGTAATCGGGATCGACGCGGTTCTTGGCATCGCTCATGTAGGCGAGGAGCTCTTTCGCCTCCTTGTTGTACTCCTCGCGCACCCGGTTGATCTTGCGGATGCGCTTCTGCGCCTGATCCGCCTTTTCGGGGAACTCCGCCCAAAACGTGCTCAAGGTCGCTAGGGCCTGGTTGTAGCGCTGGGACGAGATCTCGTCGTCGGCCTCGAGGAGCTCGGTCTCGGCGATTCGATCCCTGATAGTCCCCGTGCGCGCCGGGGCGCTCACCAAGAGGTCCTGGAGCCTGGCCAAGGCTTCCGAATAGCGCTTTTCCTGGATCAGGGCGTCGACGGGAACGAATATATCCATCTTCCGGCCCATCGGCCACGCGAGCCTCCCTCCCAGAAGAAGGATGGCGAGGAGGATAAGGGCGAGAGGCTTACGAGGCATGTACCGTGGGCCAATACCTTTCGAGTCAAGATGATACTTCGCCCATTTAGACGAGTCTGTTAATTTTCGGTCTCGGATGCCCTTAATTGAAGGAAGAACGAGTCGAGACGGAAGCTCGAAAGCGCTCCGACCTTCGAGAAACAAGCCTAATCGGGTCGAGCGGGCTCCCCGATATAGAAATCGGGGGCGGAGCATAGTATACTTTTTACTGAATATGAAGCGTGCGGCCGTACTCGTCGCCCTGGTCTTTCTCATGGCTGTCGCGCGCGGGGCGAATGCGCAGAGCATATCCGATATTTACCAGCTCATCTCCAATGTACTCAATGTGGACCCCAATGCGGGCACTACGACCATGCGCTCGCTCCTCATACCCATGGGCGGTCTCGACGAAGGCATGGGTACCGCCTACTCGGCCGTCTGCAGCGATGCCTCCTACTTCGAGTCCAATCCCGCGGCCTCGAGTCTCCTCGACTCCACCGAATTGTCGGTCTTCCACAACAATTGGATAGCCGACACCAAGATCGAAGGGGCGGTCTACACGATCCGCTACAAGAACTTCGGCTTCGGCGTCGGCGGCAAGTGGCTCTATATTCCCTTCCCCGCGACGAACCAGTTCGGGGACCTCGTCGGCTCGGGCTACTATTCCGAGTCGATGGCGGGATTCAACCTATCCTACGATTTCTTCCCGGGCTTCTACTTCAGCGGCCTCTCCGCGGGCGCGACGGCCAAGATCGCCTACCGCTCCATGCCGGCCGTCGACTCGGGCGCCACCGCGGGCAACTCCGCGCTCGGGGTCATGGTCGACACGGGCCTGCTCTCCCGCTTCAACCTCTTCAAGTTCTACTCGTCCAGGAACAAGAACTTCTCGCTCGCCTTCACGGCCAGGAACGTCGGCCCTCCGGTGGAGGGCGATCCCCTTCCGACCGAGGCTACCTTCGGCCTCGGCTACTCTCCCCTCAAGCCCCTCCTCTTCTCCTTCGACGTGATTCAGCCGATAGATCTCATGAACCTCTCGGAATCGGAGGCGACGAGCTTCGCCGGGGGCGGCCTCATATCCGTGACCGATTTCTTCCAGGCTCATACGGGCCTCCTCATCCAGGGAGGAAACCCGAGGTTCACCATCGGGTCGACCTTCGATCTCGACCTGGCGCGCATCACCGTCAACTATACCCTCGATCTCACGACCCAGTTTACGCCCCTCAACAGGATCTCCATCCAGGCCGACTTCCTGCTGGGCGATCTCGGCCGAGCCGATATTGCGAAAAAGGTCGATACCCTATATCTTAAGCGGCCTGGACGCCTATGCCCGCGGGGACACCGACGGCGCGATCGCCCTCTGGGACGAGGCCTTGCGGCTCGATTCGACCTTCGACCCCGCGCGGGAAAGCCGCGACGCGGCGCAGGCATCCAAGGGGCTAAAGCAGACGATGACCGAGCTGCAGAAGATCAAGCCCAACCAATAGAGGCTTTTTCAAAATGCAGACGCATTTTGAAAAAGCTACATTAACATTGCGCAGATTTCGCAGCGCTTCCTATAGGGCGCAAGAAGCGCGAGAAACTGCAAAGCCAATTTCAAAACTAACCGAGTTTTGAAATTGGCTCAATAGTCTCGAAGGGGGGCTTCGTGTGATCCTCTATCTAGTCGCGCGGGTCCTCAATGCCGCGGTCATCGTCTATATCTTCCTTTGCGCCGCCAGGGTGCTCATGTCCTGGGTCCCCGGCCTCGACGCGGGCAGGGGAGGGGAGATACTCGCCCGGCTGGTGGATCCCTATCTGTCCTGGTTCCGCCGGATTAAATTCCTCTCCTCGGGAGCCTTCGACTTCAGCCCGATCGCGGCCCTCGCCACTCTCGCCGTCGTCAACGACCTCCTCACGACCGTCGCCTACGCGGGAAGGCTCAGCGTCGGCCTCGTCCTGGGCCTCCTCGTGGGAGCCGCATGGTCGGCGGGCGCCTTCATAATCTCCTTCTTCGCCGTATGCGCGATAGCCAGGATAGTCGCCTACGCGGCCCGCTGGAACTCCCTCCATCCGCTCTGGATGGTGATAGATTCCATGCTCAACCCGGTCCTCTTCGCGATCAACCGCTTCATCTATCGCGGCCGCATCGTCAACTACCTCCAGGGCCTCATAACCGGCTTCGCGGTCCTCCTCCTCCTCCGCTGGGGCGGCGGCGCCCTGTTCGGCCTCGTCATCCGCAGCCTCGAGCGGCTGCCCTTCTGAGGCCGCGATCCTTGATGAGCCCGAAACAGCGCCGCTACCTCGCCGGCCTGGCCCAGCCCATGGAGTGCCTGGCGACGCTCGGTCGCGCCGGAGCGACGCCCGCGCTGGCCGATCGCCTGGGAGAGCTCCTGAGGCTGCACGAGCTCGTGAAGCTCCGCTTCGCGGACTTCAAAGAGTCGCGGAGCGAGCTCGCCGCCGCGCTCGCCGAGGCGACGGGAAGCGAGCTGGTGAGGATCATCGGATTCGTAGCCGTTTTCTGGCGGCCCAATCCCGATCCCGACCTGCATAGGATAAGCATCGATATCTGAACCGAAAGGGGTGAACATGTCCAGCGATAAGGCAAGGCCCGAGTCCTCGGCGCCCGGGGCGAGCGGTCCGGGGGAAGCCTTCGGCAGGCTCTATTCCATCGTCGCGCGGCTCCGGGCCCCCGACGGCTGCCCTTGGGACAGGGAGCAGAGCCCTCAGAGCCTTCGGGGCAGCGTCGTCGAGGAGGCCTACGAGCTCGTCGAGGCCATCGACGAAGGCGACGCCGCCCACGTCGCGGAGGAGGCGGGCGATCTCTTCCTTCTCGCCACGATGATCTGCTATATGCACGAGCAGAAGGGCTCCTTCTCGGTGGCCGATTCCCTCGCCGGCCTCTGCGACAAGCTCGTGCGCCGACACCCCCACGTCTTCGGCGAGGCGGTGGCGGAAACGCCGGACGCCGTCCTCAAGCAATGGGACGAGATCAAGGTAAATGTCGAGGGCAGGCGCCGGAAGGACTCGGCCCTCGACGCCGTGTCCCGCGCCCTTCCGCCTCTCGAGCGGGCCTACAAGCTCCAGAAGAAAGCCGCCAAGGCGGGATTCGACTGGGCGCGGGCCGGCGATGTGTGGGCCAAGGCCCGCGAGGAGCTCCTCGAGGCGGAGCAGGCCTGCGAGGCTCTCGTCGCCGGAGGTGGAACGGCCGGTGACGAGGCGAACGACGAGGCGAACGACGAGGCGAACGACGAGGCCGGCAAAGCCGGCGAGGCTTCTCGCCGCGCCGCACTGGAGGAGGAACTGGGCGATCTGCTCTTTAGCGCCGTCAATCTCTCGCGCTTCCTCGGCGTCGACCCGGCCATCGCCCTGCACGCGGCGAACGAGAAATTTTCCCGGCGCTTCAGGCGGGTCGAGAAGCGCATGGCCGCGTCGGGCCAGGAGATGACGGCCGCGAACATGGCCCTCATGGACGGCTACTGGGACGAGACGAAGGCGGATGAGAAGAGCGTGGTCTGAAGCCGGGGCCTGCTTCCATAGCGAAATCGGGCCATGGAACTCGCCGCGAGCTTGCTCGCAAATGCTCCGGTGGATCTAATGATCAATTTTTATTTACAAGCAATCCCGGGATTTTATCGAAGTGAACATCGTTGCTGATCAATACGGCGCCCGCCTCGACGGCGCAGGCGGCGATCCATATATCGTTGAGAGGCAGCGGGTTTCCCTTTCTTTTCAATCCCGAGCAGATCTCCGCGTAGAACAAGGCAGTGCGCTCCGTCATCGCCTGCTCAGATACGCGGCGAGACGAGAGGAATTCCTCGAGCTCGGCGAGATTTTGCTGTTCCTTGGTTCCCGCCTTGAAACCGACCCTAAGCTCTCCCAGGACCGGTACGGGTATCAATATCTCGTCGGCTTGCCTCAGTCTTTCGACGATGCGCGCCTCTCCGCGCTTGAACGCCGAATATGCGTTCGTATCTAGAATTACTCGGATCATTTCGTAAGCATTCGCTCTCCCCGAGGGGCTGGTAAAATAAATCCAGTTCCAGTATGCTCCGACTACGATGGAAGCGGGAACCGCAAACCTTGGGTGGGAAAGCCAACCAGGCAACCAGCAAGAGCGCATCGAAGCGTTACAGATCGAGAATAGCACGCTCAGGGCCGATCTCGGACGCTGGAAGCAATTGCACCAAGCGGGCAAAGAACGCGAGCAAGAATTGCTGAAAGCTCTTCAGGACAGCAAGGCCCAGGTAGCCTATCTCAAGAAGCAGTTGTACGAAAGGAAATCGGGGCAAGCATCGAAAAAACCGGAAACGGT